>DAOPYF010000262.1:0-1505 GCA_035352735.1 Treponemataceae bacterium | reverse complement strand
GCGGCGGCGTACTCGACCGCCGACGGCCCGGTCATCGCCTCGGCGCTCGCCGTCCCCGACCTCTCCGCGTGCGCGGACGCGATCTTCCGCGTCATCGACCGCTCGGGCGAGGTCCGCGACTTGCCCGAGCTCCGCGCGATCAGGCAGGGCATCCTGAAGATCAGGCAGGACATCGAGCGGCTCGTCGGCCGCTACCTCTCCGACGACGATCTCCGGGGCGCGCTCCAGTCGACCCTCCCGACCATCCGCGACGGCAGGCAGGTCATCGCGGTGCGCGCGAGCGTGAAGAGCCGGGTGCGGGGCATCGTGCACGAGGTCTCGCAGTCCGGGCAGACGGTGTACATAGAGCCCGAGGACGTCGTAGACCGGAACAACGATCTCGTCACCGAGGAACACCGGCTCTCGCGCGAGGTCGCGCGCATCCTTCGCGAACTGACGGCGAGCCTCGCTCCCCATCACGAAGAGCTCGCTTCCGCGCTTGGCCTCATGGTCTTCCTCGACGGCATCGGCGCCGCGGCGCGCTGGGGCCAACTCACGCGCGGCGTCTTCGCCCTCGACCGTCCGTTCTCCGAAGGGGACGAGACCCCGCTCGTCGCGATCAGGCAGGGCCGCCACCCGCTTTTAGGCGCGCGCGCCGTGCCGATAGACCTCGTGCTCTCCCCCGGCGGCCGCGTGCTCATCGTCACGGGCCCGAACACGGGCGGCAAGACCGTCACCCTCAAGACCGTCGCACTTTTCGCGCTCATCAACCAGACCGGCTGGCCCGTGCCCGCGGGGGAGCGCACCGCGCTCCCGATATTCGATTTCATCGGGTGCGACATCGGCGACGAGCAGTCGCTCGACCAGTCCCTGTCGACCTTCTCGGGGCACATGAAGAACATTGCCTCCATGATGGGCGAGGCGGGACGCGCGAGCCTCATCCTCCTCGACGAGCTCGGGAGCGGCACCGACCCGCAGGAGGGAAGCGCGATCGCGATGGCCGTGCTCGACGAGCTTCTCGAAAAGGGATCGGTCGTGCTCGCGACGACCCACCACGGCATCCTCAAGAACTACGGTTACACGCACCGCGCGTGCGTCAACGCCTCCGTCGACTTCGACGAGAATACCCTGTCGCCGACCTACCGCATCCTCATGGGCGTCCCGGGCGAAAGCCACGCGCTCGACATCGCGGCGCGGAACGGGCTCGGCGCAGTCATCGTCGATCGTGCGCGCGGCTATCTCGTCGAGGAACGCGCGGACGTTTCCGCGCTCATCAAGGGCCTCACCGAAAAGCACGAGGAGCTCGAGCGCTTCGAGCAGGAAAAAAAGAAGGAAGAGGAATCGCTCAGGGAACGCAGGCGCAAGACCGACCTCCGCGACCTGCAGCTCAGGCAGAAGGAAAACGAGCTTCGCGCGCAAGGGTACCGGCGGCTCGAGAACCTCCTCGCGGAGAGCCGGAAGCAGCTCGAGAACCTCGTTCGCGAGATTCGCGAGGGCGAGCTTACCCGCGAGAAGACCCTTCAGGT
>DAOPYF010000261.1:0-1526 GCA_035352735.1 Treponemataceae bacterium | reverse complement strand
GGGCTCGCCGTCCTCACCGAGGACTCGGTCGCGCACCTCGGCGCCGTCGAGCGGCCGCTCCGGATCGTCGACCAGTGGACCTACCATAACCGGCTCTACCGCGCCGCGCAGTACGTGACGACGAACCGCGACCTCGAGCTCGTGCAGCTCACGAGCTTCGGCTGCGGCCTCGACGCCGTCACCTCCGACCAGGTGCAGGAAATCCTCGAGGCGAAGGGCCGCATGTACACCCTCGTCAAGATCGACGAGGGCTCGAACCTCGGCGCGGTGCGCATCCGCATGCGGAGCCTCATCGCGGCGATCCGCGTGCGCGACCGGAACGAGACGAAGGTGAAG
This sequence comes from Treponemataceae bacterium, assembly GCA_035352735.1. GTDB lineage: Bacteria > Spirochaetota > Spirochaetia > Treponematales > Treponemataceae > Teretinema. The sequence goes on along the minus strand of DAOPYF010000261.1, from coordinate 1,190 downwards.
AACAGCTCGGCGGTCCACAAGAGGGCCATCTTCACGAAAGAGATGAAGAAGAACTACACGATCCTCGCGCCGCAGATGTCGCCGATCCATTTCAGGATACTCCAGCACGCCTTCGAGGCGGCCGGCTACGACTTCGTGATCCTCCCCGACGTCGACACGAAGGCCGTCGACACGGGGCTCCAGTACGTCAACAACGACGCGTGCTATCCCTCGATCATCGTCGCCGGACAGATGATCGCCGCGCTCAAGTCGGGCGCGTACGACCTCAATAAGGTCGCGCTCCTCATCTCGCAGACGGGAGGCGGCTGCCGCGCGACGAACTACATCGGCTTCATCAGGCGCGCCCTGTCGGACATCGGCTGGGGCCATATCCCGGTCATCTCCCTTTCCGCGCAGGGGATCGAGAAAAACCCCGGCTTCCAGCCGACCCTCGGGCTCCTCCATCGCGCGATGATGGCGATCATGCTCGGCGACCTTTTGATGCGCGTCCTCTACCGCACCCGACCCTACGAGGCCGAGCCGGGAAGCGCGAACGCGCTCTACGAGAAGTTCAACGCGCTCTCGGACGCGGTAGTCGAGTCGGGCTCCATCCTCGCGTACCACCGCCTGATCCGGGAGATCGTGCGCGAGTTCGACGCGCTCCCGCTCCTCGACGTCAAAAAGCCGCGCGTCGGCGTGGTCGGCGAGATCCTCGTCAAGTTCCACCCGACCGCGAACAACGACATCTTCGGGACGATCGAGCGCGAGGGCGCCGAGTGCGTGGTCCCCGACCTGGCGGACTTCCTCTTTTACTCCTTCAGCAACGGCATCTACAAGCACCGAAAGCTCGCCTTCCCGAGGGCTGCGGAGCGCGGCGCGCACATCGCGGTATGGGCGCTCGAGCTCTACCGCGCGGAGATCAAGAAGCGCCTGAGGCAGAGCCGGCGGTTCACCCCGCCCGAGTCGATCTACCGCCTGCAGGAGGGCGTCGACGACATCGTGCAGCTCGGCAACATGACCGGCGAGGGATGGTTCCTCACCGCCGAGATGATAGAGCTCATCCATACGGGCGTGCCGAGCATCGCGTGCGTCCAGCCCTTCGCGTGCCTCCCGAACCACGTCACGGGGAAGGGGATGATCAAGGAACTCAGGCGGCGCTACCCCGAGTCGAACATCGCGGCGATCGACTTCGATCCCGGCGCGAGCGAGGT
>DAOPYF010000260.1:0-1530 GCA_035352735.1 Treponemataceae bacterium | reverse complement strand
TCCTTCACGTCGGAGCGCGGCACGCTGCTGATCGCCTCGTGGATGGCCGGATCGAAGGCCGCTCCCTTCGAGGGGTAATAGGCAAGCCCGTATTTCGACTCAAGAAGGCCGCCGAGCTGCTTGCGGATCATGAGGACGCCGTCGAGCATGGCCGCGCCGTGCGTATCGGAGGCGCTCGCCTCGGGGGCGGCAGAGCTCGCCTGAAGGGCTCGGTCGAAATCGTCGAGTACCTGCACGAGGTCGACGAGGAGGTTCGCGTTCGCGTAATCGATCGCGTCCTGTTTCTCCTTGATCATCCGCTTGCGGTAGTTATCGAAATCCGCCGCCTTGCGGAGATACTGATCCTGGATCTCGGCGCATTTTCTCTCGAGCTCGGCGATCCGTTCGGCCGGATCGGGCTTCTTCGGGGCGTCTTTTTCCGCCTGTCCCGCGCCGGTCGAGGCCTTTTCGCCCGCTGCGGCTTTATCGCCCGCCGAGGGTTTATCGCCCGGTGCGGCCGATTCCTTTCCGCTCGCTGCGTCAGGGGTTGTGCTTTGCGCTTCCGGAGCCGTACCCTCAGCCTTACCGCTTTCCGCCTGATTCGCGGCGGCCCCTTCGGGGACGGTCTTGGCTCCCGGTACTTCTGATTCTTGTTCTGCGTGTTTCTTCATCACCAACCTCAAAAAAAAGATACTAATTTCGGCGCGCGGGGGTCAACAGAAACCGTTCAGTTTTTGGACGATGGGGCCAAAACCCCATGGATGAGCCGCCACGCGACGGTTCCCGGCATCGGGGTGTTCGGCAGGTTCTCGGGGTCGAACCAATGCGCTTCGGCGATCTCGTTCTTATCGACCGCGATCTCGCCCGAAGCCCAGTCCGCGTAGAAGGCGACCATGTGCTGGTCCGGGAAGGGCCAACTCTGGCTCCCCACGTAGGAGACGTTCTTTACCGCGATCCCCGTTTCCTCCCTAACCTCCCGGGCGACGCATTCCTCGAGGGTTTCGCCGTGCTCGAGGAAGCCCGCGAGGCAGGAGTACACGTCCTGGTTCCGCTGCGCGTGCCGCGCGAGGAGGATTTTCCCTTCCTTTCGGACCAAAACGATGATGGCGGGGGATATGCGGGGGAAAAGGATGCGCGCGCAAGAGGGGCACAGTCGGGCAAGCTCGACGGGATGGTCCTCGAGCGGGGCGCCGCATCGGGGGCAAAACCGCGTCGCGTCGTGCCAATTGATGAGCCCGAGCGCGCGGGAGGCGGGCGCGGCGTAGCGGCGGAGCGTAGGATCCTCCGACGCGGTGATTGACCGGAGCCTGACCCAGGAACCCGTGGAAACGGGGCTTGAGCCGGGGCCGGAGACCGAGCGCTGGACAACCTCCGCGCGCGGGGCCTCGTCCCGGAGCAGGATAGCTCTGCTTGGCCGACCGAGGAGCTCCAGGCTCAGGGAATCGACGACCATGCCGGAGAAGGCCTCGGGCAGGCCCGTCGGGAGGGTATTATCCGGATTCAGGTATAATTCGCTTGAACGGAAGATATAGTAACAGTCTTGTGTCATCG
>DAOPYF010000259.1:0-1549 GCA_035352735.1 Treponemataceae bacterium | reverse complement strand
CGTCGACGAGGATACCGATGACGAGCGAGAGGGCGAGAAGGCTCATGAGGTTAAGCGTGAAGTTCCCGAAGCCCATACCGATGAAGGTCGTGAGCAGGGTCGCCGGGATCGCCATCATGACGATGAAGGCGTTCTTGATGTCATGGAGGAACAGAAGCATGATCACGCCGACGAGCACGATCGCTATCACGATGTCGCGGACGACGTCATTCGCGGACTCGAGGGTAAACACGGAGGTGTCCTGTGCGACCTTAAATTTAAGGCCTTGGTCGGCATACTCGTGCTCGAGTCTCGCGAGCTCGGCGTGAATCGCCTTGCTAACCGAGACCGCGTTCGCGCCCGACTGTTTGACGATGAGAAGGCCGATCGTGTTCTCGCCGTTGAACCGGAGAATGCTCTCGGAGTCCGCGAGCGTGTCCTCAACCTCGGCGACGTCGCAGAGCTTAACCGGGCGGCCTTTCCCCGAGTCCTTGATGACGAGGTTGCGCATCTCGTCGAGGTTCTTGAGCTTTCCCGCGATGCGGACGACGTACTGCCCGTCCGTAGCCTTGATGTTGCCGGCCGGGAAATCGAGGTTAGAAGCCTTGATCTTCTGGGAGACGAGGAGGATTGGGATGCCGTACTGCTCGAGCTTCGCCTGCGACACGTTCACGCGGATCTCCCGCGCGTTTCCGCCGAGAAGGGTGATCTGGCCGACGCCCGGTATCTGGTTCAGGTTCGGCAGGATCGTGTCCTTCACGAGCTGATAGAACGCTCCCGGCTCGTACTTACCCGTCGCGGCGAGCGACATGATCGGCATATCATCCAGCGAGAACTTAACGAGCGTCGGCGTCTTCGCGTCCGAGGGAAGGTCGTTTGCGGTCGCGTTGACCTTCCGCTGTACCTCTTGGAGCGCGAGGTCGACGTTCGTGTCGGCGAGGAACTCGATCTGGACGATACTCATGTTCTCGTACGAGTTCGTGGTAACATTCTTGATGCGCGAGACGCTCGAGACGGCGTCCTCGATCTTGCGGCTTACGAGGTCCTCGACCTCGCTCGGCGATGCGCCCGGGTATATGGTCGAAACCACGACGACCGGGATCGACATGGAGGGCGTCAACTCGTATTTCATGTTCTTGTACTGGTTGATCCCGAACACTGCCGCCAAGCCGAAGATCACGACGACCGCGATGGGCCTAACGAGGGGGATATCGAGTATTTTCATTGATTGTCTCCGACGACGTCGACGGCCATGCCGTCGGCGAGGTTATTCTGCCCGTTCACGACGACCTGGTCGTCGTTCGAAAGGCCCGTAAGGAGCTCGAGGTCGGTGCCGTACTCGCCGCCGACCGTCACCTCGGCGAGATGGGCGACGCCCTCGCGGACGACGTACACCTCGGGTTTCTGGAAGGAGCCGACGAGGCTCGCGCGCGGGATCGCGACTATGCTCCGCTTGCCGAGGTTGATCCCGACGTGCGCGGACATGCCGTCGTAGAGCGGGCGTTTCGCCGTCGACTTGATCTTGATCTCGACGGGGAACGAGAGGGAGGCGTCGCCCTTGGGGCTCACC
>DAOPYF010000258.1:0-1549 GCA_035352735.1 Treponemataceae bacterium | reverse complement strand
GGTGAGCCCCAAGGGCGACGCCTCCCTCTCGTTCCCCGTCGAGATCAAGATCAAGCCGACGGCGAAGCGCCCGCTCTACGACGGCATGTCCGCGCGCGTCGGCATCAACCTCGGCAAGCGAAGCATCGTCGCGATCCCGCGCGCGAGCCTCGTCGGCTCGTTCCAGAAGCCGCAGGTATACGTCGTCTCAGACGGCGTCGCGCGGCTCGTGGACCTGGCGGTCGGCGGCGAGTACGGTACCGACCTCGAGCTCCTGTCGGGCCTTTCGAACGATGACCAGGTCGTCGTGAACGGCCAGAATAACCTTGCCGACGGCATGGCCGTCGACGTCGTCGGAGACAAATAATGAAAATACTCGATATCCCCCTCGTTAGGCCCATCGCGGTCATCGTGATCTTCGGCCTCGCGGCCGTGTTCGGGATCAACCAGTATAAGAACATGAAGTACGAGCTCACGCCGTCCATATCGATACCGGTCGTCGTGGTCATGACCACGTACCCGGGCGCCTCCCCGAACGAGGTCGAGGACCTCGTGAGCCGCAAGGTCGAGGACGCCGTCTCGAGCGTCTCGCGCATCAAGGAAGTGACCTCAAACTCGTACGAGAACATGAGCCTCGTGCAGATCGAGTTTCTCGCCGACACGAACGTCGACCTCGCGCTCCAGGAGGTGCAGCGTAAGATCAACGAGATCGCGAACGACCTCCCCGACGACGCGTACACGCCGGGACTCTATAAGTTCTCGATGGACGACCTGCCGATCATGTCGCTCGCGGCGACGGGCAAGTATGAGCCCGGGCAGTTCTACCAGCTCGTGAAGGACACAATTCAGCCCCAGCTTAACCAGATACCGGGCGTCGGCCAGATCACCCTTCTCGGCGGAAACGCCCGCGAGATCCGCGTCAACGTGTCCCAGGCGAAGCTCGAGCAGTACGGCATCCCCATACTTCTCGTCTCCCAGAAGATCAAGGCGGCAAACCTCGACTTCCCCGCGGGTAACATCAAGGATAAAGACGGGCAGTACGTCGTCCGTATCGCCGGAAAGCTCAAGAATCTCGACGAGATGCGCGCTCTCGTCCTCAAGGACATGGGGAAGGGCCGCACGGTCAGGCTCTCCGACGTCGCCGAGGTAGAGGATTCGCTCGCGGACTCCGCGAGCATTATCCGGTTCAACGGCGACAACACGATCGGATTGCTTATCGTCAAGCAGTCGGGCGCGAACGCGGTATCGGTGAGTAAGGCGATTCACGCCGAGCTCTCTAGCCTCGAGCGCGAGTACGCGGACCATGGCCTCAAGTTCAAGGTCGCCCAGGATTCCTCGATATTCACGCTCGAGTCCGCGAACGACGTCGTCCGCGACATCGCGATCGCGATCGTGCTCGTCGGCGTGATCATGCTTCTGTTCCTCCACGACATAAAGAACGCGTTCATCGTCATGATGGCGATTCCCGCGACGCTCCTCACCACCTTCATCGGGATGGGCTTCGCGAATTTCACCCTTAACCTCATGAGCCTTCTCGCCCTCTCGCTCGTCATCGGTATCCTCGTCGACG
>DAOPYF010000257.1:0-1575 GCA_035352735.1 Treponemataceae bacterium | reverse complement strand
ACCCCGCGATCAAGTTCTTCCAGACCTCGGAGATGCTCGAGAAGCGGGCGTAGGGTTTTACCCGCGCGGGAGACTCGCTTACTGCTGCGCGATGCCCCGCGCGGCCGAGCCGACGCGGCAGGCGCGGGGGACTCGCTTACCGCTGCGCGATGCCCCGCGCGGCCGAGCCGACGCGGCAGGCGCGGACGGTACGCGGGCAAGCGGCACGGCTGTTCACGGGGGATTCCCCTTCCCGTTGACGAAGCCCGCCGCGACGACGAGGGCAAGCGCGACGCCGTATACCGGCAATATGGGGGCCGAGAAAAACGCCACGAGGTAGAACGCCGCGACGACGGGCGTCAGGAATACGAACGGCGCGACGAACGACGCGTCCGCCGCGCGCAGTGCCTTGATCCACAGAACATACGAAAAACCATTGACGAAGAGACCGTTGACGAGCACGGGCAAACAGGCCCGCGCTGGAGGCGGCGCGAACGAGGAGAATGCGGTCATCGAGACAGCCGAGGCGACCGTCGCGACGAGAAAGAAGACGGCATTCATCGTGAACGGCTCGAAGGACGCTTTTTTGCCGAGTACCGAAAAGAGCGCGAACGAAAGCGCCCCGACGAGAACATATGCGTCAACGCAAAGATTACCGAGCCTGACGCCGGCGAGGTTCCCCTTCGTCAGCGCGAGCGCGACGGACGCGAAGCCGAGCGCGCACGAGATCGCGCGACGGGCGGTAAACCGCTCGCGAAGGATTGGGACCGACAAAAGAACGATGAAGACGGGCCAGGTATATTGAAGCACGAGTACCTCGAAGCCCTCGGCCCTCGCGTACCCGAGGTACAGCAGGATGTAGTATACGTACGTGCCGAGAAGCCCGAGCGCGACCATGAGGGCCCAGTCCTTCGCGCGGTACGCGCGGAGCGCCGGAAGCTTTCCGCCCGCCGCGCTCGCGACGGCGAACGCGATGAACGATACGAGGCTCGACCAGAACAGGAACTGATGGCTGTCGAGCCCGTCCTGACCGAGCTTGGAGACGGCGGGAATGAGCGCCCAGAGGGCCACGCAGGAAAGAGTGTACGCGAGCGCGCGCGGTTTATTCGACATGATGCATGATGGTATACCGTAACGCATGAAGGCAACAAGCGCTATCCTGCGGGAGATAACGGACGCGGACATCACGCTCGTCAGGCGCTGGCTCGCGAAGGATCACGTTCGTCCCTGGTTCACCGAGCCCGCCGATTGACCCCGCGAAATCCGCGAACGGAAGGGCGAGTTTTCGTTCATCGGCCATTTCATCGCGTACGCCGAAGGCGCGACATTCAATGATCCAGCGGAGTTCGCCTTGCGCGGCGTCACTCCCAGCGCAAATAGTCTCGCTTTTTGCCGCGTGCGTTCGCCTAAGGGGTGCTATACTCAAGAAAGGAGAACCGACGGGATGATAGCAAAGAAAGCCATTCTGGCGATCGCGGTCGCTTGCCTCGCGCTCGCGGCTCGCGCGGAAAGCCCTGCGCGAGCGGATGTACCCACGATCGCGTTCCCGGTAGCGAGCCTCGCCTCGGGGGACGCCCGGGCGGTCGCGATTCCCGC
>DAOPYF010000256.1:0-1585 GCA_035352735.1 Treponemataceae bacterium | reverse complement strand
TTGCACCCCCGCGCGGCGTCCTCGAGCGATGAGGATGTTTCGTCGCCGTCGGTAAAGAGCACGATCGCGCGCGACTGCGCGGAGTTTTCCGGGAATGCCTTGAGCGCGGTCGCGACGCCCTTTCCGGGACAGGAGCCGGGGCTCGTGAGGAGCGCGGGCGAGAGCGAGGAGAGAAGGTCGCGGACCGCGCGGTGGTCCGCGGTTATCGGGAGCGCGAGGACGGCGTCGCCCTTCGCGAGCACCAGTCCGCACGGGGTCTTTTCCATGCGCTCGGTGAGGAGCGACGCGTACCGGGCGGCGAACTCAAGGCGCGTCGGCGCGACGTCGGTAAGGGTCATGCTTCGGGAGATATCGACGACGAATACGACCGACGAGCCCTCCTGGCGCTGACCGACGAGCCGCGTTCCCCAACGGGGGCCCGACGCGCCGACCGAGAGCGCGACCCAAGCGAGGATAAAGCAGATGGCGCGATACCCGAGGGCGCGGCCGAGCCGCACCCGCGTAGCCCTGCCCTGTCCCCGCTCGGCGGACGCGATGAAGGCCGCGAGGCTCGCGCGCGCCTTCCTGAGCCGAACGAAATAGATTAAGGCGGCGGGGATCGCGGCGAGGGCCAGGAGCAGGCAGTGGGGATGCGAGAACTCGGGCATCATATCACCGCCTTGAGGAAGAGCCGCGCGAAAACCCAGGAAAGCGCGAAGAGGATGAGCGCGGCGAAGATCACCGGGGTCTCGAGCGGGTCCGTCACGGTGCGCGTCCACGAGGACGCGGACACGGGGACCGAATCGTCGATCGCGGCGAACACGGCGTCGAGGGCCTCGCGGTTCGCGGCGGAGATATACGTTCCATGGCCTTTGAGCGCGATGTCGCGAAGCGCGCCCTCGTCGAACTTCGAGTCGAGCGTTCCCGCGTATCGCTTGCCGGTCGCGGGATCGGTGTATTCAAGCGGAACCTCGCCCGAGGTCCCGATGCCGATGACGAAAAGCCCGATACCCTTCTCGGGGTAAATCCCGGCCGCGGTCTTTGGGTTGATCTCGCCGGTATTGTTCTCGCCGTCGGTGAGGAGGATCACGCAGGCGCGCCCCGGGTCGCGCCCCAAAAGGTGCGCGGCGGCGACCGCGAGCCCAAGCCCGAGCGCGGTTCCGTCGCCAAGCTCGCCGATCGCGAGCGAGTCGAGCCGCGCGAGGAACGCGCGATGGTCCTGGGTCGGCGGGACGAGCAGCGCCGCGTCCCGCCCGAGCGCGACGAGCCCGAGCGAGTCCCCCGGCCGCTTGGCGGCGAACGAGCGGATATACGCGCGCGCCGCGTCGATGCGCGTTTCCCCGCCGATATCCCGCGCGGCCATCGAGGGACTTACGTCAAGCGCGAAAACGACGCCGGTGCCGGGCTTCGTGTACACCGGCTCCTGCCTGAACCGAACGGGCCCGGAGAGCGCGACGACGAGGGCGAGAAACCCGGCGCACGCGCAGGCGCCCACCATGAACGAGGCGACGCGCACGAAGCCCGACGACCACCTGAACGGAAGGCCGTTCCAGTCGCCGAGCGTGAGCGGGAACTCAATCCGCCCCAAGGCGCCCGAGCGGCGAAG
>DAOPYF010000255.1:0-1591 GCA_035352735.1 Treponemataceae bacterium | reverse complement strand
CCCTCGCCGAATTTCGCGTGATCGGTCGTCGCCATCTCGTCGATGCGGGAAAGGATCACGTTTTTTTCCATTATATAATGGGAGAGGTTGGCGCAATCGTGGATCGCGCAGTTTTCGCCGATATCGCAGGAGATAATCCGCGAGTTCGTGATCCCGACGGGGGTGGTAAAGTCATGGTACTGGAGATAGGCATGTGCCATCGGGCCGATTCGAACAAGGCCCGCGAAAAGGGAGTTCTTGATCACGGAAACGTTGAAGGGATCCTCAACGAGGACATGATTCCAGTCGGTGGACGAATTCCCGGCGTTTTCGAGGCGAGTTATCTCATCGGAAGTCAAATTTCTCCAGGAATGCCGCGGGGCATCGACCTGTAAATCCCTGAGGTAATACTCATTCGTGCCTTTTGGAAGATATTTCTCGGAGATGAAGCCGTACCCGAAGCGTTCGGGAGTCAACAGCACGATTTCGCTCATTTCTTCAGTATACCGCAGAATTTGCATAAACCGCAATTCCCTGCTAGTATAAGGCGTATGAGTACACATATTGGAGCCAAAGCCGGCGAGATCGCGGACTCAGTCCTTCTCCCCGGCGACCCACTCAGGGCGAAGTTCATCGCCGAAACCTATCTTGATAATCCTATCTGCTATAACGAGATCCGGGGTATGTACGGCTTTACCGGCACCTGGAAAGGAAAGAAGATATCCGTGCAGGGCACGGGCATGGGACAGCCGTCGCTCTCGATCTACGTGAACGAGCTCTTCCGGTTTTACGGGGTGCAAAAGGCGATCCGCGTCGGAACCGCCGGCGCCGTATCGAACGCCGCGAAGCTTCGCGACGTCGTGATCGCGATGAGCGCCTGCTCGGATTCCGCGCTGAACACCAATCGCTTCGGCGGGCGCCACTTCGCGCCGACCGCGAGCTTTAACCTCGTCAAGCGCGCGCACGAGGCGGCGCTCGCGAAAGGGATCACCCCGCTCGTCGGCTCGGTCACCTCGTCGGACATGTTCTACGACGACAAGGAAACCTGGAAGCTCTGGGCGGAATACGGGATCCTCGCCATCGAGATGGAGGCCGCCGAGCTCTATACCCTCGCGGCCCAGTTTAAGCGCGAGGCGCTCGCGATCCTCACGATCTCCGACCATATCGCATTAGGCACCTCGACGACGGCCGAAGAGCGGCAGACGACCTTCCGGGGGATGATGGAAATCGCCCTCGAGACCTTGGCGGGTAGCTGAACCATGACGGAAATGCAACCCACCGAAATCGAGCTGACGGCCCGCCCCCGAAAAAAGCCGTCGCTTTCAAAGCGAAAGATCGCCGCGTTCGCCGCGATCGTGATCTTCATCGCCGCGATAGTCGCCCTGACGATCGCGCTCGCGAACCGCGCGTCGCGCACGCCCGAGATCATCCAGCCCCAGCCCCAAGCCCTGCCCGCGGGCGACGCCGTCCCGGACCCGACTGCCGACAAGCCCTAGCCCTAGCGCGACCTTGACAGCCGGTTGCCATTTCCGCTATCTTAAAGTCCGCTTCGGAAACGACGCGATCCCCGGATGGTGGAATTGGTAGACACACTAGTTTCAGGTACTAGCGC
>DAOPYF010000254.1:0-1605 GCA_035352735.1 Treponemataceae bacterium | reverse complement strand
GTATTCCCCGACGCGAAGAAGATGCCCCAGCAATACGCGTGGGCCGAGAAGAAATCGATTAAGTGGGGAGTGTTCGCGGACGGTGTTTTAGGCGGCGCCGCGTTCAACCTCAAGAACCTCGAGACGCGGGAAAGCGCCGAGGGCCTTTCGGCCGACGAGGCCGCGCGGAGAATCAAGGGCTAACGGGGCGTGTCGGAACGCGCGCCGTTAACGTTACAAAACTTTATTAAGGAAATCGATCGTGCGGCGCTCGGTGGGGTTCCCGAATATTCGTTCGGGGCTCCCCTCCTCCACGATGACGCCGCCGTCCATGAAGATGACGCGGTCCGAGACCTCGCGCGCGAAGCCCATCTCGTGGGTCACCACGATCATCGTCATCCCCTCTGCCGCGAGCTGCTTCATGACGGCGAGAACCTCGCCGACCATCTCGGGGTCAAGCGCGCTCGTCGGCTCGTCGAAGAGCATGAGATCGGGCCGCATCGCGAGCGCTCGGGCTATCGCGACGCGCTGCTGCTGACCGCCCGAAAGCTGCTTCGGGTACGCGTTCGCCTTCTCCGAAAGCCCGACGCGGGCGAGAAGCTCGTTGGCCTTAGCATCCGCCTCGTCCTTCGTCATGCGCTTTCGGTCGATCGGCGCCATAGTGATGTTCTCGAGCACGGTGAGGTGCGGGAAAAGGTTAAACTGCTGGAATACCATCCCGATGTTCTCTCGGATCTTATTGATGTCGGCGTGACGCTTGGTCACCGTGATCCCGTCGACCTCGATGGTACCGGAGGTCGGCACCTCAAGCGCGTTGATGCAGCGGAGGAATGTGCTCTTTCCCGAACCCGACGGCCCGATGACGCTGACGACCTCGCCTTCCGCGACGTCGAGATCGACGCCGCGTAAAACCTCAAGCTCGCCGAAACTCTTCTCGAGTCCCTTAACGGATACCTTTACCATTCCTCAAACTCCTCTCAAGCCGGACCGAGAGCACCGACAGAATCTTAATGATGACGAGATACATGATCGCGACGAGCGCCCAAACCTTGAACGACTCGAAGGTCGTCGCGATGACGAGCTTTCCCGTCTGCGTGAGCTCCCTGATCCCGATGACCGAAAGGATCGACGTGTCCTTGAGCGTGATGATGAATTGGTTCACGAGCGAGGGGATTACGATCCTGATCGCCTGCGGTATGATGACCTTGAGCATCGCGCGCGACTTCGGCAAGCCCAGCGAACGGGCCGCTTCCATCTGCCCCTTATCGACCGCCAAGATGCCGGAGCGGAAAATCTCCGACATGTACGCGCCCGCGTTGAGGCTTAAGGTGATGATACCCGCGAGGTCGGGCGAGAGGCGCACGGGGAACCCCATCGCCTGTAAAAGCTGCGGAATGCCGAAATAGATAAAGAACGCCTGAACGATAAGCGGCGTTCCCCTGATAACGTCAAGGTAGAGCGAAGAGGCGAAATTGAGCGCCTTTCGTACGGAGATACTCATGAGCGCGAAGATTATCCCGAGGAAGGTCGCGATAATAAGGGACACGACCGTCAGCTTGATCGTCACCCCGAGGCTCATGACGAGCCTGAGCAGGAGATCCTGTGTGTTCATGGCTTCAGAGTATA
>DAOPYF010000253.1:0-1639 GCA_035352735.1 Treponemataceae bacterium | reverse complement strand
CTTCCTCTCCTATCAGTTTCGCAAGTTGCTCGCGCGCCCGGAATACCCGAACCTTTACGTTGCCTTCGGTTATTCCGAGCATGCGTCCGATTTCTTTATAGTTCAGCTCCGCGTATTCCTTCAGGTGAAGGACGGTGCGGAGGTTCTCGGGCAGTTTCTCGAGCGCTTCCTGCACCCGCTTGACCGAGTCCCCCTTGAGGAGCTCCGTCTCGCCCGAATCGACGGTGCGGCGGTCTTCCTTGAGCGCCCGCTCGTACGCGCGCCGCTCGCGGCCTTTCCGCTTCGCGTAGTTGAGCGAGGCGTTCTTGACCACGCGGATGAGCCAGTATTTCGCGTCGTTGATCGACGGAAAGACCATCGCCTTCTCGCTCATCTTGATGAGCGCGTCGTGGCACAGGTCCTCGGCCGCCTCTTCGTTGCCCGCGATGTGAATCGCGACCTTGAAGATGACCGGCATCGTGGCCTGGTAGATTATCCTGAAGTCCTCGTCCGAGGCGGCATTGAGCGCTTTTGCGGGTTCAAACAACCTGAACCCCCATGATGTTACAGGTCATGCCCTGCCTCCGGGAACGCGCCGCCAGGTCGTGCCTGAGGGACTATCCTCGAGTATAACGCCTTCGGCCTTGAGTTGGTTACGGATTTCGTCGGCTCGCGCGAAGTTTTTCGCCTTTTTCGCCGCGGCGCGCTCCGCGACGAGCGCGTCGATGCGGGGATCCGACTCGAGCGCGGGAGACGCTTCCTCGTCGAGGGCTCGTGCGGCGGACGCGACGAGGCTCAAGCCCAGCACGCCGTCCATCGCGGAAAGCGCTTCGAGGGCGTCTCGCGCCTCGATCGACGGGTCGCGGACGAGTCCTTGGAGCTCGGAAAGGGCGCGCGGGGTATTGAGGTCCTGCTCGACCGCGGTCCTGAAGCGCGCGAGATAGTCCCGCGCCCCCGACTCGCCGAGACCGGCAAGCGCGGCCTCGAAGGAAAGCGGCGCCTTCTCTCCGTTCGCGAGAAGTTCGGCGAACCGGGCGGGCATTTCCCGCTTGACCGTTCCGGCGATCTTCGCGATCTGCTTGACGAGGCTCTTTCGCCCGTTCTTCGCGCTGTCCATCGATTCCCACGAGAAGGTGAGCTGGCTCCGGTAGTGGCCGCCGAGGAGGAAAAGCCGGTAGTCGAGGGGATCGTAGCCCCGGTCGATCACGTACTGGAGGGTCAGGAAGTTCCCGCTCGACTTCGACATCTTGCCCTTGTCCATGACGAGGAACTCGTTGTGAAGCCAGTAGTTAACCCATTTCTTTCCCGTCGCGCCCTCGGTTTGGGCGATCTCGTTCGTGTGGTGTATCTGGATATGGTCGATGCCGCCGGTGTGGATGTCGAACTGCTCGCCGAGGTACTTCATGCTCATAGCCGAGCACTCGATGTGCCAGCCGGGATAGCCGCGGCCCCACGGCGAGTCCCAGGTGAGCGCCTGATTCTCGAACTTGCTCTTGGTGAACCAGAGCACGAAGTCGTAGGGGCTTCGCTTATTCTCGTCGACGTCGATGCGGGCTCCCGCCTTCAGGTCGTCGAGGTTGATGCGCGCGAGCTTGCCGTAGTCGGGGAAGCTCGTCACGTCGTAGTAGAGGTTCCCCCCCGCCCGGTAGGTGTGGCCGTT
>DAOPYF010000252.1:0-1693 GCA_035352735.1 Treponemataceae bacterium | reverse complement strand
CTTAACCTCATGAGCCTTCTCGCCCTCTCGCTCGTCATCGGTATCCTCGTCGACGACTCGATCGTCGTCATCGAGAACATCCACCGGCACCGGACCCTCGGCAAGGGAATCGTCGAGGCCGCCCGCGTCGGCGTGCGCGAGATCGCGTTCGCCGCGACCGCGGTTACCATGGTCATCGTCGTCGCGTTCCTTCCCGTGTCGCTCGTGGGCGGCACGATCGGCGGAATGCTCATTCAGTTCGGCCTCACCCTCGTCATCGCGACGGCGATAAGCCTTTTCGTCTCGTTCACGCTCACCCCGATGCTCGCGGTAAAGATCATCGGCGGCGAGGACTCGAAGGCCTCGGGCCTCATGCATCGCTTCGGCGAGGCGTTCGATCGCGGCTTCAACGTCGTCGTCGCGTTCTTTCAATGGGTCCTCTCCTGGACGATCAAGCACAAGAAGGTGACGGTCGCGCTCTCGGTGCTCGTCCTCGTGCTCAGTTTCGGCCTCGTCGCGACCGGCGCCGTCGGAAGCGAGTTCATGACGCAGATCGACCGCGGCGAGTTCAACGTAAACCTCGAGCTCCCCGAGCGCGTCACCCTCGAGCAGAATGACGAGATCGTCGCCGGCATCGAGAAGATGCTCCGCGCGCGGCCCGAGGTGGAGACCGTGTACGCGAAGATCGGGTACGACAGCTCGACCTCGTCGACCAACAACTATAAGAGCCAAGTCGCGGTAAAGCTCGTGCCGAGGAAGGAACGCTCGAAGAGCTCAATCCAGATCGGCAACGAGGTCAACGACGCGGTAAAGAAGATCCCCGGCGTGAAGGTAAAGGTCATGCAAATCGGGCTCATCGACATGACGAGCGACGATATCCAGTACAACGTGACGGGCACGAACTACGCGGACAACTACAAGGTCGCGGAGGAATGGGTGCGCGTGATGAAAGGGGTGCGAGGAACGGGCGAGGTCCGCATGTCGGTGAGCAACGGAAAGCCCGAGCTCCAGATCGACATCGACCGGACGAAGCTCTCCGACCTCGGGCTCTCCCTCGACGCGGTCGGCGCCTCTCTCCGAAACGCGCTTTCGGGAAACACCGACCTCACGTACACCGAGGGCTCAAGCGAATTCGACATCAATATCCTTCTCGATTCCATCGACCGGACGAGCACCGCCCAGATCAAGGACATGAGCTTCACGAACAACCAGGGCGAGCAGATCAGGCTCTCGCAGTTCGCCGAAATACACAACTCCTTCGGGCCGACGGTACTCAATCGCGTAAACAGGATCGGGACCATCTCGGTCACCGCGCAGGCGATCGGGAGGCCGTCGGGCGACATCAATAAGGAGATCCTCGCTAAGGCCGCGTCGATCAAGCTCCCCGACGGCGTGACGGTAAGCCCGGCCGGCCGGCTAAAGATGCAGTCCGAGTCCTTCGGGAACCTCGGCACCGCGCTCTGGTTCTCGGTCATCCTCATTTACGCGATCCTCGCGATCCTCTTCAACTCGCTCATCTACCCGATCGCGGTCATGTTCTGCCTCCCGTTCGCGGTCGTAGGCGGCTTCGTCTCGCTCGCGATCACCGGGCAGACGCTTAACATCTTCTCGATAATGTCGATCATCCTCCTCATCGGGCTTTCCGCGAAGAACGCGATCCTCCTCGTCGACCGCGCGATCAAGAACCACGAGGACGGCGGCATGGATTACGTGG
>DAOPYF010000251.1:0-1693 GCA_035352735.1 Treponemataceae bacterium | reverse complement strand
GGATTGTCTCCGGTGATGAGCTCGAGGAAAGTCGTCTTCCCCGAGCCGTTCGGCCCGCGGATGAGCCAATGCTCGCCTTTGTTGAGCGTCCAGGAAAGCCCATCGAGGACCCTGCGTCCCGACCATTCGACCGTCACGCCGCGCATTTCGACGAGCGGCTCGTTCGCATAGGGGGCCGCACGCGGCGAATCTTCATCACGTGGTGCTCTTGCCTCATTGAGCTTTTCCGCGAGATCGCAGGGGGTGGCAATCGGAGTGCCCTCTGTGGCGTTTTTTGCCGCTCGGGATTCCTGGATATTCGCGGCCGTCGAGTCGCGGTCGATACGCCGGCGATACGCGTTGAGGGTTCCTGAAAATGAAACCGCGCGATTGTTTAGTTCAAGGACATGGGTAATGGATGCGGGAAGCGCGCCGCGCGGGTCCATCACCACGATGAGGCGCGTGTCCTTGAGTCCCGTCGAGAGGAAGTCGAGCAGCATGCCGCGCGAGTCGACGTCGAGCCCGTCATACGGCTCGTCAAGGACGAGGAGCTCGGGGCGCGCGGTAAGCGCGTGGGCGAGGAGTGTGCGCCTGATCTCGCCGGTCGAAAGGTATTTGAGTCCTCGGTCGAGGATCGGGGCGATGCCGCAGAGGGCGACCGCGGGATGATTCTCAAGACCCGCGCCCTCAGGATACTTCGGGGCGTCGGCGAAGTACATCGTCTCCATGATGAAGGCGCGCGGGGTTCTGCCGGGGTCGACCCCCCCCTCGACGAAGTCCGAATCGTCCCGTCGCCTCTCCTCTTCGATGAGCGCGGCCGCGGTCTCGAAGGAAACGATCGCGACGGATCCGCCTTCGCCCGCGTCATACATGCCCGATTCGGAAGGGACGATATCGTAGAGCCCCGCGAGTGCCGAAACGAGGACGCTTTTCCCGCTTCCGTTCGGGCCCGTCACGAGCCAGTTGCCCGCGTTTCCCGTGTCCCAGGAAACGGAGTTGATGATAGCCGCGTTCCCCCGCCTGATGCTGCAGTCTTTCATGATGATGCGCATGGGAAGAAGCATAGCCGGAAAGGGGCTCAGGCGGCAAGCGAGGGCTATTCGGGCCGGTAAAACCCCGCCCGCTCGCTTTTCCCGATAACCTCTTTCGTGTATTCCCAGAGTTCCGGGGAGGCCTCCCCGATAAAGCTTTTCTTCGCCATGATCTGCGAAACGGTTATGTCGTGCTTGCGGATCCCGGAGCCTTCGCTCAGGTAGTGGTTGATCACCGGCTGCATGTTGTCGAGCGCGGCGGCGAAAAGGGCGTCCGGGGTCTTTCGCTCCTCGAATTCCCGCCAAAGGTTTTTAAGCTCATCGCGCTGGGGGTCGGGAAGGAGGCCAAAGATGCGGTCGGCGGCCCGCGTTTCGCGGTCGTCCTTGTCGAGGTAGCCTTTCTCGTCGTAGAGAAAGGTGTCTCCCGCGTCGATCTCGACGAGATCGTGGACGAGAACCATCTTGATGACGCGAAGGACGTCGACGTCGCTGTCGGCGGCATGATCCTTGAGCACGAGGGCCATGAGCGCGAGGTGCCAGGAATGCTCGGCGCTGTTTTCCGCGCGGCTTTTGTCGATGACGATGTTCTGGCGGTAGACGATTTTCAGCTTTTCGATTTCGCAGAGGAATTCCATCTGCTTGGCGAGGGTTTGCGTGTACATACGGCAGTATAGCAGCTTTTC
>DAOPYF010000250.1:0-1697 GCA_035352735.1 Treponemataceae bacterium | reverse complement strand
TACTGGATGCACCGAACCGGGATCAGCCTCGTCGAGGAAGAGCGGGTTATCTCGAGCGCTTTCGACTCGCCGTTTCCCTACCGGACGAACGTCCTTCTCGCGATCCCCGAGGACGCGCCGCTTCCCGAGGAAGCGGGTTTTCAGCCCTGGATCGAGACCGCGATCGTATCGCTCTTGCAGGCGTCGGCCGGCCACGCCCTCGTCCTTTTTACCTCGTATGAATCGCTGAGATCGGCGTGCGAAGTGGCCCGTTCGGCCCTCTCGCCCTATGGGATGACGATCCTCAAGCAGGGAGACGACGATCGCGCGCGGCTTCTCGAATCCTTTCGAGCGGACGAGTCGAGCGTGCTCTTCGCGACCGATTCCTTTTGGGAAGGCGTCGACGCGCCGGGCGACGCGCTCCTTCACGTCATAATGGTAAAGCTGCCGTTCCGCGTGCCTAACGACCCGGTCCATTCCGCGCGATCCGAGGCGATCGAGCTTTCGGGCGGAAACCCGTTCATGGAGCTGAGCCTTCCCGAGGCCGTCGTGCGCTTTAGGCAGGGTTTTGGCCGGCTGATGCGGAGAAAGACCGATCGGGGCGTCGTGACCGTGCTTGATCGTAGGCTTCTCGCGAAGCGGTATGGCTCGATCTTCCTTGAAAGCCTTCCGGAGACCGCGCGCGCTTTTGTCCCGCTCCGCGAGATCACGGGAAAGGTTGAGCGTTTTATATACGGTTAGGATATACTATTCACAAGAAGAATGGCCGTTGCGCATTCTCCTTTCGGGGGCTGCTATATGCTGGGGTTTATTACCGTATTGGCGTATTTTCTTTCGTTGATACCGTTGGCGCTCGTGAATAGGGTTTTTTACGCCCTTGACCGCAAACGATGCCAGAAGGTGAATAGTTATATAACCTCAGTGTGCGCCCGTCGCGCGTTCGCCATGAGCGGTACGTACATCGGCTTTCGATTCGCGGGAGAGGCGAACCTCAAGGACAAGCTTCCCGACCAATACATCGTCATGTCAAATCATCAAAGCCTACTCGATATACCGCTTTACGGGACCTTTCTCGACGGTGCACGCCTCAGATTCGTCGCGAAGGCAGAGCTCGGGAGGAGCATCCCGCTCATTTCCGTCTTGCTTCGGAGCGGGCAGCATTGCCTCGTTAAGCGCAGCGGAAGCCCGACGCAGGCGATGCGCGCGGTGGACGCCTTCGCCGAGCGCATCAGGAAGAATGGCTGCATTCCCGTCATCTTTCCCGAAGGAACGCGCTCTCGGGACGGAAAGGTCGGTACCTTTCACGCCGCGGGATTTCGCCGTCTCGTCGAACGGGCTCCGTTGCCGGTGGCCGTGTGCGCGCTTGACGGCGTTTGGCGCGTATCGTCGCTTTTTGGGCTCGCGAAAAACCTTAAAGGGGGAAAATACCGGGTAAAGATCCTCAAGATCTATCCCGCGCCCGAGACGAAGGCCGATGCGGTTCATATCCTGGAGGAAGGGAAGTCGCTTATCGAGGCGCAACTCGCCGCGTGGAACGGTATTCCTCAAGCCTGAGCGGGTGCGAAAGGTAAAAAAAAGGAGCCCTGAATAGGCCCTCTTATCAAGAGGCGGTCTACTCAGGACTCCCTTTCCAACGCGTGATAAGCCTTGTTCAAGGCGGTGCTTATTTGAAGTCCTTCGGACGGCGTTCAGTGCGCTTGCACTTGGAGCATTCCGCA
>DAOPYF010000249.1:0-1727 GCA_035352735.1 Treponemataceae bacterium | reverse complement strand
TAGTCCTCGCGAAGAAGCGGGTGATTTCCCCGTTCCTTTTGCTCGGCCGCGCGCGACGATGCCTGAATTGAATTCGAGCTCGCCGTTTTTTTCGCCCGGTCTTCCGGCGCGTTTGACGAACTTTGGGCCGTACCCTGCGCAGTCGAGTCGGCCGCAGCCTCGTGCCTCGCGCGTTGCTTGATTTCAAAATCGACGGTGATATGATGTCCAGAAAGCTCGAAGAGCTTTTCCTCAATGCGCCCTTGATAGCGCTGCTTAACCTGATCGCGATAGAATCCGGAGGGTACCGAGACGACGAGAGACTGCTCCCCTGAGGTTTCATACTCCATGTTGAACCACATGGTATATTCCTGTTCGGAGAGTTCGCTCTTGAGCTGATTCACGGTTTCTTTCCAGAAGATGCTATAATCCCAAGTACCCATAGGGTGTCATTATACCCCTTCTTTACTTTTTTTGACAATGACAGTATAGTGGAAACTAACGCGTTTCTACCATATAAGGATACAGAATGAATTCGCCTTCCTACTCAGCCAATAGCATAACCGTACTCAAGGGCCTCGAAGCCGTGCGAAAAAGACCGGGTATGTATATCGGTTCCACCGGACCGGATGGACTCCATCATCTCGTTTATGAAGTCGTCGATAACTGCATCGATGAGGCCATGGCGGGTTTTTGCGACCGTGTTTTGGTCGTCCTTGAAAAGGGTGATATCGTCCGCGTAGAGGATAACGGGCGCGGAATTCCCGTGGGCATCCATCCCGGGGAAGGCATAAGCGCCCTCGAGCTCGTTCTTACGCGCCTTCACGCCGGTGGTAAATTCGATAAGGGTTCTTACAAGGTTTCCGGAGGGCTTCACGGCGTTGGCGTGTCCGTCGTTAACGCCCTTTCTTTCTGGATGGAAGCGTATGTCTGCCAGGAAGGGTATGAGCATTACCAGAAATACGAAACGGGTAACCCCGTAGCGCCGGTCAAGCGGCTCGGCGAATCCGATAAACGGGGAACGACGATACGATGGTTAGCCGATAACACGATCTTTACGGAGACCACGACCTATAATTTTGACGTCCTTGCCAATCGCCTCAGGGAACTCGCGTTCCTGAACTCCGGTATTTCGATAATTCTCCGCGACGAGCGGCTCTCGACCCCGAAGGAGATCGTGTTTAAGTTCGAGGGCGGTATTCGCCATTTCGTGTCCTACCTCAACGAGAACAAGACGGTGCTTCACCCGGAACCGGTGTATATCACGGGCGAGCGGGACGATATCGCCGTCGAGGTCGCGCTCCAGTATAACGATACCTTCAGCGAGATCATGTTCAGCTTCGTCAACGACATCAATACCCGCGAGGGGGGAACCCACCTCGTCGGCTTTAAAACGGCCTTAACCCGCGTGCTCAACGATTTTCTCAAGAACTCGAAGCTTGCGAAGAAGATGGAAGAAACCCTTTCCGGCGACGACGTCCGCGAGGGGCTCACCGCGGTCCTTTCGGTCAAGGTTCCGGAGCCGCAGTTTGAGGGGCAAACCAAGACAAAGCTCGGAAACTCCGAGGTTAAGGGAATCGTCGAGAACTTCGTCAACGACCAGCTGACCTTGTACCTCGAGCAGAACCCGGAAGTGATCAACGCGATCCTCGATAAAAGCGTGCTCGCGGCAAAGGCCCGAATCGCGGCGCGGCAGGCCCGCGACGCCACGCGGCGGAAAAACGCGATGGACAGCACCGGGCTTCCCG
>DAOPYF010000248.1:0-1732 GCA_035352735.1 Treponemataceae bacterium | reverse complement strand
GTCGAGCCGAACTACCTGATCATCGTCGACCGGAGCGCGCAGACGCACCTCGACGAGGCAGAGCTTCACGTCGAGGTCAATCCCGCGGCGTTCTCGGACGAGACGAAGGACATGGAGGCGATGCGCAACAAGATCGAGGCCGTGCTCAAGAGCAAGCTCGGCATCAACATGAAGGTGAAGCTCGTGGAGCCGAAGAGCATCGAGCGCTCGATGGGCAAGGCGAAGCGCGTCATCGACAGGCGCCAGATTTAAGGAAAGGGGGCAGTCAATGAAGATCAAGCAAATTTCCATCTTTCTGGAAAACGCTTCGGGCAGGCTCGCGGAAGTGACCCGCGTCCTCAAGGACGGCGGCGTTAATCTCCGCGCGATCATGATCGCCGACACGGCGGACTTCGGCATACTCAGGATCATCGTCGGCGACCCCGATAAGGCGATCGCGATCCTCTCGAAGGCGCAGTTCACCACGAAGACGACCGACGTACTCGCGGTGACGATATCCGACAAGGTCGGGAGCCTCGCCGACGCGCTTACGGTGTTCGAGAAGAACGGCGTCAACATCGAGTATCTCTACGCCGCGCTCGACAAGGTCGGCGAGACCGCCGTCGTGATCATCAGGACCGACGATCTCGATAAGGGCCTGAAGGTCGTGGAGGCAAATGGCCTCAGCGCGACGGTGAAGTTCTGACGGCAGAGGGCCGCGATATATGGGGAAAGAGCCTCAGGCTGTATCGATTCGGGACGTCGCGAAAAAAGCTTGCCTCTCGTGCGAGACGATCCTCGAGGTGCTCATAAGCCCCTCGGCGATCGAGCCGGAAGTCGTGCGCTTCGTGATGAAGACGATCCGCGAGACCGGGTATCTTGAGACCTTCGCGCGGTGGAAGACGGGCAAGACGAGCTCCTTTATCGCGGTGCTCACGACGATGTTCGACTCTCCCTCGGGTTCCGAGGTTTTCCGCGGCATCGACCGCGCCATGTCCGCGCTCGGCCTCAATCTTTCCATGATCGGCATACCGACCCGCGGTTCGTCGGTGTTCCGCGATGAGACGTTCAGGACTCTCGTCTCGTTCAACATGGTCGACGCGGTCATCGCGATCAACTCGCCGCCCTCGCGCGAGACGGTCGAGAAGTACTCGCGCGTCGGAAAGCCGCTCATCGTGCTCGAGGACACGGTCAACGGCGCGCAGTCGGTGCTCCTCGAGAACCAAAAGGGGATGTCGATCGCGATCAACTACCTCTACGGGAGGGGCTGCCGCCGCATCGGGTGCATCAACGGCCCGAGCGAGGGCAATCGTCCCGAGACCGTCGCGTCGGCCCGGCTCCTCGGCTACTTGACCTCGATGCATCGGCTCGGGCTTCCCTTCGAGGAGTCGCTCGTATTCGAGGCCGCGAACTTCGACGCGGAGGCGGGCAGGGCCGGGTTCGAGCGGTTCTCGCATGCTGGGAAGATGCCCGACGCGGTCGTCTGCGCCGCGGGCGACTTGAGCGCGTTCGGCTTTATCAAGGCCGCCCGCGAGGCGGGCTTGCGCGTTCCCGAGGACATCGCGGTGATGGGGTACGACGACCTTCCCGTCGCGTCGCTGATGAGCCCCGCGCTCACGACGATCAGGCAGCGCCTCATGATCGCGGGCGCGGCGGCCCTCGTTCTGGCGCTCGAGGCCTCGGTGAACGGGATGAGCGAGAACCTCGTCATCATGCCCGAGCTCGTCGTGCGCGATACGGCGTAGGCGCCCAG
>DAOPYF010000247.1:0-1764 GCA_035352735.1 Treponemataceae bacterium | reverse complement strand
CGTCGGGGACGATGAAGATCACCGTCCTCGAGATGCGGCATAAGGAAACGATTTTATCCATCGACGGGCAGGAAACCTTCCCGCTCCAAGAGGGCGACGCGGTGTTCGTGAACGAGGCGCCCGATCGCGCGCGGCTCATCGGCTGCGACGAGGACGTGTTTTACGGCGCGCTCCGCTCGAAGCTCAATTGGTCGGGCGCGCCGGTGCCGAATCGCGCGGTCGGAAGGGACGAGAAGTCCGGAGAACGACATGCTTGAAGACCTCACCGTAAAGGATTTCGCCCTCATCGACTCGGTCTCCCTCGACTTGGGAAAGGGACTCAATATCCTCTCGGGCGAGACCGGAGCGGGAAAGTCCATCCTGATCGGCTCTCTGACCTTCCTCCTCGGCGGAAAGGCCGGCCCCGATTCGATCAGGACCGGTTCCGAGGAAGCGCGCGTCTCGGGGACCGTGCTCCTCGAGCCCGGGGCGAAGATGGCCCGCGATTGGCTCGCAGAACGGGGCATCGAGCCCGAGGACGGGCGCATCCTCCTGAGGCGGACGCTCCGCGCGAACGGGAAAAGCGGAACCTGGATCCAGGATACCCCGATAACCCGCGCCGAGCTCGCCGAGTTCACCTCGTTCCTCGTCGACATCCACGGGCAGCACGACCATCAGTCCCTTTTAAAGGTCGACGAGCACAGGCGATTCCTCGACGCGTACGCGGGGCTCGAGGCGGAGGTCGCGGAGTTTACCGCGCAGTACGCCACGCTCGCCGCGAAGCGAAAGGCCCGCGACGACATGAATACCTCGGAGCGCGAGCGATCGCAGAAGATCGAGCTTTTGACCTTCGCGGTCGACGAGATACGGAAGGCGGGCCTTCAGCCCGTGGAAGAGGAATCGCTCCAGGCCGAGGAACAGCGGCTTTCCCAGCACGAAAAACTCTATGCCCTCATGGACCAGGTCGTCGGGTCGCTCCTTTCCGAGGACGGGAGCCTCCCGCTCCTCAAGCGAACGCGCGCGTCCCTCGAGAGCGCCGCAGCGATCGACGCGAGCCTTGAAAGCCAGTTCGGCAGGCTCGAGAACTCCTGGTACGAGCTCGAGGACCTCGCCGAGACCCTCAGGCAATACCGAGACTCGCTTTCCTTCGACCCCGCGCGGCTCGAGGCCGTGGAGGAGCGGCTTTCCCTCATCTATAAGCTCAAGAAAAAATACGGCGCGAGCGTTTCAGATATCCTCGAGTACGCCGCGGACGCCGAGGCCCAGCTCGAGCAGCTTTCCCAGTGGGAGACGAACCGCACCCACGTCGACGCCGAGATCGCCGAGCTCGAGGGCGCGCTCTACCGCGCCGGTTCGGCCCTTTCCGAAAAGCGCAAGCGCGCTGCGGCATCGCTCCAGACGGGCGTCGAGGCGATCCTTCGCTCGCTCGGCATGGCCGGCACCCGTTTCGTCGTCGACATCGCCCTTCGCGAGGGCAACGACACCATGCAGCGCTCCGGTCCCTACGGGTTCGACAACATCGAGTTCATGATCAGCGCGAACCTCGGCGAGCCCGTTCGGCCGCTCGCGCGGATCGCCTCGGGCGGAGAGCTTTCCCGCGTCATGCTCGCGCTCAAGACCGTGCTCGCGGACGCCGACGAGGCGGGAACCCTGATCTTCGACGAGATCGACACGGGCATCGGCGGCGAGGTCGCGCTCGCCGTCGGCGGCCACCTCAAGGAATTATCCGGAAGAAAGCAGATTTTGTGCATAACCCATCTCGCGAGCATCGCGGTTCGTGCCGAT
>DAOPYF010000246.1:0-1767 GCA_035352735.1 Treponemataceae bacterium | reverse complement strand
CCATAGGGGGAGAGTATAGCCGAAAGCGGCGGGATTTGCTATCGACCGAGGCCGCTCCGGAGTCCGCCGCGAACCCGGCCGCCCGTCGCGGGCGGTCGGGGAAAGGCTTATTGCGCCGCGGGAACGTCGGCGCTGCCGACCTTGAAGAAGATTCCTTTGCCGAAGAGCGAGGGATTCGCGAAGGACTGGTCGTTTTTATCGGCCTTGCTCCAAATGAGTTTACAGTCCCGATCGCTCCTCGTCGCCCCGTTTGCTTGGGCCTGTACGCCAATCGCGAGACCCTGCTCCGGTCTGACCGAGTCGAGCGGCACCGCGGCCTCAAAGCCCCATCCGTCGGCAGTTGTAAAGACAGCCCCCGTAACCTTCACCGCCTCGGAACCGATACCGCTGATTGTCAGGTTGCTTCCGGGGTTCTTTCCGATATCTCCGGGGGTTATGGTAATTTGCGCGATTCCCCGCCGGTACTTTTTTGCGGTTAGGTCGCCGGAAAGATTGAAAAAGAACTCGAGCGAATCCTCGTTCCAGAAATCTTTCCCGTGTTTTTTCGCGATTATTTTCGAGTCGACGACGTGCATGCGGAAGTAGAGGTGCGTTTCGTCAGCCGCGACGGAAAAGTCAAAATAGGGAGTCTGCTGCGAATTGGGGCTTTTACTCGGGCCCGTTGAGACTTTTTGCGCGGGAACGGTCGCCCAGTCCGAAACGTCTCCGTCGATCGAGATTTGCACCGGGTAGGGAATGTACACGACCGTTCCAGGTTCTTCTGGCGGCGCGATGAGATCCTGCGTTTCGTCGATTCCCGGGAGCGCGAAAGCGATGCGCGCGTCGCCGCCTTCCGTCACCGTCGTCGTGCCGTCAAACGCGACGCGCTCTTCGTCGCCCGAGCGTTGTCGTATGATGATCCTGTGCGCGCCCGCGACGACGCGGGGAAGCGCTACGGCGTTTTCCCCCATGGGGATGCCGTCAAGTTCGACGAGATAATCGCCCGCGCCCGAGCGCTCGAGCGTGATGCTCCCGAACCCGATATGCGAGCCGGTGACGGATTCGAGCACGGTCGCGATGAGATCGTCGGTTGCGTTGAAAATTCCGAGAAGCGAGACGCTTTTTTCCGTTCGGGTCACCGGCGTCGTTTCGTCCGATCTCCGAAAGACCGATAGCGCGCAGTCGAGCGTTCCCTCCTTTCCCGCGCGAATGGAGCCATAGATGGCGTAGTCGCATCGCCCGGTATCGCAGAGCGCGACCAAATCGCCAGCGCCGTTCGCGTCGCCGTTCTCGGCTCGAACGATTTGATACGCGTTCAGGCCGGTGAGAGTGAGGAGAAGGCTATCGGTCGCCGTTTTCGCCGCGGCGTCGTAGCGATCGCTCCCCGTCGCGTTAACGAACCCGACGATGGCGACACGGGAGGCGTTTTGCGTCGCCTCGGCGCTTATCGCGGCCGGTAGAAGCAATGAAAGTCCCATGAAAAAAGCGAGATGCCGTATGCGCATATACTACGTTCCTTTTTTTAATCAGCGTAAGCAATTTGTGATCGTCGCGTGGCAGATACTTCGTCCCGCGGGGACGGGGCACGATAAAGCGACCGGCGGGAGGGGTTCCCGTCGGTCTTTTATGGGCCTAAGCGCCGCTCGTCGGTGGAAAGCCTTATTTCGCCGGCGGAACGTCGGCGCTGCCAACCTTGAAGAAGACGGCCCTTCCGAAGAGAGAGGGATCGCCCCACGAGCCGTCGTTCTTGTCGGCCTTGCTCCAGATGAGCTTGGAGTCGCGGTCGGC
>DAOPYF010000245.1:0-1855 GCA_035352735.1 Treponemataceae bacterium | reverse complement strand
GCATTTTTTCGTGCTCCTTCCTTTCATTTTCTCCCAAAAGCCGCAAAGATGCAAGTTAAACCTCGGGGATTATGGATTGCACCGCCGCGTGCGGTTCGGGCTTGGGTGACCGTTTGCCTTTTTTTTGCATTTCCTTCGACTCTTCGCTATGCTTAAAAATAGAAAAGCAGTTACGGAGGTCGAGATGTCAATACTTAGCAATATGCGGGTCAGGTACAAGCTTATTATCGCGTTCTCTCTCCTTACCCTCATTTTTTTGGTTGGTTTCGCGTTTATCTTCGTATCCCTTCGGGTTATCCACGAATCGACGTCGGATATCTATAACCAGGGCCTTGTCGGCATCGACAAGCTGATAGAGGCCGATCGGGACGCCTACCAGGCCGCGCTTGCCCTGTCGCTCTGTTTCCAGAACGTTCAGGGAGGCGATGCCGAATCCCTAAAAAAGAATCTCAAGGACGTCGGCGATAACCAGGGGCAGATCCTCGAGCGATTCGGCATATTCGAGAAGGTGTACCGCGAGGCGGGGCGCAAGGAAACCGAGGACTTCAAGACTTTCCATGACAACTACGCGGAGCTTTCGCGGATTACCCAAAACCTCGTAGACCTTCTGTCGAAGGGAAACGATAAGGAAGCGTGGGCGCTCTATTCAAGCGCGTATTTTAAGGTGTTCGACGCGATGCGCGGGGCGATGGACTCGCTCACGAACATAATGCTCGACGATACCGCCGGGGATTACCGCGCCTCGAACGAATCGTACGACAGGATCCTCGCGTCCCTTGCCGCGATACTCGCGGGAATCCTGGTCGTCTCGGTCCTGTGTGCCGTCTTGCTGTATCGGGCGATATCGATTCCGCTCGACGCGATGCGCGCCTTCGCGCAGGGGATCGGGGGCGGAGACCTCACCGCGGCCGTCGAGAAGAAGATCCTCGCGCAAGGCGACGAATTCGGGGATCTTGCGCGAAGCCTCGAGGAGATGAAGTCTCGCGTCGGATCGGTCATCACGAACGTCGGCGCGATCGCGAAATACGTCAAAACGGGAAGCGACGAACTTAACGCGAGCGCGCAGCAGATCGCCCAAGGGGCGAGCGAGCAGGCCTCGCTCTCGGAGGAGGTTTCCGCGCAAGTACTCGAATCCGGCGGGCTTATCGCGCAAAGCGCGGAGAACGCCTTAGCGACCGGTAAGATCGCGGTCAAGGCCGCGTCCGACGCGGAGGAGAGCGGCGCCGCCGTCGGCGAGGCGGTCGGGATGATGAAGGAAATAGCGACGAAGATCTCGATCATCGAGGAAATCTCACGGCAGACGAATCTCCTCGCGCTCAACGCCGCGATCGAGGCGGCGCGGGCGGGCGAATACGGAAAGGGATTCGCGGTCGTCGCGACCGAGGTCAGGAAGCTCGCGGAGCGGAGCCACGCGTCCGCGGGCGAGATCGGGGTGCTCTCGAACGCGACGGTTAACGCCTCGACGAACGTGGGCGCCCTCCTTGGGCAGCTCGTTCCCGACATCGGGAAAACGGCCGACCTCATCCAGGAGATCAGCGCGGCGAGCGCCGAGCAGCGGACTGGGGTCGAGCAAACCTCGCAGGCGATAAAGCAGCTCAACACCGTCATCCAGCAGAACGCGAGCGTTTCGGAGGAGCTTGCCGCCACCGCCGAGGAACTTTCCTCGCAGGCAGAGCAGCTTTCTGAGATGCTAAAGTTTTTCGTGGTCGCGGGCTAAGCGAGGGCCGGTTTGCTTGACGCCGTTCTCGCGCCCCGTCGGGAACTCAGCCGAGGTATTCCTCGGTGCGGTTCCTGCCGGCCGCCTTCGCCTTGTAGAGCATCTCGTCGGCGTGGGCGATCATGGCCTCGAGCGAGG
>DAOPYF010000244.1:0-1859 GCA_035352735.1 Treponemataceae bacterium | reverse complement strand
ACTGGTTCGTCGGCCGCAACGACGACATGATCAAGAGCTCGGGCTACCGCATCGGGCCGTTCGAGGTCGAGAGCGCGATGCTCACGCACCCGGCGGTCCTCGAGTGCGCGATCACCGCCGTGCCCGACCCGGACCGCGGCCAAATCGTCAAGGCGACGGTCGTCCTCACGAAGGGCTACACCGCCTCGGACGAGCTCGTCAAGGAACTCCAGAACCACGTCAAGCACGCGACCGCGCCCTACAAGTACCCGCGCGTCATCGAGTTCGTGAAGGAACTGCCGAAGACGATCTCCGGCAAAATCCGCCGCGTCGAAATCCGCGAGGGCGATAAAAAGTAATTGTCATTTTAGGCGGGGGAAAGCCTTCCCCCGCGCGCGAACCGCCGAGAGCGGGCGCCCACAATCGTGCGCGCCCGCTCTCGTCGTTTCTCGCTCCCCCTTCTCTCGCCAGTTATTGAGACCCTAAACGAATAGGGTCAGACCCCAATCTATTAGGGTCTGACCCCAAGTAAGTGGCTCCGAGCCAGTCCCGAGTAATCTCAAGTTAGTTTCACGTGAATGAATGAGGCGATTGACGACACTACGCGCCGAAGAGCTGCTCGAGGATCGCTCGGCCGCCCGCGGTCCTGAACAGCGCCTGCCGCCCCGCCTGGATCGCGGCGATGGGAAGCGCGTCCTCTTGGGCGTTCACGATAAAGTCGGCCTCGACGAGGATCCGAAAGTCCGGGCCGTCGACCTTGCCGTATGAGTGGTGGTGCCCGATGAGGAAAAGGACGCGCTCGAGGACGGCCTCGGGGAGGCCGAGCGGGGCGAGGAGTTCCCGCGCGACGGGCGGACCCTCGAGTTCCTGAAGGTTCCCCGCGTTCGAGCCGTGGATTCGCTCGGCGTTGTGGATGCCGATGTCGTGGAGAATCGCCGCGTAGCACAGGGGCTCGCGTTCCGCGAGCTCAAGCCCTTCAAGTTCGGCGATCGCCGCCGCGTAGCCCCATACCTTCATCGCGTGCGCTATTCGGCGCGCGTCGTTCCCGTCGTACCGCACGAGCGCCGCGAGAACCTGCGGTTCCGCGCGCGCGATCCTCAGCGCTGTTTCGTCGTTCATGCGTCCGAGTATAGCACGGCCGGGCGGTTCATGGCGCGCGGTATATGGTCATTTCACCGCGTCGTTCGCGGACTTTTCGCCCGCGGCGGGGGCGGTACTTGCCTGATCCTCGGGCGCAGGCGTTCCGTCGTTGATCACGACGCCGTCGCGCATGACGAGGCGGACGTCGGTGAGCGCCTTGAGGTCGGTAAGGGGATCGCCGCGCACGGCCAAGAGGTCGGCGCGGAGTCCGGGCTTGATTCGGCCGACGAGCTTCGAGACGCCGCAGACGTCCGCGGCGACGCTCGTCGCGCTCTTGATGACCTCCGCCTCGCTCATCCCGGCGCCCTTCATCCACAGGAGCTCGCGGATGGGCATGCCGAGGTCGAACCGTCCCGCGCCGCCGCCGAAGTCGTCGCCGAGGGCGATGATGCCGCCGCCGAGCTTATGGAATCGCGCGAGGTTCTCCTTCGCGCCTGAGGATACCCCGTACCCGTCGAAGACGGTGATCGTCGGCATCACGGGGAGGCGCTTGGCGATCACCTTTTTCATGAGCGCCGGAGGGACCGTTTCGTAGGGCATGTGCGCGACCTGGTCGACGCCCATCTCGACGAGGAGGGCGAGGTTGTCGCTCGAGGTGACGTGCCCGACGACCTTGAGTCCGCGCGCGTGCGCGACCCGGACGGCGGCGCGGTATTCTTCCTTGGTCATCTTGGGCTGACGTCGGCCGCCGTAGCCGTCCTCGAAGGTGAGCTTGATCGCGTCGACCCCGCGGTCGGCGA
>DAOPYF010000243.1:0-1911 GCA_035352735.1 Treponemataceae bacterium | reverse complement strand
TTCATCCCGCAATACGCCCAGATCTGTCCGAGGGATATGATGCCCTGTCCGCCGAATCCGGCGAATACCGTCTTTTCGGTCATTTGGAGCCTCCTTGGGCGATCGCGGCCTTCGCCGCTTCGATCCCGTCCTTGATCTCGCCGAGCTTATAGAACGGAATCATGTTGTTCTCGAGCCAATCGACGGCCTTGATCGGATCCATGCCCCAGTTGGTCGGGCACTGGGAGAGGACCTCGACCATCGTGAAGCCGACGCCGGCCATCTGGGCCTCGAGCGCCTTGCGGATATAACCCTTGAGCTTGCGCACGTTTCCGGGGTTGTTCACCGCGCCGCGCGCGAGGTAGCGCGTACCCTCGAGGGTAGCGAGCATTTCGAGCACGCGGATCGGGTAACCCATGCCGGCCTCGTCCGGATCGCGCCCGAGCGGGGCGGTCGTCGCCTTCTGGCCGACGAGGGTCGTCGGGGCCATCTGGCCGCCGGTCATGCCGTAAATCGCGTTGTTGACGAATATCGTCGTGAACTTCTCGCCGCGGTTGGCGGCGTGGACCATCTCGGCCGTTCCGATCGCGGCGAGGTCGCCGTCTCCCTGGTAGCAGATGACCAGGTGATCGGGAAGCACGCGCTTAATGCCGGTCGCCGCAGCCGGAGTACGGCCGTGCGCCGGCTGGACGGTATCGGTATCGAAATAGAGGTCGGCCCAGATCGCGCAGCCGACGGGATTGGTGATGACGGTCTTCGTGCGGAGGCCCATCTCGTCGATGACCTCGCACAGAATGCGATGTATGATTCCATGTCCGCATCCGCCGCAGTATTTGGTCTGGACGTTTAAAAGGCTCTCGGGGTGTCCGGCGATTTTCTTCATTTTTTGCCTCCTGCCAGCATCTTCTTCGCCTCGGCGAAAACCTCTTCCTCGGTCGGCACGACGCCGCCCACGTGGGCGATAAGGCCGATCTCGGAGCGGTCGTGCGTCGCGAGGCGAATCTCGTCGCGCATCTGGCCCATGCTCATCTCGACGCAGAGGAAACGCTTCCCGGCTTTCGCGAGCCGGTCAAGCTCGGCGGACGGGAACGGGAACAAGGTGATCGGGCGGAGAAGGCCGATCTTGAGGCCCTGCTTCCGCGCTTCCTGCACGGCGCCGAGGGAGACGCGGGCCGAGGTGCCGTACGCGACGATGACGACGTCCGCGTCCTCGCACTCGACGGCCTCGAAGCGGGTTTCCTCGGCCGCCATCTTGGCGTAGCGCTCGAAGCGGTTAAATACCTTTTTCTCAAGCTCGGCGGGAACGAGGTCGAGCGAGGAGATGTGGCGGGATTTCCGGTCGGTCTTGTACTGCTCGCCGACGGCCCAGGACGACTTGTCCGGCAGGGTCGAAAGGTCGCGCATCGGCGGGAGGGCGACGCCTTCCATCATCGTGCCGACGACGCCGTCGCCGAGGATGAGCGCGGGCATGCGCCATTTGTCGGCGAGGTCGAAGGCAAGGTACGTAAGGTCCGCGCATTCCTGCACGCTCGCCGGGGCGAGGACGATCACGCGGTAGTCGCCGTGGCCGCCGCCCTTCGTGGACTGGTTAAAGTCGCTCTGCGCGGGCGCGATGGACCCGAGGCCGGGGCCGCCGCGCACCATGTTGACGTACACGAGCGGGAGGTCGGCGCCTGCGGAGTACGAAAGCCCTTCCTGCTTGAGGCTGATTCCCGGGCTCGAGGAGCTCGTCATCGCGCGCTTGCCGGCGGAGGCGGCGCCGAAGACCATGTTGATCGCGGCGACTTCGCTTTCCGCCTGGATGAATACGCGCCCCATCGGGATAAGCCGGTCGGCCATCCACGCTATCAGTTCGTTCTGAGGGGTTATCGGATAGCCGAAATACGCGGTGCATCCCGCGCGGATAGCGGCTTCGGCGATGGCCTCGTTACC
>DAOPYF010000242.1:0-1938 GCA_035352735.1 Treponemataceae bacterium | reverse complement strand
GGAACGGCACCAAGGACCTGTTAAGTCTCCAAAACGCGTCGGACGCGCTTGAGTCCGCGCGCGTCTCCCTTAAAAATGAATCGTATACGCTTTTGCAGGCGGTACTCGATCTCGAATATGCCGTTGGCGTTCCCTTCGGGACGCTCGGGAGGTAAACCAAATGAAAAGAAAGAATTTAACCCTGATCGGGGTATTCGCGGTCCTGATCGCGCTTGCCGTTTTTCTGCCCAAGGGCAATAAGCCGGGATTCGGTCCCAAGGGCAAGGGAAAGGGCGGGGCGCCCGAGACGGTCTTCAGGATCACGACGGTCCAGGCCGAGGAAAGGGACCTTCATTCCTATCTCGAGATAAACGGCGACGTAGAGGCCGACAACACGGTCGAGGTTTTTCCCGACATCGCCGGCAAGCTCGCGCGATTGAGCGCGCATCTCGGCTCGACGGTCAAGAAGGGCCAGCAGATCGCCGCCGTCGATCCCTCGAAGCCCGGCGCGTCGTATGCCTTGAGCCCGATCTACGCCCCGATCTCGGGAACCGTGACCTCCATGCCGCAGAAGATCGGCTCGACGGTTTCGACCGGTACGGCGATCGCCGTGATCGGCGACATATCGAACCTCCAGGTAACCGCGAAAATCCCCGAGCGCGAGATCGCCGTCCTCAAGACGGGCCTTCAGGCGATCGTCACCTTCGAGGCGTATCCCGGCGTCGACTTCCCCGCGACGATATTCCGCGTCTCCCCGCTCGTCGACTCGATTTCGCGCACGAAGGAAATTTACCTTTCGTTCAACGAGAAGGATAGCCGTGTGAACGCGGGCATGTTCGCCAAGATCAAGCTCTACACGACGGTCGCGAACGACGCGGTGACCCTTCCCGAGGACGCGATCGTCCAGAACTACGATAAGTATTACGTGTACTCGCTCAACGACGACTCGACCGTCTCCAAGCGCGAGGTCAGGCTCGGCGTTTCGGTGGACGGCGTCGTGCAGGTGCTTTCGGGGCTCAAGGCCGGCGAGCGCGTAGCGTACCAAGGCGTTACCGTGCTCTCGGACGGCGCGAAGGTTAAGGACATCAAGGCCGACAAAAACGATAAAGCCGACAAGGCCGATAAGACCGAGAAAGGGGCGGCCCAATGAGCGTATCGTCGAAGGTCGTTAAGCATCCCGTTCTCACCGTCATCGCCTTCTCGCTCATCGGGATCATCAGCCTCTACTCGCTCATCAACGTCGCGATCGATCTCTTGCCCGACTTCAGCATGCCGATCATCGTCGTCTACACGACGTACGACTCGGCGGGGCCGGAGTCGGTCGAGAAATCGGTCACGAAGACCCTTGAGGCGAGCCTCACCGGGCTTTCGAACCTGAAGGATATTACCTCGACCTCGTCCGAGGAAACCTCGCTTATCAAGCTTGAGTTCAACTACGGTACCGACCTCGAGTCGGCAACGAACGACATACGCGACAAGATCGACCGCGTCAAGGGAGCGCTTCCCGACGACTGCGACAACCCGCAGATCATGAAGTTCGATACCTCTTCGTGGCCGATCATGAAGATCGCCGTGCGCGGAAACAGGACCTCCGAGGACCTAAAGGAGATCGCCGACGACTACATCGTCGACCGGCTCCAGCAGGCGAACGGCGTCGCGCAGGCAAGCGCTTCGGGCGGACGCGCGAAGATCGTGCGAGTCGATATCTCGCAGAACCGGCTCGAGGCGTACGGGCTTACCATGACGCAGGTAGCGTCCTCGCTCGCGGCGCAAAACCTCGAACTCGGCGGCGGTAGGATCTCCGAGGGCTCGAAGACCTACAGCGTGCGGACCGTCGGCGAGTACGCGAGCCTCGATGAGATCAACAACGCGATCGTCGCCACGAAAAACGGTTACGTCGTGCACCTTTCCGACATCGGAAAGGCCGCGATGGGCTACGAGGACGTGAGCTCGTACGTG
>DAOPYF010000241.1:0-1955 GCA_035352735.1 Treponemataceae bacterium | reverse complement strand
CCCCGTGCACGGGAACGTGGGCCGGCCCGACCATCGGGACGCAGCAAGGCCTCGCGGACCGGCGGGACATCGCCCTCATCCTGACGGCGCTCATCTCGGGCGCGCTCCTATTCATGGGGCTCTATCACCTGACCCTCTATTTCTTCCGGAAGAAGGACGTCAATTCCCTCCTTTTCGCCGTCATCTCGATCCTCCTCTCGACGCGCAACCTCATCATGGGGGAGCGCATCCTTAACCCGCTCTTCCCCGCGACGGCGCTCGGCTGGGAGGCGGCGATGACCGTCGAGCTTCTTTCCGTGCACCTGGCGCTTCCCCTCTTCTTCGTCTTCTTCAGGCAGCTCTTTCCCCGGCAGGTCGGAAAGGCGGCCGTGCGGGTCGTGCTCGCGGTAAGCGCCGTTTGGGCCGCGCTTACGCTCTTTACCCCGGTGCTCTTCTACCTGCGCTTCCTTTCCGCGTTCGAGTATTTCATCCTCGTCGCTGGCCTCTACGTCCTCGTCGCCATCGGCCGCGCGCTCGTCCGCGGGGAGGAAGGCTCGGGGATCGTCATCGTCGGGCTTTCCGTCATGCTGCTCACCGTTCTCAACGACGTGCTCCTCTCGCGCGGCCTCATTCGCAGTTTCTACATGACCTCTATCGGGATGTTCTGCTTCCTCTTTTCCCAGGCGATTCTCCTGAGCGTGAAGTTCTCGCAGCTCTTCTCGATCGTCGAGCGCTTCACGCGCGAGCTGCAGGCGCTCAACCAATCGCTCGAGCGCTTTATCCCGCACGAGGTCTTGGGCTTCCTCGGCAAGCGAAGCATCATCGACATCAACCTCGGCGACTTTTCCGAGGAGAACATGTCCGTCTTCTTCCTCGACATCCGGGACTTCACCGCGTTTTCAGAGCACATGACCCCGAACGACACCTTCCTCTTCATCAACGAATTCCTCGAGCGCTTCGGCCCGATCGTCCGCAAGCACGGCGGGTTCATCGACAAATACCTCGGGGACGGCTTCATGGCCCTCTTCCCCGACGCCCCCGACAGCGCGCTCGACGCCGCCCTCGAGATGCGCGAGGAACTCCTGCGGTTCAACGGGGACCATAAGCAGCGCGCGAGCCCGATCCGGTTCGGCATCGGGATCCACCGGGGACCGCTCATGCTCGGGACCATCGGCGAGAACCAGCGCATGGACTCCTCCGTCATCTCGGACACGGTCAATACCGCGAGCAGGCTCGAGCAGCTCACCAAGACGCACCTCCACGACGTGCTCGTGTCCTCCGCGATGGTCGCCGGGCTCAGGGACCGCGAACGCTACTCGCTGCGGCGCATCGGAAGCGAGCAGGTGAAGGGAAGGACCCAGGCGATCGAGGTGTATGCCCTCGAGGGTCTCGCGATCGGGGAACTCCCGCCCGAGGACGCGCAGTGGCTTTCCGCCCCGATTTGAGGTAGAATCGCGAGAAGCACCCGGAGGTCGCCCCGTGGAATTGGAATGTGCCCTAACACCAGGATGCCCCGCGGCCACAGAAGGCGAGAGGCCCGAGAATCCCGCGTATCTTTCCGAACAGCTCATCACCTATCTCGGCAACAAGCGGACGCTCCTCGGATTCATCGGCGAGGGGCTCGACCTCGTCCGCGCGCGCCTCGGCAAAAGGAAACTCGACTCGTTCGACGCGTTCTCCGGCTCCGGAATCGTCTCGCGCTACCTCAAGCGCTACTCGCGGACGCTCTACGCCAACGACCTTGAGCGCTACGCGGGGACGATCAACCGCTGCTACCTCACGAACCGCGAGGATTTCCCCGAGCGTGAATTCCTCGAGTGCTTCCGCGAGATCGAGTGGGCGCTCGAGAACCGGCCCCTCGAGGGCGGTCTCATCGCCGAGCTCTACGCGCCAAAGGACGACGGCGCGATCGGAAAGGGGGAGCGCGCCTTTTACACCACGCGGAACGCGCGCTACATCGACACCGCGCGCGCGCT
>DAOPYF010000240.1:0-1973 GCA_035352735.1 Treponemataceae bacterium | reverse complement strand
CATGAAGCTCGTCAAGGCGAACGGCGGGCATTCGGTCGCCGTATACCAGAAGGGCGCGAAGCCGAAGGTCGAGGAGCTCCTGATGAACCGGCGCGTCGACTTCGTCGCGCCCGCCGACTATCGCGCGGGAAAGGATCTCGACGCGATCGTGTCGAGGGTTATCGATAAGATCGCCGTGGTAAACGATCTCGTCGGGACGCATCGCGCGCAGGTACGGAGTTTCGATCGGTGACGCGAGACGACCGAATCGTTTTTCCTCTATCGCGTATTTCAGGCCTCCAGTCCGCGCGCGAACCCCGCGCGACAGCGTATGAGTCCTGACGCCTCCCCCGCTGCGCCCATCGAAAGCGAAGGCTTTCTCGTCCACGTCTACGCTGACTCCCGTCGCGCCCGCGTGCATCTTCTCGGTCGGCTCTCGGACGGACGGAGCTTCGCTGCGAGCAAGGCAATCCCCGAACAAAACATCTGCATTCGCGCCGTCGACGCGGGGCGCGCCGAAGCCGCGCTCAAGGCTCGCGGCCTCGAGATCCGCTTTGACGAAACGCCCCTGAAATCCTTCGACGGCTTCGAGTGCCTTCGCCTTTGCGCCGAGGGCTCGCCGCAGCGGGCGTGCGACGCGCTTTCGCGATCGGGCGTCGAGGTTTTTGGACGCGAGGAAAAGGGCGCGGTCGCCTATCTCACGCGAAACGGCATTCGCGCGGGAGTTCGCGTTTCGGGCGAGTGGCGCGCGGGCTCGGGCGTCGACGTCGTTTTCCCGAACGCGGCGATCGTCCCCGCGAACGGCGCGCGCGCGCCTCTTTCCGTCCTTTCGCTCGATATCGAGACCGAGGAACCCTCGGGGAAGGTTCGCGCCGTAGGACTTTCCTTAGCGACCTTCGGCCCTAACGGGCGACCCGCGCCGGACCGCCGCCGCGCGCTCCTTTTCGCGGGCTCGTGGGACGCCTCTATTCCGCGCGATCCCGAGGTCTCCGTGTTTCCCGACGAGGCGAGCCTCCTTCGCGCGCTTGTGCGCGAGATGCGCGCCCTTGATCCCGACATCGTCACCGGGTGGAACGTCATCGATTTCGATTTCCCCCGCTTGGCCGCGGCCTTCTCGCGCGAGCGAGTTCCCTTCGCCCTGGGCCGTTCGGTGGAGGCTGGCGTTTTCTTTCCTTCCGAGCGGGACGATGCGGGAGGAGGCGAGGGCGGGGAAGCCGCGGGCCCGCGGCGATCGGCGTCTGTTTTCCTTCCGGGCCGGCAGGTGCTTGACGCGCTCAGGCTCGTGCGAACGGGATTCCATTCGTTCGAATCGTACGCGCTCGACGCCGTCGCGCACGAGATACTCGGGAGGGGAAAGACCGTTACCGTCGAGGGCCGGCAAAAGCTCGCCGAGCTCGATCGACTCTATGCCGAGGACCCGCTGTCCTTTTGCCGATACTGCCTTACCGACGCCGACCTCGTGCTCGATATCCTCGAGCGAAAGGACCTTATCCACCACACCGTCGAGCGCGCGGCGCTTACCGGCGCGGGGATCGATAAGGCATGGACGAGCGTCGCCTCCTTCGAGCGCGTGTACGCCTCGGGGCTTTACGCACGCGGGGTGCTCGAGCCGAACATGCCCGTCGGGCGAAACGTCTCGGGCGCGGCGGGGGGAACGGTACTCGAGCCCGCGGCCGGCATCTTCTCCCGCGTCGCCGTGTTCGATTTTCGGAGCCTCTATCCGAGCGTCATCAGAACCTTTAACGTCGATCCCCTCAGCTACGAGCGCGCGCTTTCGGTCGCGGATTCGCCCGAGCGGTCGGGCGAGCTTATCGCGGCCCCGAACGGGGCGCGCTTTATTCGAGATCCGGGCATCCTTCCCCTGATGATCGCGGAATATTTCGAGGCGCGGCTCAAGGCCATCGCGCGCGGGGACGACGCGTCCGCCTACGTCTATAAGATCCTGATGAACTCGTATTACGGGGTTCTCGGCGCGAAGAACTGCCGCTACGCGC
>DAOPYF010000239.1:0-2029 GCA_035352735.1 Treponemataceae bacterium | reverse complement strand
ACCATGCCTTCCTCGCCGACGATGAAGGGGATCTTCGCGGCGTTGAGCACGCTCACGACGGTCGGGACGCCCGCGGCGATCATGTTATCGGTCGGCGAATAGACGGCCTCGACCTTGCCGACGAGGCTCTGGGTGACCTGCTGAATCTCGTTCGAGTTCGAGACGGTCGCGTCGATATACTTGATGCCGATCTTGTCGCACGCCTTCTTCGCGAGGTCGATCTGGAACTTCGAGTTCTGCTCGCTCGAGCAATACAGGAATCCGACGGTCTTGACCGAGGGGACGAGCTCCTTGATGAGGTCCATCTGCTGGGTGACCGGGGTGAGGTCAGAGGTTCCGGTAACGTTGGTGCCGGGCGCCTCGTTCGACTTGACGAGCTTCGCGCTCGCGGGGTCGGTGACCGCGGTCACGAGCACGGGGACCGAGTCGGTGAGGTTCGCGACGGCCTGCGCGGCGGGCGTCGCGATCGCGAGGATCAGGTCGTCCCGGTCGTTGATGAGCTTCTGCGCGATGGTCTGGCAGTTCGCCTGCTCGCCCTGCGCGTTCTGGAAGTCGATCTTGATATTCTTGCCGTCTTCGTATCCGGCTTCCTTGAGCCCGTCGACGAATCCCTTATAGGACGCGTCGAGCGCGACGTGCTCGACGAGCTGCACGACGCCGATCCGGTAAACCTTGTTTGCCCCGGCGCCCTTACCCGAGCAGGAAAGAAGGAGCGCGCACGCGGCCGCGGCGATAATGACCGTTTTTGCCATTTTCATGATGCCATCTCCGAAAAAAAAGGATGCGCCGAGGCGCCTTGCGCGGCGAGCCTCGGCAAATAAAACAATAGGGAAAGGGGTGATAAAAGTCAAGGTGATCGCGAGGCCGCGCGTATGCGTGCAAGCGCGCGACCTCGCGATATCGACGATGGCGCAGAGGGCGGCTCGTTCCGCCCTTTCTCTACGCCGAAACCCTTCGGTCTGCGCCGAGAAATACGATCAGGATCGCGGCCGCGACGAGCGAAAGGCTCGCGCCGAAGGCGAACGGGACCGCGTCGTTGAACGTCGTCCACAAAAGGCCGGCGATCACGCTCGCGGGAAAGAGCGCGATGCCGACGACGGTCGATTGGAGACCGAGCATCGTGCCCTTGAGCTCGGGCGGGGAAATCTCAGCGATGAACGCGCGCTCGACGCCCGCGGTGAGCGCGGTGAAAAATCCGTAGAGCACGAACGCGCACGCGATTCCCTGCATGGACTTCGAGAACGCGAAAAGGAAATACACCGCGGCGAAGATGATGTACCCCGCGACGAGAAGCCGCTTTCTCCCGACGTAGTCCGAGAGGCGGCCGAAGGGAATCGAGAGGAGCGACGAGACGATATTGTAGGCGAAATAAAGGAGTATGACCGCAGACGGGCCGAAGCCGACCTTTTGCGCTTTGAGCAGCAAGAAGGTGTTCGAGGAATTCCCGAGCGTAAAGATAAAGGCGACGAGGAGGTAGAGCTTGAGCCGCGCATCCGTTTTCCGAAATCCCTCGATGAGGTTAATCCGATTGCGCGCCGCTTTAGGGGACGAGGTTTCGCGGATGAAAAGGAACATGCAAAGGGCGAAAACGGAAGGAACGCACGAATAGAGGAATATCGACTTGAAGTTCGTGATCGTGCCGAGACGCGACACGAGAATCCACGCGACGAAAATGCCGGCCGCGGAGCCTGCCATGTCGAGCGCCTTGTGGATGCCGAACGAGCGGCCGAGGCTTTCGGCGCTCGAGCTTTCGCTCACGAGCACGTCGCGCGGCGCGGTGCGGATTCCCTTGCCGAAGCGATCGATGACGCGTGCGGCGAAGATGCCGACCCACGAGGCCGCGAATATCAGCGCGAGTTTATAGAAGAACCCGGTCGCGTAGCCCGCGAACGCGAGCGGCTTTTTCTTCTTATATCTATCGGCGACGTAGCCCGAGAAAACCTTGAGGAGGCTCGCGAGGCTTTCGGCGATTCCCTCGATCAAGCCGATGAGCGCGGGAGTCGCGCCAAAGGCGACCGTCAGGTAGATC
>DAOPYF010000238.1:0-2030 GCA_035352735.1 Treponemataceae bacterium | reverse complement strand
GGAAAGGGCGGTACCATCGGTATCGCGATGCCCACGAAGTCGTCGGCTCGCTGGATCGCCGATGGAAGCAACATGAAAGCCGAATTCGAGAAACTCGGATACAAGGTCGACCTTCAGTATGCCGAGGACGTCGTCGAGAACCAGGTTTCTCAGATCGAAAACATGATCACGAAGGGCGACAGCGTCCTCGTCATCGCCTCGATCGACGGCGAGTCCATGACCAAGGTCCTCGAGAAGGCCCACGACGCGAAGATTCCCGTCATCGCCTACGACCGCCTTATCAAGAAATCCCCCTATGTCGACTACTACGTGACCTTCGATAACTTCAAGGTCGGCGTCCAGCAGGCGACCACGATCGAGACCGCCCTCGACCTCAAGAACGCGAAGGGCCCCTTCTATATCGAGCTCTTCGGCGGATCGCCCGACGACAACAACGCCTACTTCTTCTATAACGGCGCCATGTCGGTGCTCGACCCGTACATCAAGTCCGGCAAGCTCATCGTCGGATCCGGCCAGATGGGCATGGACAAGGTTTCCACCCTCCGCTGGGACGGCGCCACCGCCCAGGCGCGCATGGATAACCTCCTTTCCGCGTTCTACACCAAGAACAAGATCTCCGCGGTCCTTTCCCCGTATGACGGAATCTCCATCGGTATCCTCTCCTCCCTCAAGGGCGTAGGCTACGGCAAGGGCAACACCCCGATGCCGTTCGTCTCCGGACAGGACGCCGAGCTTCCCTCGATCAAGTCCATCCTCGCCGGCGAGCAGTATTCCACCATTTTCAAGGATACCCGCACCCTCGCGAAGAAGGCCGTCGAGATGGCCACCGCTCTCCTCGCCGGAAAGCAAGCCGAGGTTAACGATACCAAGACCTACGATAACGGCGTGAAGGTCGTTCCCTCGTTCCTTCTTGAGTCCACCATCGTTACCAAGGACAACGTCAATCAGGCTCTCGTTGATACCGGGTACTACACCGCGGACCAGCTCAAGTAATTTTAGAATCGTTTAGCAATCGATTCGGGATGGCGCGCCGCGCCTCAGTCGCGCGGCGCGCTTTTCCTCCCGAATCCTCGAGAAACCTAAGGGGATCGCATGTCGGACATACTGCTTGAGATGAAAAGCATCACGAAGGATTTTCCGGGCGTTAAGGCGCTCGATAGCGTAAGCCTTCAGGTCAAGAAGGCGGAAATCCACGCGCTCGTCGGAGAAAACGGCGCGGGCAAATCTACGCTTATGAACGTGCTCTCGGGCACGTACCCGTACGGCACTTATTCGGGCGACATTATCATGGACGGAAAGGTCTGTGAGTTCCGCGACATCAAGCACAGCGAAAAGGCCGGAATCGTAATCATCCACCAGGAACTCGCGCTCAGTCCCTACCTTTCCATCGCGGAGAACATCTTCATCGGGAACGAGAAGGCGCACGCGAATGTCGTCGACTGGGACAAGACCCGGGAAGAGGCCCTCAAGCTGATGCGGAAGCTCGGCCTCGAGGAAAACCCCAATACCCCGGTCAACAAGCTCGGCGTCGGCAAGCAGCAGATCGTCGAGATCGCGAAG
The DNA here is from genome assembly GCA_035352735.1 of Treponemataceae bacterium. Lineage (GTDB taxonomy): Bacteria > Spirochaetota > Spirochaetia > Treponematales > Treponemataceae > Teretinema. Next base: position 470 of record DAOPYF010000238.1, on the reverse strand, counting down.
GCGCTCGCGAAGGACGTGAAGCTCCTCATCCTCGACGAGCCCACGGCCGCGCTTAACGAGAAGGACAGCGACAACCTTCTCCAGCTCCTCCTCGAGCTGAAAAAACACGGAATATCATCGGTACTCATTTCACATAAACTGAACGAGGTCGCGAAGGTCTCGGACGCCATCACGATCATCCGCGACGGCAGGGTCATCGAGACGCTCGAGGTCGCGGGACAGCAGATCTCGGAAGACCGCATCATCCGCGGGATGGTCGGCCGCGAGATCACCGACCGCTTCCCGAAGCGGACGAGCACGATCGGCAAGGTCGTCTTCGAGGTGAAGAACTGGAACGTCTATCACCCGGACGACAAGGAACGGAAGGTCATCGACGACGTGAGCTTCACGGTGCACGCGGGCGAGGTCGTCGGCCTCGTCGGGCTCATGGGCGCCGGGCGCACCGAGCTCGCGATGAGCCTCTTCGGCAA
>DAOPYF010000237.1:0-2081 GCA_035352735.1 Treponemataceae bacterium | reverse complement strand
TAAAACAGAAAAACACCTTTTGGGCGACGGTCTCCGTGAAAAGCACCGCGCACGGAATAAAGACCGGGATTGTGCAAAGATAATAGAGGCTGACCGTGCGAATGCCCAAGCGCCTCATCAGGAAGAAGCTCCCCAAGGCCGCGCAGAGCGCCAGGACCCGGACCAGGACATGTTCGAGAATCGAGCGCCTTTTCGTGAGGGTCGCATACTCGAAGACGGTCTGCAACGCAAAGGTGATTACCGGAATAATGGGGCTAAAGAGCATAATGGGGCGCAACCTCCGGGGGGTAAGAAACTTGAAAATTAACCGTATGCATGATAATACGTTCTTACGGCATTTTGTACAACGTGAGGTAAAAGCTGTGATAAAAATCGGGGTATGCGACGATGAGGCGAGCGAACTGAGGAAGATCGCGACGCTCATCGAGGAATGGGGAAGATCGCACCGCATGAGCCTTGATATTCAGCGTTTCACGGATGGGGAAGCGCTCCTTGCCGCGATAGGCCGCGGAGCGAGATTCGACATACTCTTCCTTGACATATACATGGGGGACAAAGACGGCATCGCCGTCGCGGGCGAGGTCCGTAAGATCGACGAGGACTGCGACATCGTCTTCGCGACGAGCGCGAGAGACCGCGCGCTCGAGGGCTTCGGGGTGCGCGCGCTCCACTATCTCCTCAAACCGATAGAACATCAGGCGCTCGCGGACGCGTTTGACCGCGCCCTGCGCGCGCCCTCGATCGAACGGTTCATCCAGATCGAGGCTCGGCACCGGATACACCGCATCGCGCTCGGCGACATCCGTTTCGCGGAAAGCCGCGCGCGCGTCGTTACCGTGCATACGCGCTCATCGGGCGATATCTGCTACTACGATAAGCTCGATAACTTCGAGCGGCTCTGCGACGACAAGCGATTTCTGCGCTGCCACAAGAGTTTTCTCGTAAACCTCGATTTTGCCCAGGCAATCGCGAACGCCGCGATCACGCTCGACTCCGGCGAGGAAGTGCCCATCAGCAAGAGCGCCCCCGATATCAAGGCGCGCTTCGCGTCGCACGTCGCGCAGGGAATTTGATGGAGGGAATCTAATCGCCGGATTCTCGGGCCTTCGCCCCTGGGCGAAGCGAAGGCCATCCGAGCTCAGGCGTTTGTCAGCGAAACACGGCCTTAAGAAACGGCACGTAGCTTTCCTTGATCATGTCATCGGTGACCAAGTGCCCGGCGTTGAATTCGCGAATCTCCACGGGCACGCCCGCCTTTCCCATACGATCGGCGATAAAGCGGGTCCCGCGGATTATCCAGCCGTACCCGTCGCGGTTTCCGTACGCGAGCGAGACGAGTTTGAGCTTGTTCGGCTGCTGCGCATAGGCCGCGAGTCGCTCGTCGACGCTTCCAAAACCCATTCGCCATTTGGCGGCGATCTCATTGTCCTCGGGCGTCCCGTCGAGTTTCGGTATGCGGGCATAGGGCGGCGCGAGCGTGAGATCCGGAGCGTAGGCCGCACCGTACGCGTTCCGGTACGTCGTATCCCAGCCGGAAAGGGTATCGGCGAGGCCGTTTTCGTCCCAGGCGCCGGGACAGGCGGCCCATGCCGCGCAATAGAGGTCGGGACGGGATAAGGCGATATGCCAGGAGCCAAAGCCGCCCATCGAGTACCCGGCGAGCGCGCGGCCCTCGCGGCTCGCGATCGTACGGAATTTCCGGTCGACGAGGGAAATTGCCTCGCTCGTTATGAGATCTTCCCAATTCCCCGTCGCGGGAGAGTTCGCGTAGAAGGAGCCTCCGAGGCTATTCCCGCTCTCTATGCCGACAATGATGACCTCGGGAACGTCCGGCCCCGAGGAGCCCTTGCCGCGGAGCGTAAGGATCATCGACATTCCCCCGTCTCCGAAACCGTGTAGGGCGTAGACGACCGGGTAGCGACGTTTGGGCGACGAGCGGTACGATTCGGGCAACGACACGAAGAGCGACGCCTCTGGCCGCTTTTCAAGCTTCCCCTGGACGATCGCCTTCGACTCAAACGTAAATTTCACGAGGGTATCGGTTCGCTTCGTTTTCTCGAGCACGCGGGGACTCGAGCCGC
>DAOPYF010000236.1:0-2102 GCA_035352735.1 Treponemataceae bacterium | reverse complement strand
CCGATGCGGTAGCCCGAGCTCTTGATCATGTCGTCGTTGCGGCCGACGAACCAGTAGTAGCCGTCCTCGTCGCGCCAGGCGGTGTCGCCGGTGTGGTAGATGCCGCCCTCGAAGGCGTTCTCGGTGAGCGCCTCGTCGCGGTAGTAGCCGGCGAACATGCCGAACGGCCGGCCGTTCTCGATCCGGATGATGATCTCGCCGACCTCGCCGGTGTCGCAGCTCGTCCCGTCCGGGTGCACGATGTCGACGTCGTATCCCGGCGACGGCTTTCCCATCGAGCCCGGCTTCGGCTCCATGCCGAGGAAGTTTCCGATGACGACCGTCAGCTCGGTCTGGCCGTAGCACTCGTGGAGCTTGTGGCCGGTGAGCGAGAGGAACTTGTTGTACACCTCGGGGTTGAGGGGCTCGCCCGCGATCGTGCAGTACGAGATCGACGAGAGGTCGAAGCGGGTCAGGTCTTCCTTGATGATGTAGCGGTAGATCGTCGGCGGCGCGCAGAAGGTCGTGATCTTGAACTCGGCCATCTTCGCGAGGAGCTTCTCGGGGATGAAGGCGTCCATGTCGTAGACGAACACCGCGGTGCCCGCGATCCACTGGCCGTAGATCTTTCCCCACATCGCCTTCGCCCAGCCGGTTTCCGCGACGGTGAGGTGCCGCCCGTTCGGCACGGCGTTATGCCAGTACTTCGCGGTGATGATGTGGCCGAGCGGATACGTGTAGTCGTGCTGGACCATCTTCGGCTGGCCGGTCGTGCCCGACGTGAAATAGAGGAGCATGATGTCGTGGTTGCCCGCGGCGTCGGCACCGGTCGGGCGGGGGAAGTTCTTCGAGGCGGCATCGAGTCCCGCGTGGAAGCTTTCCCACCCCTTGCGGCCCGAGCCGATCGTCACGAGTTTTTTCACCGTCGGCGACTTGGCCATCGCCGCGTCGACGCGGTCCTGCAGGTCCTTCTCGTCGATCGTCACGATCATCTTGATCCCGGCCGCGTTGTTCCGGTACTCGATGTCGTGCACCATCAGGAGGTGGGTCGCGGGGCAGGCGATCGCGCCGAGTTTGTGGAGCGCGAGAAGCGCGAACCAGAACTCGTAGCGGCGGCGCAAAATGAGGAGCACCGCGTCGCCTTTCCCGATGCCGAGCGACGCGAAATAGTTCGCGCACCGGTCGGACGCTTCCTTGAGGTCGGCGAACGAGAATTTTTTCGTCTCGTCCGCGTCGTTCGTCCACACGAGCGCTTCCTTGTTCGGTTCCTCGCGCGCGTAGCGGTCGACGATGTCGTACGCGAAGTTGAAGTTCGCGGGTATCGTCACCTTAAAGTTTTCTTTTAGATCGTCATAGGACGCGTAGTCGCGCCCGATATAGTCATAGAGCAGCATGGTAACCTCGAATCGCGATTGCCCGGGCAATCAGAATATGCAGGCAAGGAAGCGTGCGCTCTTGCCGTTGAGGGTCTTCATTCCGTGCGGAATGCCCGAATCATAGTAGAGGGAATCGCCCTCGTTCAGCGTGAACTCCTTCCCGTTCAGGCTGATGAGGAGCGTGCCCTCGATCACGTAGTCGAATTCCTGGCCGATGTGGGTATTGAGATGGATCGGCTCGCTCGCGGGCTTCGGCTCGACCGTAACGAGGAAGGGTTCGGCCTTTCGGTCGGCGAAGGTATACGCGAGGCTCTTGTACTGATAGTCGAGCCGGCGGTTTACCGTGACGCCCGAGTCGCGCCGCGTGAGGCAATACCCCCTGAGGTGCGGTTCCTCGCCCGTGAGGAGGGTGTTGAGCTCGACGTTAAAGTGCTTGGCGATCGTGTGCAGGGTTCCGACCGGGATATCGGCCGCCCCCCGCTCGAAGGAGTCAAGCTCTTGCTCGGTAATCCCGCATTCCGCGGCAAGGGTCGCGGACGAAATGCCGCAGGCGTCGCGGAGTCCATGAATGCGCTCCCCAATGGCCTTAATTTCCTCTGTCATATTCGCTCCTTAAAACTCGTCAGCTTGGCGCTGATTCGTTGGACTTTTTCTTCGCGTAACTTAAGCATACCTTCAAATAATAGCGTATTTTTAAAGTTTTGGCGAGATGCCTAAGCCACTTTCAACACAGTATACCGTAAAATG
>DAOPYF010000235.1:0-2103 GCA_035352735.1 Treponemataceae bacterium | reverse complement strand
TCCACCCCACGTGCTAAGCTGTAACGCCGCGTGCATGCCGCCACCCCGCGTGCATGCCGCCACCCCGCGTGCATGCCGCCACCCCGCGTGCATGCCACCACCCCGCGTGCATGCCCTCACCCCACGAGCATAGCTGCCACCCCGCGTGCATACCGCCACCTCGGGTAAACGCTTCCCCCCGCCGCAATCGCTCGTTTTCTACAAATTTCCGCCCGGATTTTCCTATCGCTCGACTGATCGATCCCGTTACGATACGCTATCGTAACGCGCTCGGCGTCGAGCCATGACGCCGCCTAAGGGGAGGAAATCATGAAGCATCTCATATACTGGTTCTCGGGAACGGGTAATAGCCTTGCCGTCGCGAAGGACCTCGCCGCGAAGCTCGACGGCGCCGAACTCCGCGAAATTCGCGCGGGCGTCCCCGCGAGCATCGAAGACGGCGCGGAAACCTTCGGCATCGTCTATCCGGTGTATTGCTGGGGCCCGCCGAACATCGTCGCCGAGTTCGCGCGACGCCTCACCGCGGCGAACGGCACCTACGCGTACGCGGTTGCCGTCTATGGCGGGATGCTCGCCGGCTCGAACGCCACGCTCAAGCGCTTCCTCGGCGAGCGGGGTATCCCGTTGACGGCGAGCTTTGGCGTCCACCTGCCGGGAAACTACATGCCGCTCTACGACGTCGCACCGGAAAAAAAGCGCGCGGCGCTCTATGAAAAGGAGAACGCTGCCGTCGAGCGAATCGCGCGCGCCGTTCGCGCCAAGCGGACGACCCGGATCGCGCGGAACCTCGGCCTTCTCGGACGCTATCTCTCGAGCAAAAAGTACGCCCCGATGATGGCGCAGATACGTTTCGCCGCGACGACCTTTACCGTCGACGATACCTGTACCGGTTGCGGCGTCTGCGCGCGCGTGTGCCCCGCGGGAAACGTGACCCTCGCCTCGGGACGGCCCCAATGGGACACCCGCTGCGAATCCTGCCTCGCGTGCCTCAACTGGTGCCCGACCGCCTCGATTCAGTCCGGCGCCAAAACGAAGGAACACGGGCGCTACCATCATCCCGAGGTCGCGGTCGCGGAACTTTTCCGCCGCTAACCTTTTTTCGTTCGCGCCGAATTATGGTTTGGGGGAGCGGCCCGATCCCCCGAGCCCGCGGCGAAACGCCTTTCTTGCCGCCTTGAGCGCTCGCGGCTCCCCCTCGGCCGGACTTCCTGGCCCGTCCGCGCGCGTCGCCCGAAGGCGCGGATTCTTCACGCTCGCGCGCGTCTTCTTTCGCCGCGTCGCACCTTACTTTCGCGGGCCAGGCGATTCCGGCCTACCCCCACTCCTCGAACGCGTCCGAGACCCCGCACTTTGTGACCGAGTTACCGACTGCCGTCACCTTTTCGCGCTATACTTTGTTCTATGAGCATGAAACCGATCATTCAATCCGTGCTGATCACATTTGCGCTCGCGGCCTTTCTCGTCGCCTGCGCGCCCGCGCGCGCGACCGCCCAGACGGGCACCGCTCCCGGCGCCGCGAGCGGCGGCTCGGGCGATAAAACCTCGGCGTCCGCCGCGACGACCGGCGACCTCCCCGCGCGCCTTTCGGCCCTCGGCTTTCACGTCTTCCCCGAGCCGGTCGCGCTTCCCCTATTCACCGCCCAAGCCCTCGATACCGCGGGGCAGGCGCTCGACCCCGACTCGTTCAAGGGCACCGTCACCCTCCTCAACTTCTGGGCGACCTGGTGCCCGCCGTGCAAGGGCGAGCTTCCCTCGATCGACCGGCTTGCCGCGCGCATGAAGGGCCTCGCGTTCCGCGTCGCCGCGGTGAGCGTCGGGGAAAAGCGGGAAACGGTCCGCTCGTTTATCGCCGAGAAGGGCTACGCCTTCCCGGTCTACCTCGATCCCGATGGCAGCCTCGGCTCGTCCTTCGCGTCGCAGGGAATCCCCACGACCTACATCGTCGACAAGCGCGGCCGCGTCGTCGCGGGCATCGTCGGCGCGCGGGAATACGACGATCCCAGGCTCATCGCGATCCTCGAGGAGCTCGCGCGACAATGATCGGCGCGCTTTCCGTCGCCGCCCCCGGCGTCTTTGGAGCCCTCGCGGCCGGGCTTTTCTCGT
>DAOPYF010000234.1:0-2138 GCA_035352735.1 Treponemataceae bacterium | reverse complement strand
TGGGGCCGATCGATATTCGGTGAAGCCGAAGGCCAAGGTGACGGCGTTGAGCGCGCCTGGAAGCAGGTGCTCGACGCGGCCTCGGCGCCGCAGGATGCGACCTTTGAGCCGAAGGCGGACGGCGCGAGACCGCGCGCGAGCGGCGAGACGCGCGCTCAGGCGAAGGCGGCCCCCGAGCCGAACCGGAACGAGCGGCTTACCGCGGCCCTCAGGTTCGTGCAGGATGAGATCCGCTACTTCGGCATCGAGATCGGCGTTAACTCGCACCGTCCCCGCGCGCCCGAGGAGGTGCTCGAAGGCCGCTTCGGGGACTGCAAGGACAAGGCGCTCCTCTTTTGCCGCATGGCGCGACTCGCCGGATGGGAGGCCTTTCCTGCCCTCGTCAACTCGACCGAAGGACGAAGCCTCGATGACTGGCTCCCCTCGCCGAGCGCGTTCGACCACGTCATCGCGGCGGTGCGCGGCCCCTGGGGGCTCATGTGGTTCGACCCGACCATCTCGTATCAGGGCGGGCCGATCGCGGACGTGTGGGTCCCCGACTACGGGAAGGCGCTCGTCCTCGACGGCTCGAAGGCGGGCCTCCAGGCGATGCCGGCCGAAAAGGCGGGCAGCCTCGACGTGCACGAAACCTACGCCGCGCCGGGCTACGACAAGCCGGGGACCCTCGAGGTCGTATCGGTTTTCCGCGGGCACGAGGCGGACCGCATGCGCTACCAGCTCGCGAACACGGGCCGTGCGACCCTCGAGAAAAACTACCTTGAGTTCTACCAAGCCTCGTTCCCGAAGGCGGAGCGCGCGCTCGACATCACGAGCGCGGACGACCGCGAGGCGAATACCCTTGAGCTCCATGAATCGTACGCGCTTCCCGAGATGTGGCGTAAGGGCTCGGACTCGGACTCAGGCTCGGACGACGCGAAACGCGAGCTCTACGTCTTTCCGTACGCCTTCAGCAAGCGCTTCACCGACTTCGACGACATCGGAACCGAGCGAAGCGCGCCGCTCGACCTCTCCTTCAACTGCCGCGCGAGACACCGCATCACCGTGGTCCTTCCCGAGAACCTCGGCATCGACGCGGAAGAGTATAAATCGGCGAACCCCTGGTACCGGCTCGAGTATCGCGCGCGAGAGGACGGGAAAACCTTCGAGCTCGATTACGCCTACGAGCCGCTCGTCGAGACGGTGAAGGCCGCCGACTTCGGCGCGTTCCGCACGAAGCTCGAAAGCGACCGAAAGGCATACCTCGGCTACACCCTGCGGGGCGGTCTTCCCGAAAGCGAGGCGACCGACGCCCCCGAGCCTCGCGCCCCGCTTAGCGACATCGATTACGCGGCGGCGGCGCTCCTCGTCGCGCTCACCGCGCTCATCGCGTATCGGCTCGGGCTCATCCACGGGCGCGCCCGGCGCGACAAATCCGAGGCCCCCGCAAGCGCTGCGGTGACCTCGGACGCGTCAGCCCCCTCGGATCGTCCGGAATAAACCCGCGGGCCGGGCAAGGCTCTCACCCTATTACAACCGGGCCGAATCGGGTATACTGTTCGCTCGTATGAATTTTACCTTCCTTTCGAAATACTGGACCTACTACCTCATCGGCGCGAAGAACACGATTCTCCTCGCGCTCCTTGCGGTGGTCATCGGCGTGCTCATCGGCATGCTCCTCGCGATCGGGCGCGTCGGAAAAAACCGCGCGCTGAAATTCCTCGCAACCGCGTACGTCGAGTTCATCCGCGGAACGCCGCTCCTCGTGCAGCTGTTCATCATCTATTACGGGCTTCAGGCGATCGGCATCAGGTTCCCCGACTCGCCCATCGCCTCGCGGATACTCGGCATCAACTTCGCGGACTTCATGGCGGGCGTCATCACGATGGGCATCAACTCGGGCGCCTACGTATGCGAGATCTTCCGCGCGGGAATTCAGTCGATCGACAAAGGTCAGACCGAGGCGGCCCGCTCGCTCGGGCTTTCGCAAACGCGTACCCTCGTCTACGTCGTCATCCCGCAGGCGATCCGCAACGTCCTTCCCGCCCTCGGCAACGAGTTCGTCGTCGTAATCAAGGAATCCTCGATCGTGTCGATCATCGGGATAGCGGACCTCATGTACAAGGCGAACACCGTCCGGGGAAATACCTTCCAGCCCTTCG
>DAOPYF010000233.1:0-2153 GCA_035352735.1 Treponemataceae bacterium | reverse complement strand
AGGTCGTGGACAACCTCGGCGACATCGGGTTCGCCTATCGGCTCGCCCGCGCCCTATCCGAACTCCCCGAGGCCCCGGCCCTTCGCCTGATCGTGGACGACCTCGTCGCCTTCTCGGGGCTCTGCCCCGGCGTCGACCCCGCGCTGCCGCTCCAGCGGGTAGGGGAGTGGACCGTCGCGCGCTGGGACTCGCCCGGCGCCGAGGCCGAATCCCTCTTTCGCGCCGAACGGCCCCGCGCGGTCCTCGAGTGCTATGCCTGCGGTAGGCCCGACTGGCTCGAGGCTATCCTTTTCGACGCGGACGACCCCGTCCCCCGCGCCATCGTCAACCTCGAATACCTCACCGCCGAATCCTGGGCGCGCGACTTCCATCGGCTCCCGTCCCTCACCCGCTCGCCGCTCGTGCGGAAGGCGGTCTTCATGCCGGGCCTCGAGCCGGGCACGGGCGGGCTCGTCCAGGACCGCGCATTCACCGCGCTCCTTTCCGACTGCGCGACCTCAGGCGGCCTTTACGCCGCTCGCCGCTCGGCCCTCGATTCGCTTTCTGCCTACGGCGCGATCGAGCCTCCCGCCGACTTCGATCCCGCCGCGGCGTTCTGGTTTCTCGCCTTCAGCTACGAGCACGACTTTACCGCGATCGTCGCCGACCTCGCCCGCTTCGGCGCCGACCGTCCCGTCCTCGCGCTCGTCGCCGCGGGCCGGAGCTCCGGCCCCTTCCTTGACGCCTGGTCCCGCGCCGGACGCCCCTTTCCCGTACTCAAGCTGCCCCTCGTGCCCCAGCCCCTGTGGGACCGGCTCCTCGTTGCCTCCGATTTCGCCATCGTGCGCGGCGAGGAAAGCTTCGCCCGCGCCTGCCTCTCGGGCCGACCCTTCCTGTGGGAATGCTATCCCTTCGCGGGCTCAGGCGATGGCGGCGTGAAAACCTCAAGCGCGCCCGGGGTCTCAGCTAATGGCGGGGTGACAACTAACGGCGGGAACGCCCCCATGGACGGCCATCTCCCAAAAGTCCGCGCCTTCTTGGAGCGGATCAGACCGTTCTTGCCCCCCGAAGACTACGCCCGATACGAGGGTCTGACCCTCGCGTTCAACGGCGCGCGCGGGGAAAAAAAAACATGCGGGGAGCCTAACTCGCCCGGTGAACTTAACTCGCGCGGGGAAAAATCAAACCGCGGGGAATCAACTATCCGCGGCGAACAAACCCCCGGCGAATCAGCCACCCATGGCGAAATCATCCTCCCCGGCGAACTTTTATCGATTTTGCGCGCGGTCACCCCAAGATCAAGCGTGGCAACGGGCGAAACCGGCGCTTCAGCGTCCGAAACCCTCATCTCGTCCCCCAAAACGGCCCAAAACTCACCAAAAACCGGTTTTTCGGCCGGATTCGCGGAATGGGCGAGCGGGGTGCGAAATCTGGGCAATCTCGCGGCAAATCTGATGACATTCTTGCGCGATTTAGTATAGAATGACCCGTTGCCGCTGTATTGCGGCATATGGATTCACACTGTTTTATTGAGAGAGTAGATACTATGTTAGCAGCTTCCCAACTGAAAGTCGGCGTCGTGTTTATGCAGGGCAATGATCCCATGATCGTCCAGCGCATGCTCGGAAACAAGACCGGCCGCGGTTCGATGGTATATCGCCTGAGAATCAAAAACATCGTCTCCGGGCAGACCATGGACGTCGGCTTCGACTCCAGCGAGAAATTCCAGGAGTGCGACCTCGACCTTCATAAGGTCAAGCTTTCCTACATCGACGGCGACACCTACGTCTTCATGGAAGAGGAAACCTACGAGCAGTTCGAGATCGCGAAAGAAGACCTCGGCGACAACGTCAACTACCTCATGGCGGGCGACGAGTTCGTCCTCGAGCTGACCTTCTACAACGGCAAGCCCGTCGGCGTGACCCTCCCGATCCTCGTCGATCGCGAGATCACCTACTGCGAGCCCGGCATCCGCGGCGACACCTCGGGCAACGCCACGAAGTCCGCCACCCTCGACACCGGCTTCGAAGTCCAGGTCCCCCTGTTCTGCACGATCGGCACCAAGATCAAGCTCGACACCCGCGACGGCACCTTCGCCGAGCGCTCCAAGTAATCTCGGGTCCTTACCTAATCTCATTTCATCCTCAAACGAATATGGGCGTTGGGGTTTACGC
>DAOPYF010000232.1:0-2172 GCA_035352735.1 Treponemataceae bacterium | reverse complement strand
CGGTCGTCCCAGTCGCGCGGCCAAAAGGTCAGAAGGTCGCCGACGGTCTCGATGCCGAGGGCGCGAAAGCGCTCGGCGGTCGCGGGGCCGACGCCCCGCACGCGAGAGGCCGGGACGCGTATCTCGGCGACGAACATCTAGATAGGAAGGGTGTAAAAAACGGTCCTGAGGTAGATCACCCCGAAATGGAGGATGATCCACGAGGCGACCGTCACCGCGAGCGTGAGTATGAGCGCGGTCCGATAGGGCAGCGTCTTCCCGCGCGCGAGGAAGGAGCAGACGCGGGAGATCGACGGGTTGAGGAAGCGGTCGAGCATGGTCCAGAACGGCGAGGACCCGTAGCGGTTCGTGAGGTCGTAGACGAGCCTGATCGCGAGCGACGCGATGAGCAGGACGAGGAAGAAGCTGAAAAAGGACCAGATGACGTCGAGAATTCCGGCGAGGATGACGCCGACGCTGATGTGCCCGGTCACGCCGATCCCGGGAAGGATCTGCGCGACGACGGAAAGGACGCCGATCGCGATAATGGGCGAGAAGTCGACCATCGCGACCCGCGTGAACGAGAATCGGCGGAACCAGTTGAGGTAGGGATCGCAGATACGGGCGAGAATCCGGCCGGGCTGCGAGTACTCGATCTCGGGCATCCAGGAAAGGAGCACCCTGATCACGCACAGAAGCGAGTACAGCGAGATGATCGAGCTTGCGGTATAGAACAGTGATCTGAGCATTCGTTCTTCCTTACGGTAATTATTCTTTCCATGCCTGGACGACGCCGGGCATCTCGGTAACGCGTTCCATGAAATCGTCGTTCGCGGAAACCTGAATCTGGTTCGCGGCCTTGACGACGTACTGCTTTCCGGGCGTGTCGAGGTGGAGGTATACCGCGCAGGACCCGGATGATTCAAAGAGCAGGTCCCTCAGCGGGGAGAGGTGCGCCTCGCTCGCGGCCTGCTGTTCGATCTTGATGTGCACCTCGCGGATCGACTTCGCCTGAAGTTCGTCGGGGCTTACGAGCGAGTCGACGAGAAAGCTCGGCGTGTCGCGGCTCATATCGACTTTGCCGACGAAGCCCCATACCGAGTCGGCGACCGCCCGGTCGCGGACCTTCTCCCACGTGTTCGGGAAGAAGGTCAGGTCTATCGTGCCGTTGAAATCCTCGAAAACGCCGAAGGCCATCCACTTTCCGCTCTTGGTCTGGTAGGGCCTGACCGACTTGATCATCCCGACGATCGTGTACGCCTTGTCCTTTTGCGCGCGGTCGGGGAACCTGACGTCGAAGGTCGACGCGCGGTCGAACGCCTTGCGGTACGCGTCGAGTGGGTGCCCGGAGATATAGAATCCGATGAGTTCCTTCTCGATGCGGAGCTTTTCCATCTGCGGCCAGTCCTCGAGCTCGTCGAACTTGAACTCGGCGAATTCCTGGACTCCGGAATCCTCGAAGAGGCTAACCTGGCCGAAGCGGGTCGCTTCCTTCTTGTGAGCGGCGTACTCGACCGCGCGCTCGAGGTTCGCCGAAAGCGTCGAGCGGAATTGGCCGAGGCAATCGAAGCTGCCCGTCTGGATGAGCACCTCAATGGCTTTTTTATTTACCGCGTGAAGGTCGACCCGCTCGAGGAATTCCATGAAGGACCGATAGGGCCCGTCCTTCTCCCTCAGCCGAACGATTTCCTCCGCGGCGAGCTCGCCGAGGCCCTTGATGCCGAGAAGCCCGTACACGACGTGCCCGTCGACGACGCCGAAGTACGAGTCCGAGCGGTTGATGTCGGGCGGGTCGATGGTGAGTCCCATCTTGCGGCCCTCGGCGATGTACTCGGGGAGCTTGTCGGTCGAGGTGATCTCGTTCGTGAGGTTCGCCGCGATGAACTCGGCGGGGAAGTTCGCCTTGAGGTAGGCCGTGTGGTACGCGACGACCGAGTAGGCGGCCGCGTGGCTCTTGTTGAACCCGTAGCCGGCGAAGGGGATAAGGATCTCGAAGATGCGGTCGGCGTCCTCTGCCTTGAAGCCGTTCTTCACCGCGCCCGCGATGAAGTTGACCTTCTCCTTCTGCATGACCTCGACTTTCTTCTTTCCCATCGCGCGCCGGAGCAGGTCGGCTTGGCCGAGCGAGTACCCGGCGATGCGCTGGGCGACCTGCATGACCTGCTCCTGGTAGACGATGACGCCGTAGGTCTC
>DAOPYF010000231.1:0-2180 GCA_035352735.1 Treponemataceae bacterium | reverse complement strand
CTTGCATCTTTGCGGCTTTTGGGAGAAAATGAAAGGAAGGAGCACGAAAAAATGCCCGACAAATTCAAGAACATCGCCGTCCTCATCGACGCCGAGAATATTTCCTACAACTTTCTCGAGGACATATCGGAAAACATAGCCTTATACGGCATCGTTTCGGTCAGGAGGATCTACGGGGACTGGACCTCGGAGAAGATGAAGGGATGGAAATCCCTCCTCCTCGAATACGCCATTCAGCCAATACAGCAATTCAGCAACACGGTCGGGAAAAACTCGACCGACAGCGCGCTCATCATCGACGCGATGGACCTTCTCTACCTCCAGCACTTCGACTGCTTCTGCATCGTCTCGAGCGACAGCGACTTTACCCGCCTCGCGAGCAGAATCCGCGAACAGGGCAAGTACGTCGTCGGCATCGGCGAAAAGAAAACCCCAAGCTCCTTCGTAAACGCGTGCAACGAGTTCCTTCATATCGAGCCCGTAAACCAGGAACGCAGGGAAACGAAGGGCGGAAAAAAACCGAACGAAAAGGTGAGCAAGACCGAGGTGCTCCTCGACCGCGCCGTCGACCAACTCGCCGACGCCTCTGGCTGGGTGATGCTCTCGCAGCTCATGCAGTACATCAGGCAGGTCAAGCCGGACTTCGACCTTCGCGAGCTCGGCGTACGGAAACCCCTCGATTACTTCACGAGCCGAAAGGAAAAGTACGTCGTCCAAAAGGAACGCGAGGACGCCCCGAGCGCCATCTTCATCTCGCGCGTGCGATAGGGCAAGAGTGGCCATGGGTATGCGAACGATCGACCTTCTCTCAAAGATATACGACCGCGATCCCGATACGGGAAATTTCATCGTCGAGCTTTCGATCAACGAATACACGGACATCTTTAACGAGCTCGACCCCTCGCCCCTCCGGCGCCGGGACGTGGCCCAGCCCGTCGTCGACTTCCTCGACGACTGCTCGGCGGATATCCCCCTCAAGTATCGCTTCGATCTCAGGATCATGTGCCCGCGCGAGATCATGAACGAAGGCCGCGAGCGCCGCACGATAAACGGGCTCAGGACCTTCTTCAGCTATATGGTCCTTTTCTACAAGAAGGACCTCCGGGTCTTAAGCCAGAAGGCGCTTCTCTACTTCCTGACCGCGATCGTGCTGATCGTCCTTTCGCTCTACACGAGCTCGCATTTCCCGAGCGACCTCTTCTTCAAGACCCTCGTCGAGGGGCTCTCCATCGGCGGCTGGGTGTTCCTGTGGGAAGCGATCGTGCTCTGTTTCTTTAAAAGCCGAAAGATCCGCGTCAAGCGGCGGCGCTATCAGCGGCTGCTCGACGCGCCAATCGCCTTTATCTATCAGACGATCGCCTGATTCTCCTGGCGCTAATTGGCCTTGACGCATTTGTTAGCCTAAGAATACTTTTACAATACGAAATATCAGTTGTTTAGTCAAAGCATTTAGGATATATTGGAGCTATGCCTGATTCTTTGAGCGCCTCAAAACAGGACTATCTCGAAACCATTCTCGATTTCACCGCCGAGTCTGGTCAAGTCAGGTCAATCGATATCGCGCGTACCCTCGGCGTATCCCGTGCGAGCGTCAATAAATCCCTCGGCGTCTTAAAAGAGTCGGGCCTCATCGAGCACGAGCACTATGGCGACGTAAAGCTAACCGAGAAAGGCCTCAAGGCCGCCCGCCAGGTCCGATCACGGCACAATAACCTGAAGATATTCCTTGCCGATGTCCTCGGCGTATCGCCTGAAACCGCGGAGCAAGACGCCTGTCGCATGGAGCATGCCATTTGCCGCGAAACCGCGACGAAGCTCGAGGAGTATTTGAAGAAAATACTCACGCAAACCGATCAGCCCGACAAAAACCAGACAGAAGAGCCCTCAACGCCACGATCCTAACCCCCCGGGAATTTACCATCCGTTCGCTTGCCTTTTCAGGTCTTTCCTGTGTACATTTTATCCCGCCCAGAAAGGGCTTCAAGGGATTTGTGTTACCGTAGAAACCATCCTATACTTTGAGTTGTTGAGCCATGCAAGGGCGCAGGGCAAATGCAAAGGGGCTATCCCGGCGCACGGTGGCCGCGGCCCCGCGAAAAGATTGAATAACTAACCGATTTGCCAATTTCTGAAGGAGCGTACATGAGCATAGGGATGTCAGGGTATCAGCCCCCGCCTCA
>DAOPYF010000230.1:0-2195 GCA_035352735.1 Treponemataceae bacterium | reverse complement strand
TAAATCTTTACTATATCAGTAATTAGACTGTAAGCCGCCCTTTTTGACCTCGAAGTGGCTGAAGGTCATCGCGAAGGACGCGCGCCCCTGGGTGACCGAGCGAAGCGCGGTCGAGAAGCCGAACATCTTGGCCATCGGCGCCTGGGCGTGGACGACCTCGGCGGAGGGTTTCGACTCGAGGCTCTGGATGAGGCCGCCGCGCTGGGTGACCTGGCTCATCGCGTCGCCGACGAAATCCTTCGGGCAGATGATGTCGACGTTCATGACCGGCTCGAGAAGCTCAGGGCTCGCCTTCCTGCACGCCTCGTCGAAGCAAAGCGACGCGGCAGAGGTGAAGGCGAACGGCGTCGAGGTGAGCTCGCTGTAATCGATCGCGGTGAGCGTCACGCCGACGTCCGCGCAGGGATAGCCGTATTGGATGCCGGAGCCGAAGGCCCCGTTGACCGCCATCTCGATCGCGTCGAAGATCTCCTCGGGCACGCCCTGGGCTTTCTTGACCGCGTTCCGGTACTGGTTGCCCGAGCCGCGCGGGAGCTGCTCGACCTTGAGGGTGACGCCGGCGGTATTCTCCTTGCCGCCGAGGGCGCGGCTGAAGTTCTCGGTGTGCTCGGCGACCTGCGTCACCGACTCGCGGTAGGTGACCTGCGGGTTACCGACGCGCGCGGCGACCTTGAAGTCGTCGATCATGCGGGTGACGAGGACGTCGAGGTGGAGCTCACCCATCCCGGAGATGATGAGCTGACCCGTCTCCGCGTCCTCCCGGCTCGTGAAGGTCGGGTCCTCGCGCGCGAGGATCTCGAGGGTCTCTTTGAGCTTGTCGCGCTCGCTCATCGTCTTCGGCTCGATGGAGACCGAGATGACCGGCTCGGGGAAGTGCATCTTCTCGAGGAGGAGCGGCATGCCCTCGCTCCCGACGGTGTCGCCGGTCTGCGCGACCTTGAGGCCGATGAAGACCGCGATGTCGCCCGCCTCGACGGAGTCCATGGGATCGCTCTTGTTCGAGTGCATGCGGAGGATTCGGTTCACCCGCTCGCGCTTTTTCTTGCCGACGTTGAAAACCTGGTCGCCGGTCTTTATCTTGCCCGAGTACATGCGCACGTAGCACAGGGCGCCCGCCTCGCGGTCGTACTGGATCTTGAACACGAGTCCCAGGGGCACGCCCTCGGGCTTGCAGGGCACGGAGACCTCTTCCTCTTTCTTGACGTGAAAGCCGACTGCGGGCGGTACCTCGTCGGGCGCGGGAAGGTAGTCGACGATCGCGTCGATGAGGGGCTGAATGCCCGTGTTGCGCCTCGAGGCGCCGCACACGAACGGTATGAAGTCGCGCGCGATGGTCGCGCGGCGGATCTCTTTCTTGATAAGGTCGGCGGGGACCTCGGTCCCCTCGAGGATGAGCTCGGTGATCTCGTCGGACGCGGACGAAACGGCGTCGAGCATCTTCTCGCGCCACTCGCGCGCCTCGTCGAGGCGCGCGGGCGCGATGTCGGAGACGGCCATCTTCTCGCCCTCGGTCTCCGCGTCCCAGCGGATTTCCTTCATCGCGATAAGGTCGATGACGCCCTCGAAGTCGGCGCCCTCCCCGATCGGTATCTGGAGCGGCACGCACAAGGCGCCGAATTTGTCGTTGACGTCCTTCATCGCGCCGAAGTAGTCGGCGCCCGTCCGGTCCATCTTGTTCACGAAGCAGATGCGCGGGACCTTGTACTGGTCGGCCTGGTGCCACACCGTCTCGGTCTGGGGCTGCACGCCGCCGACCGCGCAGAGCACCGCGACCGCGCCGTCGAGCACGCGAAGCGAGCGCTCGACCTCGGCGGTGAAGTCGACGTGCCCGGGGGTGTCGATGATGTTGATCTGATGGTCGCGCCAGTAGGTCGTCGTCGCCGCGCTCTGGATCGTGATCCCGCGCTCCTGCTCCTGCGCCATCCAGTCCATCGTCGAGTCGCCGTCGTCGATCTCGCCGATCCGGTGAATCTTGCCCGTATAGAAAAGGATCCGCTCGGTCGTCGTGGTCTTGCCCGCGTCGATGTGCGCCATGATCCCGATGTTGCGCATTTTGTCCATGCTCATAGAGTTACTCCAGTGTCTCCGGGGAGGGCCCGACCAAAAAAGGGTACCGATGCGCCGCGCGCGGTGCCGCCGCCTTTCCGGGCGGGCTGCCGCGAAGCCCCGAGAATGGCTTCAATATACTCATTTTA
>DAOPYF010000229.1:0-2242 GCA_035352735.1 Treponemataceae bacterium | reverse complement strand
ACCACGAGTTCATCAACTCGATCGCGAACCGCATCGTCGAGATCACGCCGAACGGTGTGATCGACCGCATGATGCCATTCGACGACTACGCGGCCGACGAGCAGGTCAAGCAGATCCGCGGCGATATGTACAAGGGCGCTCTGAAGAAGTTCAATATCTGACGGATCGCGTCCCGCGCGCTTCGCCGGGCGTTTGCCCCGTCCAGCGGACGAAGGCCCGATGAAACGCGCTTGGCTCTGAGAATCCGAGCAAGAACGAAATCTCCTTGAGGCCGAGCGTGCCCTCGCGAAGGTACCCAAGCGCCATTTCCCTCAGGAACGACTCGCGAAGTTCGTGGAAGGTCGTGCCTTCGGCCTTGAGCTTTGCCTGAAGGTCGCGCACGCCCAGGCCAAGCTCGGACGCGACCGAAACCGCGTCCGCCGCCTTCCCTCCCCGCCTCCGCGCGATCGCCTCCGCGACCCTTGCCGAGACCTTCCGTTCGACCGAGTGCGATCGAAGTTCGCGCTCAAGCGGCTCGACGAGTCGCTCCCGAACGGACTCGCTCGCGCCGAGTATCGGGGTCGAAAGGGCATCTTTCCTCACGGCAAGGTAGCTTTTCCCATCGCCGAATACAATCGGACAGCGAAAGATTTTCTCGTGCAGGCTCGCGCTTTCCGGTCGCGGATACGCGAAATGAACCGACGCGACGTCCGCGGCAGAGCCCGTGAGGCGCTGGGCCTGGTTCACGAGATTCGCGAGCACGAAGTCGACGATGAGCCGATCGGACGAAAGCGAATGATCCGGTTCGTACGCGATCTCGGCGCAATCGGCCGAATCGCGGCGCGACAGGCGCCATGAATGGTGCTCGATGCACTGATAGCGGATGAACGCGCCGAACGCGTCCCCGACGTCGCGGCAGGCTCCCATGAGATGGCCGAGCATCGTCGGCATCCCCCAAAAATACATGCCGAACCCAAGTCCGAAGTCAGGATCGCCCAGGGCGCGCGCGGCCTCGCGGTTAAGGGCGAGCCACACGTCGAGGGGGACGGCGGTCTCGGGATCGCGCCACGACGCGGGATCGGACTCGATCCGCTCGATGAGAATTTCGGGGTCGATGCCCCGCGCGCGGATATACGAAAAAAGGGAAACGGTCTTGCTCGCGGGCACGAATGCGGGGATTTCGGTCATGCGATCACTATGCCCAAACTTACGCGACCCGTCAACGTTTCTGCGCGATCGGTCATTTTCCGCCATGCCGCCTCACGGTATCTTTGTGCGCAGAAGGAGATAAGGAATGAAAGACACCGTGGTTCTTATTACCGGATGCTCGACGGGCGTCGGGCGGGATCTCGCCGGGCGCCTCGCCGAACGCGGCTATACCGTTGTCGCGACCGCGAGAAAGCCCGAGACGATAGCCGACCTTCCCGCCGCCTTGAGGCTCGCGCTCGACGTCACGGACCAGCGATCGGTCGACGCGGCGGTAGAGTCCGCCATCGCGCGCTTCGGCCGCATCGACGTTCTCGTGAACAACGCGGGATACTCGATCCGCTCGGCAGTCGAGGAGCTGGACGAGGCGAGCGCGAAAGCGATGTTCGACGCGAACGTCTGGGGACTCGTGCGGATGACGAAGGCCGTGCTCCCGCCCATGCGCGAAAGAAGGGCGGGACGGATCGTTCACGTGGGCTCGGTAGTCGGGAAGTTCACGTGGCCGATAAACGGGGCCTACTCGGCAAGCAAGCACGCGGTAGAGGCGCTCTCCGACGCGATGCGGCTCGAGCTGAAATCCTTCGGCATTCCCGTCGTTCTCGTCGAGCCCGGGACCATCGACACGGCGTTCATGCGAAGCTCGGAGGAAAAAAGCGCGGACCGTTACTCCGATACCAGCTCGCCCTATGCCGGCCTGTACGGGCGCTTCCGCGCCATGATGGCCGATCCCGCGAGGCGGGGCGCGTCGGCCGAGGCGGTTAACCGCGTGATCATCGAGGCGATCGAGGCGAAAAAGCCGAAGGCGCGCTATCTCGCGGCCGTGAGCCCGCTGTACCGCGCGATCCTCCGGATGAGCGACAAGGCTCGCGACCGGCTTATCTCGAAGGCCTTCGGCATCGATTGATTCCTCGATTTGTGACGGTCGCGCGCGGGAGGGAATGCTATTTCCCTTCCGTCGGCGCGACGCCGTTATTCCTGATTTTTTCGATTTCGTCCCAGTGAAAGTCGAGCTTCATGAAGCCGAAGATCGGCTTTCGCGGGGGACGGCGGAGCGCGT
>DAOPYF010000228.1:0-2250 GCA_035352735.1 Treponemataceae bacterium | reverse complement strand
GTGTCCGCCCCGCCGTCCTGGAGCGCGTAGGCCCGGATCTTGTTGAGAAGCCCGATTCCCCGGCCTTCCTGCCTGAGGTACACGAGCACCCCGCGTCCCTCGCGGGCTATCGCGCGCATCGCGGCGTCGTACTGCTCGCCGCAGTCGCACCGCCGGGAGCCGAGCGCGTCGCCCGTGAGGCATTCCGAGTGGATGCGGCAAAGCGCGGGTTCGGCGGGCTCAAGCTCGCCCATGACGAGCGCGACGTGCTCGGCGCCCGTCGCGGCCTCGCGGTACCCGAAGAGCCTGAACTCGCCGTAGCGCGTGGGAAGCCGGGCGCTCGCGACGAGCTCGACGGCTTGCCGCGCATCCGCTGATTCGAACCGTGCGGAAGCGCTTTCGGCGCGCGCTGTTCTGTCGGCGGCGGCAATACTCCCCGCGGCTGATGCGTGAGTCTCCGCCGCTGGCGCGCGAGGCCCCGCGCCTTCGATCCGCTCCCGGTAGGTTGCGAGGTCGGCGACGGAGACGATCTTGAGCCCGTGATTTTGCGCGAACCGCTCGAGGTCGCCGAGCCGTGCCATCGAGCCGTCTTCGTTCATGATCTCGCAGATCGCGCCCCCGTGGATCGCGTCGGGCTCGCCCGCGAAGGCAAGCCGCGAAAGGTCGACGGCGGTCTCGGTGTGCCCGCGCCGGGCGAGCACGCCGCCCTCCCGCGCGGCGAGCGGGAAGACGTGGCCGGGGCGGCGGAAATCCCGAGGCATCGCGGCGGGGTCGGCAAGGCTCCTGATCGTGAGCGATCGGTCTGCCGCGGAGATCCCGGTGCTCGTCCCCCGGTGGTCGACGGATACCGCGAACGCGGTGCCGTGCGCGTCGGTATTCTCGCGGGACATCTGCCCGATCCCGAGCGCCGCGAGCCGCCTCTCTTCCATCGCGACGCAGATGAGCCCGCGCCCGTGGCGCGCCATGAAGTTGATCGCCTTCGCGTCGGCGTGCCGCGCGGCGACGATGAGGTCGCCCTCGTTCTCGCGGTTCTCGTCGTCGACGACGATGATCATCCGGCCGTCCCGAAAGTCCGCTATCGCATCTTTTATCGTATTCATGCCTATCTCCTAAAATCCATTCGACCGGAGGAAGTCCTCGGTCAGCCCGCTTGGCGCGCGCGGGCCCGATTCGCCCGCGTCCGCGCCGTCGCGCGGCCCGAACGCGATGAGGCGCTCGAGGTATTTCGCGACCAGATCGCACTCCACGTTTACGCGGGCTCCGGCCTTCAACTCGTCGAGCGTGGTGTTGCCCGCGGTGTGCGGGATGATCGCGACGGAGAACCCCTCGTCGCCCGTAGCGGTAACCGTGAGGCTCACCCCGTCGATCGTAACCGAGCCCTTTTCGGCGACGTAGCGAAGGAGCGCCCGGTCGCAGCGGATCTCGATCGCGCGCGCGATGCCCTCTTCTACAATGCTTGTGACCTCGCCGACCGAGTCGACGTGCCCGCTCACCAGGTGGCCGCCAAGGCGCGCCGAAAGGGTGAGCGCCCGTTCGAGGTTGACCCGGCCGCCGGGGGCGAGGTTCCCGAGGGTCGTGCGCTTGAGGGTTTCGGGCATGGCGTCGGCGACGAACCCGTCGGCCGTGAGGCTCGTGACGGTGAGGCAGGCGCCCGATACCGCGACGCTGTCCCCGATCCGGGTGCCCTCGCGGGTAAGGCCTGTCGCGACGCGAACGCGCGCGGAGCGGCTTTCGCGGGCGATGGAGACGACGCGGCCGACGTCCTCGATTATTCCGGTAAACATACGTCCCCCTCGACGGCGAGGTCGCAGCCGACCGTGCGCGTCTCGACGTTCTTGAGTCTTGGGGCCGCCGCGAGCGTTGCCGCGCCTTTTCCTCCGAGCGCCCCTCGGGCCCCTTCGCCGCCGATAAGCGTCGGCGCGAGGTAATACCGAACCCGGTCGACGATGCCTGCCTCGAGCGCCCCCCAGGCGAGGGTTCCTCCCGCCTCGAGGAGAACGCTATCGATTCCGTCTTCCCCGAGCGCGCGCATAAGCGCGGGTAGGTCGACCTTTCCCGCGCGCTCGGCTATCGGCATGACGCGAACGCCCGCCGCCTCGAGCGCGGCGAGTTTGGCGCGCGTGGCGCCGTCGGCCCACTCGATCGCGCGGGAGCTCGCCGCGACGATCACCGGTGCCTCGCGCGCGGTCGCGACGATGCGGGAGCTCAAGGCTATTCTGAGGTTCGTGTCGACGACGATGCGGGCGCCTTGCGCCGGTTGGGCGCCCTCGC
>DAOPYF010000227.1:0-2276 GCA_035352735.1 Treponemataceae bacterium | reverse complement strand
AGCAGAACCCAGGTTATCGGCATCGCGTGCATCGCGGCGGCAGTCGCGTTTACCGGCGCCTATCTGATCCGCGACGCGGACTTTGGCGGGGCCTTCAGGGCGCTCACCCGGCAGGGGCAAACTTCCGACAAGCAAGCGGCAAGTCTTCAGGCCTCGGCGACGGGAGCGGACATCATCTCCTCCGGGTCCTCCAATTCAGGCTCGACCTTTACCCTCAAAACGAACGTCCCGCAGGAACCGCTGACGGTAAGCGAATCGAACACCAGCTACACCCAGGACGAAACCCAGAACATCACGGTCTACCAGAAGGCGAACGAGGCCGTCGTCAACATCACGACCGAGATCGTCGGCATCAACTGGTTCCTCGAGCCGGTACCGCAGGAAGGCGGCTCGGGCTCGGGCTCGATCATCGACACGCGCGGCTACATCGTGACGAACAGCCACGTCATCTCGGACGCCGTCAAGATATTCGTCTCCCTTTCGGACGGCAGCCAGTACGAGGGAAAGGTGATCGGCGTCGACCGCGAGAACGACATCGCGGTCCTGAAGTTCGATCCCCCGAAGAATACGCTTCTCAAAACCATCCCGTTCGGGGAGTCGGGCGGACTTAAGGTTGGGCAAAAGGTCCTCGCCATCGGGAACCCCTTCGGTCTCGAACGCACGCTTACCACCGGCATCGTCAGCGCCCTCGGGCGCCCGATCAAGACCGAGGCCGGCACGATCATCAAGGACATGATTCAGACCGACACCGCGATCAACCCCGGAAACTCGGGCGGCCCTCTCCTCGACACCCAGGGCAGGATGATCGGCATCAACACGATGATCTACTCGACCTCGGGCAGTAACGCGGGCATCGGCTTCGCGATCCCGGTCAATACCGCCAAGCGCGTCGTATCCGAGCTCATCCAGTTCGGCATGGTCAGGCGCGGCTCGATCGACGCGGAGCTCGTGCAGCTCAACCCCGCCATCTCGAACTACGCGAGGCTCTCAACCGACAAGGGACTCCTCGTCTCCAAGGTCGGCCCGGGCAGCAACGCGGAGAAGGCAGGGCTCAAGGGCGGCGCCGACGCCGTGCGCTATGGGTCGGGCAACTCGAGCTCGGTCATCTTCCTCGGCGGCGACGTGATCACCTCGATCGCGGGCGTGAAGGTCGAGAGCCTGACCGATTACTACTCCGCGCTCGAGTCGAAAAAGCCGGGCGAGACCGTCGAGATCACCGTGCTCCGCGGCAAGCAGCAGATCTCGCTCAAGATCACCCTCGCCGAGCGAACGAACTGACGGAGACGGAACGCCCGCAGCCTATCGCGCGGGAGAGTTCCCCGCGCGCGCACGGTACGGCACTTCTGAAAGGAATAGCAAAGCATGAGACCGTTTAAGGTTGTTTCTGACTATGAGCCGTCGGGCGACCAGCCCGAGGCGATCAAGGCGCTCGCCGACGGCGTGCTCGCGGGCGACCGATTCCAGACGCTGAAGGGCGTCACCGGCTCGGGCAAAACCTTCACGATGGCGAAGATCATCGAGAAGGTCCAGCGGCCGACCCTCGTCATGAGCCACAACAAGACCCTCGCCGCCCAGCTCTACCGCGAGTTCAAGAGCTTCTTCCCCGACAACGCGGTCGAGTACTTCGTCTCGTATTACGACTACTACCAGCCGGAGGCATACGTCCCCGCGCGAGACCTCTACATCGAGAAGGACGCGGCGATCAACGACGAGATCGACCGCATGCGGCTCTCCGCGACCTTTAGCCTCATGGAGCGGCGCGACGTGATCGTCGTGTCGACCGTGTCGTGCATCTACGGCCTCGGGATGCCCGAGTCATACCGCGACATGCGGATACATTTCGACAAGGGAGACAAGGTCGACCTCGGCGAGCTCAAGAAAAAGCTCGTCTCGCTCCAGTACGAGCGGAACGACGCCATACTCGAGCGCGGACGCTTCCGCGCACGCGGCGACACCCTCGAGATATTTCCCGCCTACCTCGAGGAGGCGTACCGCCTCGAGTTCGACTGGGACACCCTGACCCGCATCAAGAAGTTCGACCCGATCTCGGGCGAGACGACCCTCGAGCTCGACGAGCTTTCCGTCTATCCGGCGAAGCACTTCGTCATGAAGGAAGACGCCGTGCCGAACGCGCTCCAAAGGATCCGCGAACAGCTCGACGAGCAGCTCGCGCGCTTCAAGGCGCAGGGCAAGATCCTTGAGGCGGAGCGGCTCAAGACGAGGACCGAGTACGACCTCGAGATGCTCGGCGAGATGGGCTACTGCCCCGGCATCGA
>DAOPYF010000226.1:0-2332 GCA_035352735.1 Treponemataceae bacterium | reverse complement strand
GGTCGATGGCGGGCGCGGCGACGCAGGTTTGGTTGGGGCAGGGAGATCGCGCGATACGGGCTTTTCCGCCCTTGATCACGACGACCGTATCGCCGAGCGGGCCCGCTATCGGGACGGTTACGTCGCGGTCCAAGGGGTAGAGCCAGCGGCCCGAGGGCCCTTCGATGACGAGACGCGCGCTTTTCCCGCGGTTCCCGTAGATCGCGAAGCCCGAAAAAACCGTGAGGCCGATGACCAGGGCGATGATGACAAGGTCGAGCGGCCTAACCCCGCCGGGGAGTCCTCTCGCAGTTCGGCGTCCCGTGCGAGCGTCGTCGCCTCGCGCCGGGGAGTCCTGCCGCTCGGGGGTATCGTCGTGGGGCCGGGCTTTCATGCCTGATTCTTGAATACCTTTGAACCCGGGGCGACCGACTCGACGATCCAGGTGTTGCCGCCGATCGTGCTTCCGGATCCGATGACGGTTTCGCCGCCGAGAATGGTAGATCCCGCGTAGATCGTCACGTCGTCCTCGATGGTCGGGTGACGCTTCTTGTCGGCCATGTTCTTCCGGACGCTCAAGGCTCCGAGTGTGACGCCCTGGTAGATCTTGACGTTCTTGCCGATCAGCGCGGTTTCCCCGATGACGACCCCGGTTCCGTGGTCGATAAAGCAGCCCTCGCCGATCGAGGCGCCGGGATGGATGTCGATGCCGGTCCTCCCGTGGACGTATTCGCTCATGATCCTAGGGATGATGGGCACGCCCTTGCCGTAGAGGAAGTGCGCGATTCGGTGGACGAGCAGCGCCTCAAGCCCGGGGTAGGAGAGGATGACCTCCTCGACGCTCCGGGCGGCGGGGTCGCCTTCGAGGGCGGCTTTCGCGTCGCCGAAGGCGAGCCTGCGGAATTCCGGGATCGCGTCGATGAGCGCGAGGACGATCTGCTCGGCGTATTTGTAGCAGCCCGAGCCGTCGCGGTCGCTCATCATGCAGATGTACTTGATGGCCTTGTGCACCTCGTTCGTCAGGCTTCGGACGATTCGGTGGAGCCGCTCGCCGGTGACGAACCTGAGGGTGTCGTGGTCGAGGGCGCTGTCCTCGCGGAAGCCGGGGAATATGACGTTTTCGATGTCGTTGAGGGCGGAGACGACGCTTTCGCGGTTCGGGAAGTTCTGGCAATCGGTCAGGTTGATGCCCCCGGTCGATTCGTAGCTCGCGAGGATGCGTTCGATCCTGTCGTCAAGGTTGCTCATGCTCGGCTCCTTTGCGTTCATGGTGTGCGAGCGACCGCCGGGCGCTCAAGCCACGGTAGCCTTTCGCGAAAAATGCGTCTAGTATCATCCCCTGCGCCATCGCCGCCTCGTACCCGAAGT
This sequence comes from Treponemataceae bacterium, assembly GCA_035352735.1. GTDB lineage: Bacteria > Spirochaetota > Spirochaetia > Treponematales > Treponemataceae > Teretinema. The sequence goes on along the minus strand of DAOPYF010000226.1, from coordinate 985 downwards.
TGATCTGAAGGTCGGGGCGCTCGAAGTCGAAGGGCGAGCGGTCGTTGTCCACGAGGATCGACGCCGTCGGGATGTTCTTTCGGTCTGTTTCATGCGTGTAGATCGCGCAGTCGAACGACCTGAGGAGAACGTCCGCCGCGTTTTTGAGCCGCGAGCGGTCGATTCGGGTAAAACGGTCAAGGTACACGGCGAACGCGTGCTTGATGCCGTGCTCCCGGGCGATCCAAACCGGGGTGTTGTTCCGAAGGTACCCGTCGGCGAGGAGCATGCCGTCCCGCGCGAAGGGCGAAAATACCCCGGGAAAGGACGATGATGCCCGCATTCCGTCGGCGATCGGCCCCTTGGTGAGCACGATCTCGTTTCCGGTGCATAAGTCGGTCGCGTTGCAATAAAACGGGATCGGGGTTTGCCCGTACTCCGCCCCGTTCGTGAGCTCGAAAAGGAGCCGATGGACCTTTTCCCCCGAGTCGATCCCGTCGGACGAAACGAGGTTTTTGAGCCCCTGCCCGATCTGAAAGACCTTGTTGAGGGGTCCCCGGGGGAGGGTGAAGGCCGCGTCGCTCATAAAGTCGGTCACCTCGAACTTCGTGCCGAGGATGCGGCGCATCTCGCCGGGCTTCATCCCGGAGGCATAGAGCCCGCCGACGATGGCGCCCATCGAGCACCCGGCGATCAGCGATGGGGGCGGAACGCCCAGTTCCTCAAGCGCCTCGAGGACTCCGATGTGCGCGAGCCCCCGGGCGCCGCCGCCCGAAAGTATCAAAGCCCATTTCATGGCTCAAATATAGTAAGCCTTACCGCTTTTGCCTATCGATTTCCGAAAAATCCCCCACGTTCCGAAATTCGCCCAAGTCCACTCTCTTTCGCTTGACAAAGCGGAAGTGCTCCGGTATATTAGCCAAGCATCTTCGAACCGTCGGTGCTCGAATGTTTTGCTCCTATAGCTCAGTCGGTAGAGCGCAACCATGGTAAGGTTGAGGTCAAC
>DAOPYF010000225.1:0-2335 GCA_035352735.1 Treponemataceae bacterium | reverse complement strand
ACCGCGTTGAGCTTGACGAACACCATCGCCTCGCGCTCTTCCTGGCTCGGCGCGATGAATGTGCGCCCGATGTACTTGTTCTTCACGATGCCCATCGCGTAGGGGATGCCCGAGGCGCGCGAGTAGCCGAGCGCGGCGCCAAGGCCCGAGTCCGGGACCCCGATGACGATGTCCGCGGAGACGCCAGACTCGCGCGCGAGCGCCTCGCCCATTTTCTTCCTGGCCTCGAGGACCGGGATACCGTCCATGTTGGAGTCGGGGCGGGCGAAGTACACGTACTCGAACACGCAGACCTTTTTCGAGGTCTTCTCGCCGAAGTTGAACGAGAGCACCCCGTCGTCGTTGATGATGACGATCTCTCCCGGCTCGATGTCGCGGACGAAGTCGCCGCCGATCGCGTCGATCGCGCACGACTCGCTCGCGAGCACCCAGCCGTTCTGCACCTTGCCGAGGCACAGCGGCCTGATGCCGTTCGGGTCGCGCGCGCCGATGAGTGTCTTCTCGGTCATCACGCACAGCGCGAACGAGCCCTTGATGAGCTGGATCGTGTCGGTGAGCGCGCGCTCGAGCCCCTTCTTGTAGTTCTTCGCGATGAGCTTGATGATGACCTCGGAGTCGCTCGTCGAGGTGAAGGTCGAGCCCGTCTCCTCGAGAAACTCCTTCATCGGCTCCGTGTTCACGAGGCTGCCGTTGTGCGCGACCGCTATCGTGCCGAGCTTCGAGCGCGAGACGAACGGCTGAACGTTCTCGATCGTCGCCTTCCCGCAGGTGGAGTAGAGCACGTGCCCGATCGCGAGGTAGCCCTTGAGCGAGTCGAGGGCCTCCTTGCTGTAGACGTCGGACACGAGCCCCATCGCGCGGAAGTGCTCGATCTTCTCGCCGTCGCCGACGGCGAGCCCGGTCGAGTCCTGGCCGCGGTGCTGGAGCGATTGAAGCCCGTAGTACGCGAGTCGTGAGGCGGTGTTGTCGTGGCTCGAGAGGTAAATCCCGATTACGCCGCAGTGGTCCTTCAGTTTTTCGCTGCCGTCGATCGCGATCGATGTGTCCATTGGTTCCCCGTTTGTTTCGTTACTTGGAAATGCGGTTGAATATCTCGACGTACGCCTCTTTGACGTTGCCGAGATCCCGTCGGAACCGGTCCTTGTCGAGCTTTTCGTTCGTCTTCGCGTCCCAGAAGCGGCAGGTGTCCGGGGAGATCTCGTCGGCGAGGATGATCTTGCCGTCGGCGGTCTTTCCGAACTCGAGCTTGAAGTCGATGAGCTTGATGCCGCGGTCCCAGAAGAACGCGGTGAGGATCGTGTTGATCTTGTCCGTCATCGCGTAGATGGTCTTGAGTTCCTTCCACGTGGCGGCGCCGATCGCGACGGCGTGGTAGTCGTTGACGAGCGGGTCGCCGAGCGAGTCGTCCTTATAGGAGATCTCGAACACGGTGGTCTTGAGGGCGCTTCCCTCCGGGACGCCGAGGCGCTTGGAAAAGCTGCCGGCCGCGACGTTGCGCGTGATAACCTCGAGCGGGACGATGCTCACCTTGCGGCAGAGCTGTTCGCGGTCGGAGAGCTTCGCGATGAAGTGGGTCTTGATGCCCTTCTTCTCGAGCATCTCGAAGAGACCCGTGGTGATGCCGTTGTTCAGCACGCCCTTGCTCTCGATCTGTCCCTTCTTCTCGCCGTTGAACGCGGTAGCGTCGTCCTTGTAGTCGATGATTACGAGGTCGGGATAGTTGGTCGCGTAGACCTTCTTGGCCTTGCCCTCGTACAGCTGCTCGCCCTTGACGAGATTTTTCAGAATCGCCTCTTTGTTAATGCCCATACGTTTTTCCCCCGGAATAGATTATCCTAATACGCGCGGGTCGAGACCCTCGCGCACTTCGTCCCGCAGTTTCTTCCTGAACTCGACGAGTTTGCCCTTAAGTTCGGGATATTTAATTGAAAGGATTTCGCATGCCAGGTAACCCGCGTTCGCGGCGTTGTCGAGACCGACGGTCGCGACGGGAATCTGCTTTGGCATCTGAACTATCGAAAGGAGGGAATCGAGCCCGCCGACCTTGCCCCCGTCTAGGGGAACGCCGATTACTGGGCATGTCGTCAGCGACGCGACGACGCCGGGAAGCGCGGCGGCAAGACCCGCCCCAGCGATGAAAACCTCGGTTCCCGAGGCTTCCTCGCTCGCGACGGTCTCCGCGAGAACGTCGGCGGCTCGGTGGGCCGAGATCATATATGCCGAATAATCTACACCGAACTCTTTGAGCACGGCGGTGGCTTTCTTCATGGTGTCTGTATCTGATTTTGATCCGAAAAGGACGGTAACTTTCATAACCGAATGTATCACATTCGCC
>DAOPYF010000224.1:0-2340 GCA_035352735.1 Treponemataceae bacterium | reverse complement strand
GTCCTTACCTAATCTCATTTCATCCTCAAACGAATATGGGCGTTGGGGTTTACGCAAACCGCGTAAACCCCCCGCGCTTTCCATTCCAATGGTTCGCGCGCGCGAACCATTTTCATTTCAATCGCTAACGCGGAAGATCCCCTTTTCGCGATCGTCCCGCGCGCGTCAGCAGCACGCGCGCTTCTTTTTTCCCTTGCCCGTCGAGCCCGAGCCGCAATCGCAGGTCGGCTCGGTGCCGAATAGCTTTCCGCGGATGATCGCCGCCGCGCAGCCAACGCCCGCGGTGACCGCGAGCGCGCCCGCCGGACAGTTCTTCGCGCACGCCCCGCACTCCATGCACGAGGCGCGGCTCGCGATCTCCGCCTTTCCTCCCATTATCTTGAAGACCGCGTGTGGGCAAACCTCGACGCACGCGCCGCAGCCGACGCACCGCCACGCGTCGAGGGCCAGGGTCTCGCCGTTTTTCAAGTATCCGTGAGCCATCTTAACGCCTCCTCGTGTATTCGTTCATAAACCGAGTAATCTCGACGCCGCGGCAAGCGCGAGTCCCAAGGTGAGCGAGCCCGCCATCGGCCAAAAGCCCCGATCGACCTCCATGAGCGCGCCGGGCTGGCAGGTATAGGTCGACGAGCCGGTAAAGTTGAGCGCGAGAAACGCGACGGCCGGCGTCGCGACGAGGACGCATCCCGCCGTCAGCGCGGGCGATAGTCCAAACGCGAGCCCGCAGGCGAGGGCCCATGCCGCGCCGAGGAACGCCCCTTTCAGAGAAAAGGCCCGCGACGGAAGGAAGGGGAGGAGCGCGGGAAATAGGATCGTGCCGACGGGGCCGATCCCGGCGACGAGAATCGCCACGGGCACGGCGCGCGAAAGCCATCGCGCATCGAAGGGAAGCGCGAATACGAAGGCGAGGGCAAGCGCCAGTGGGACGAGGGGCCAGGTGCGCGCGAACTCGATCGGCGCGACCGCGAGCCGCTCGCGGAGCGTGAAGGTGACCGCTTTCATCGCGTCGCTCTTCGTCTTTCCCGCCGCAAGCCAGGGGATGATGTCGCGCGCGCGGACCGGGCCCCAGACGACGCGGAAACCCGACCGCTTGGCTACCTCGTGACCCGAGACGCCCGACGCCCCGAGCTGGGGGAGGATAAGCTCCCGGTGCGAGACGAGCGCCATGAGTTTTGTTTTCGCGAGGCGCGAGACGAGCTCGTCGGTGCCGAATGTTCCCTTCCCGGCGGCGCACCAAACGTTGATGCCCTTCGTGTCGAGGACGAGGATCCACGCGTCGATGCCCGAAAGGCTCGAGCGGAGCGCGTCAAAGCTCATCTTATAGTTCGCGGTAACGAATACCGGCGACTCGCGCGAGGGATTCCCGACGGCGTACGCGCCCGGAAGCACCGCGTAATCCATGCGGCCGATACCCCATCGCGCCCGAAGCGACCCAAGCCGGTCGGCCGCCAAAAGCCGCGTCCGAACCCTTGGGATCGTCCTCCCCTCGTGGAGGATAAAGGACTCAACCCACGGTCTCCTGAGCGCCTCAAGCGCGACGAAACCCGCCTGCCGTTCCGCTCCCATCCCCGCTGTCCCGAAGAGCATGTTCATCATCGCTCCTTTACGCGCGTCGCGCAGCATTCCGCGCCTTTCGCCACGGTTCGCCAGGCGCGAAAGGCCTCGACCAGGCGCGGGAGCGAGTCGACGAGAATCGTCCGCTCTTTTGCCGGAAGTCCCTTGAGAAAGCCCTCGTAGTAAGCGTCGCAGGCGCCGTCGATTTCGTCGACCTTCTTGCGTCCCTTCGCGGTAAGGCGCACGAGATATCGCCGCCGGTTCTCGGCATCCTCCCGGCGCTCGAGGAAGCCGAGCTTCACGAGCCCGTCGACGGACCGCGAGAGTGTCGACGCGTCAAGCTCAAGCGCGCCCGCGAGCTCTCCGACGCTCGGATCGCTTTGGTCGGCGACCTCGAGGAGTAGGTGGCATTGCGCGGGCGTCACCCCGCAGCAATCGGTTTGGCTCGCGAGGGAAAGCTCGATCTGCCGCTCAAGGGATCGTATGTCTTTCCTGAATGCGCGAACCGTCGGGTTTCGTGATCTTTTTTCGACGCTCATACGGCTATTATATGTGTATAATACATATAATGTCAAATACAGATTCAATCGCAAACGCGGAAGATTCCCTTTCCCTCAGGCCCAGCCCGCTTATTTTCCGCGAGAAGGATGTTGTCCACTTCCAGCTTTTACCGGTAGGGATAATCTCCCACTCTTGGGGTCAGACCCCAAGAGTGGCTGCGAGCCAGTCCGACCCTCTATGTCAACATAGTTGTCGCCTAAGGGCGGAGGGAAACCATGTTGTACA
>DAOPYF010000223.1:0-2368 GCA_035352735.1 Treponemataceae bacterium | reverse complement strand
GCGGAACCCGCCTCGCCAAACGGCAAAGCCCTCACGCTCTGTAGGGTTGTCTCACCGCGCGGCAGAAAAAAACGCCGCGGGGCCGGGGCGATTCCGGCCTACCCCCTCGTCAGGAAAAAACGGAAAGGCCGCTCAGCCCCCCCCCATAGGGGGGACAGCATCACGGAACTACGAGAACAAAGTCCTGACCGCCAAGATCGGAATCCGCGATCGCTATGCCGGAGGAACAGCATTTATACGATTCGCGGGGGCTTCCGTCCCCGGCGTAGTGATATGCGTTGATACGATACGTACCCGGCGCAAGATCCGTCAGCGTATAGGCATAGGAGGCGGCGCTCGTTACCGGGATCGATACTTGGGAGGAAACGCTCCCATGGTCTTGGGTCGCGGAGATGACCAGAATTTCGCCGGTTGGGATCGGGACACCGGAAGCGAACGTCAGCGTTCCGCTGATCGAATGGCCTGGCGCGGAGGAGCCTGAGTAGGAAAAGTCTCGGCTTATGAGATGCGAGCCCTTTGACCATTTGGTTTCCACGGTAAGCTGCTTTTTAAGGCCGTTCGCGATCGCGGAGGCATGAACCACCGCGCTCCAGGTCATCGCGGTCGCGTCGACGCTTGCCTCGATATCTTCCATGCCGCCGAAGGAAACGAGGACATGTTCGGGAACGTCGCCATAGCAGGTACCGCTGACCGTAAAGTCGGAAACCGCGATCTGGCATGAAACGGGGAATTCAAGGGCCGCCCCTTCCTTGGCGGCGGTAACCGTGTACGTCTTGCTTGATTGCTTGTCGGAAGACATCACGACGATCATGATATCGGTCTTTCCCGCAACGTTTGAAAGCTTCGTATTTCCGGAAACGGTCACCATCGCGGCGCTATCGGTAGGCGTTGCCGTTACCGAGACTTCCGTCGCCGAATACGGGATAATCTCGCCCAAGGGCTGAGTCGTAAGCGATGGCGAAAGGGATCGTCCATTGACCGTCAGGGCAGAAAGGGATAGGTCGGTTGAAACCGTTCCTGAGGGAGAACTCGTTTCGTCTTCGCCGGATTGCGTATCAACCCCAATCCCCGTACACCCCAGGAAGAGCGAGGCAAGAGCGAACAACGCCATGGCCCGGAGCCATGCGCAAGCAAATAAATCACGTTTCATGTCATCACCTGTTTTTTACTCTAAAGTATTTACCTATAGTTTACTGTAAATTTTTAAAAACTCAAGAATCTCGAGGGGTGATTTTCGGGTGATTCAGGCTGGCCAGGGCATCAATACGGGCGAATATCGAAGAACTTGATCGGGGACGCGGTCGATTTCCGAGTCAGGAAGGAAAGGCCGGTTATGGTCAAACGGTCTAGCTGGGCCCCTTTCTGCATGGATTGATGTAGTTTTTTATAGGGAATCGCGACCTCGACGACTTTTCCTTTTTGGGTCGCGAAAGAAGCGGAATACCAATCGTCGTCGGTAACCCCGGCGGTATGAACCCGAAACTCGTATCGATTTCCGTCCCCGAGCACCTTAAAGCGAATGCCCTTCGTGGCCCTCAGCTTATCGAGGGTTGCCTCGTCGGGGATCGCGGCCCAACCGGCGTACGAAAAGCGAAACTTGCTCGGGATATCGGCCTCGACCGTGATGACATCATAGTCCTTTCCCTGAAGACGCTCTTGGGCAACGCTTAAAAGGACGTCGGTTCCTTCGGAACCGCTTGAGTCGGTAAAGGTCGACCAACAGGACGGATCGCCGAACCCGCAGGCGGGGAGCTCGGCGCCAGACGCGCCCGCGAGAAAGGCCGCCTTTCCCGCGCGATCGACGTCGACCGAGCTTACCGCGAGGATCTGGGCTGTCTCGACGGAAACGGCCTTTATCCTCAGGCGATACGAATCGTCAAAGCGACCGAAGACGATCACCTCGGCGCCGAGCAGCTTGCCGACCGATTGTGCCGACTCGTCGTCGACGTCGCCCGAGAGCTGGAATTTCAGCTCGTCGCGGACGAGCTCAAGGTCCTTCCGCTCGACGAGGACGAGCGAGCCGCCGGCCATGAGCGCGCCGGAAAGCTCGTCGGCTATATAGTCGGAAAGCCGCTCAGTCGGAGACACGATGCCGACGACGGCGACCTTCGATCGCGCGGGGATCGCCTCGCGTAAGTCCGAAGCAGTCGCGCCGATGGCGCCGTCAAGGCTCAGGGTTTCCGCGGCGGCGAAGGCTGCCATGGACAAGAGGCACGCGAATAGCAATTTTCTAATCATGAAAATTCTCCGGGGTCAGACCCCTTGTGCGCGGGGTCAGACCCCATACGCCGCGCGGGCCCGTACGACGCGAGCCTGGGCGCCTACGCCGTATCGCGCACGACGAGCTCGGGCATGATGACGAGGTTCT
>DAOPYF010000222.1:0-2379 GCA_035352735.1 Treponemataceae bacterium | reverse complement strand
GTCCCAGGAGAACTCCTTGGTGCCCATGAGCCCCTTTTGCCGGTAGATGACGACGATCATGAGGAGAAGCGAGAAGACGACCATGCGGAGCCCCGGAAGGCCGTCGGTCCTGAACACGATGAGGTTAAGCGGGCCGTCGAGGAAGCGGAGGAGCTCCATGAGCACGGTAACGACGATCGAGGCGATGACGGAGCCCGTGATGCTCCCGTTTCCGCCGAGCACGACGATGAGGAGGATGTTGTAGGTGAGGCCGAACACGAACATCTTCGGGTCGATGGTCGTCATGAGGTGCCCGAGGAGCGCGCCGCCGATTCCCGCGATGAAGCTCGAAACGACGAAGCTGACGATCTTGACGTGCGCGACGTCGATGCCCATCGAGCGCGCGGCGATCTCGTCGTCACGCACGGCCTTAAGCGAGCGCCCGTACGCCGAGCGGATGAGCGCGAACATGAAAATGATCGATAGCGCGGCGAAGGACCAGACGACCCAGGTCGTCGAGTATTTCGGCAAGCCCTTGAGCCCGAGCGCCCCGTTCGTGAGTCCCTGCGCGTTCGTGATGAGCACGCGGATGATCTCGGCGAAGCCGAGGGTCGCGATCGCGAGATAGTCGTCGCGGAGGCGCAAGACCGGGGTGCCGATGAGCCAGGCGAACGCCGCGGCGACGAGGCCCGCGACGATGAGCGCCGGTATGAACGGGATATGGACGGCGGCGAGCCAGGGAACGATCGGCGCGAGGAAGAAGTTGAGCGTCTTTTGCGCGGGGCTCATGGTTAGAAGCGCGCACACGTACGCGCCGATCGCCATAAAGCCGGCGTGGCCGAGCGAGAATAGCCCGGTGAATCCGTTGAGGAGGTTCATCGAAAGCGCGAGCACAATGTAGATTGCGCAGAGGTTAAACACGCGGAGCGCGAAGTTGCCCGCGAAGCGGTCCATGAGGAAGATGATCGCGACCGACGCGACGCACGCGACGGCGGTATAGAGCGTTTTTTTCCGGTTGTCGATCATATCACACCTTCTCCACTTGGTTCTTCCCGAGAAGCCCCGACGGTTTGATGAGGAGCACCAGGATGAGAACGACGAACGCGAACGCGTCGCGGTAGCCCGAAAGGGTCGGGAGGAAGGCGATTATCAGGATCTCGAGAAGCCCGAGGAGGAAGCCGCCGAGGACCGCGCCCATGATGTCGCCGATGCCGCCGAGGACCGCGGCGATGAAGCACTTGAGTCCCGGCATGATGCCCATGGTCGGGTTGAGCTGCGGGTACTTGAGCGACCACAGGATGCCGCCGAAGGCCGCGAGCAGGGACCCGAGCCCAAAGGTGAACGAGACGACGCGGTTGACGTCGATCGCCTGGAGGCGCGCCGCGTCGAGGTCCGTGGAGACCGCGCGCATCGCCATGCCGGTTTTCGTCTTGTTGACGATCCATAGGAGGAGCGCGAGGAGCCCGAAGGTGAAGACCGGGATCACCACGCTGATCGACACGATGGACACCGAGCCGAAATGAAGGACGTGCGAAAAGATATCGGGAACGAGGAAACCCTTCGGCCTTCCGCCGAAAAGCACCGTCGCGAGGTTTTCAATGAGGAATGACGCGCCGATCGCGCTGATCATGATCGAGATCTTCGGCGAGTCGCGCAGCGGCTTGTAGGCGACCCGCTCGAGGCCGATGCCGAGCATCGCGGTAAAGGCGATGGCGACGACGAAAGCGACCCACCAGGGGAGCAGGAGAAGCGTCACGAAGTAAAAAGCGAAATACGCGCCGAGCATGAACACGTCCCCGTGCGCGAAGTTGATGAGCCTGAGTATCCCATACACCATCGTGTAGCCGATCGCGATGAGGGCATATAGGCTTCCGAGCGAAAGCGCGTTGGTCAGGTGCTGCAAAAACAATGGAAAGGTCATGTTTAGTCCATACTGGTTCAGGATAGGGAACCGGTTTTTCGCCGGTTCCCGAAAAAGAGCATGTGTCCCGCGCGAATAGCGCGCCCGAAAAAACCCGCGCGGCGCAAACACGCCCCGCGGGACTTTCCGGCCTTACGGGTTAACGACCGTAAGGTAGGTGAACTTGCCGTCCTTGACGGTCTTGATGAACGCGCTCTTGGTCGCGTCACCGTTCGCGTCGAGGGTGATGTTGCCTGCGGCGGCTTCGAAGTTCTTGGTCGCGGCGATCGCGTCGCGGATCTTGGTCGTGTCGAGGCTGCCGGCGCGCTTGATCGCGTCGATCGCGAGGTTGTATCCGTCGAAGCCGAGCGCGGTGACCGCGGCGGGCTCCTTCGAGTACTTAGCCTTGTAGGCGTCGACGAAGGTCTTGGACATGCCGGAGGTGGCGCCTTCGACCGCGAAGAAGGTCGAGAAGGTCGCGCCCTCGACGAGGTTCTTGC
>DAOPYF010000221.1:0-2382 GCA_035352735.1 Treponemataceae bacterium | reverse complement strand
GTCTTTCCGGTAAGGCCCATATCCGACGTGTTCGATACATACCGCACGTGATCGGCCTTGAAGAAATCCGTCAAGGAAACGGCAATCGATCCGCCGGTCGAGCTTACCGAAGTCAGGCCGTCGTAGACCTTAACGACCGTTGACGCCGTGATATAGGTACCGGTTGGGGCATTGTACCTGAAGGTCATGTCCCAGTCGCCGCTGTCGAGCGTCGTATTAAGCGCGATCGTATTCGTGCCTGAATCGACGGTTACAATGGGGGTGCTCGACATGGAATAGTTGATCTCCGTCTCCCCGGCAGACGGTTTAAGGGCGATCTCCCATAATCCATCAGAGACATTGAACCCCGAGCACGCGAAGACGAGAGACACTGTCCCCTTCCCGCCCGCCGTTCGCGGGAGTATCGGCGAAAGGACTACCGACGCGCTAGCGGTCTTTCCCGCGACGATCGTCACCTTTGCGGTTCCCGTCGCAACTTTCTTTCCCGAGGAATCGTAGGCGTCGATCGTCAGGGTCCACTCGCCCTCGGCGAGCTCGTTAACCGTAAGCGCGTTCGCGTCCGTGAGGCCCGCAGCAGTCTTGCTCTCGTACTCCGCGCGCGAGCAGGTAAGATCGTATCGCGCGATCGTCGAGGCGGACGGGGCGCTCGGCATGACAAGACGGGCATCCGCATTGCCCGAGACGCTGACCGTGACGCTACCAGTTCCCGCGGGCGACGCGTCCACGTCGTCAAGATGGTTGTTCTTGCACGCCGAGGTACAAAAGGCAAGCGCAAAGATTAACCCAAGCGCGAGAAGCGCGCGGGCGCCGCGGCGGATATCGTTTTGAAGGACTATCGTTCCGTGTTTCATCGTTCTCCCCTTTTTTACTCGGTGATCGTGAAAGCGAAGGTCGACGAGAGATACTCGCCTTCCGCCTTCATGACCCTAAGCGCTATCGTATTCGCGCCCACGATGGAATAACTCGAGGTGGCGAGGTTGAGCGAGCAAACGCTATTATTGTCGGCGAAATCGAGCCGATGCCCATTGAGCGACCATATGTACTCGCCATAACCCGTCGGCGCCGTAACGACAAGGGTCTCGGCCGAGGTAAGGACCGTCGCGGATCCTGTCAGCTTCGGAGAGGGATCGCCGAAGCCGACCGTGACCGTCGCGCCCGCAGATTCGGGCAACGCCTTAACCGATATGGCGTACGAGCTCGCCTCGCCCTGGGCGAGGAGGTAGTACGCCGCCGAGGAGGGTTTTGAAAGAGAGTACGACCCGCTTTCGGCATCATAAGAAAAATCCGGTTCAAGGGAACCGTCATCGCGATAAAGAGCCAGGGAAACCGAACCCTCCGAGGCGGAGACCTTGCAGGAGAGGCTGCCAAAGGCGACGTTTGAGGGAAGTCCCTCAACCCGGAAAAAACGCGCGAAGGGCGTCGGCGCGCCAAATGAGCGCGCGATACTGGCCGAGTAGGTCAGGGAGTCTATAACCGCGATGCCCGACCGCTCAACAAGCGGCACGAGGGTAACGTTGAGTGTATTAATCTGGTTCGGGATGATCTCCGCGTTCACGATCCGATACGCCGAGGCGATACCCGCGGAAGAATCCGCGAGCGCGGAGAGGTCGCTCTCGCTTAAGAGTGTCGCCTGATCGAGCGCGGAGGAGGAGCAGATGACGTCGAGGGCCGCGTAGGTGCGACCTGGCACGTCGGAGGTCTTGAACGAGGCGGCCGAGGACACGGCATAGGGACCGTAGAGCGCGCCGTTTACGCCGACCGCGTCGGGCCAAGCGCGAAAATATAAGAAGCACGTTCCGGGAAGGACCGCGCGGGAGCCGCCATCAGAAGAGCCAAATTTGAGCGAGATGACGGTATTGTCCGATGCGCGAGACGCGGGGGCAAGCCCCAGGCCACACGCAGAAAGGAATAGCGCGATCGCTATCGTAAGGAACGGAAGCAAACCTTTTTGTATCATGGACTTTTTTTCCCCCAATTTCATAGGATAGCCCAAGACTTTGCATCTTTAAAGCAAAAAAAGCTGCATCGTGGTGATCGATTGTCGGTCGAGACAAACATAACACGCGATCGTGCAGTATCGTCAAAATTGATGATTTTCCCTCTATATTGAAACTTCACCCGCTTCGGGGTAAAATCCTCGAATCTCTACACAATTCTTACCTATTTAGGAGTTATTTTATGGTCATTCTTACCCTCAACTGCGGAAGTTCGTCCGCGAAATACCAGGTGTTCGACTGGGACAACCAGGACGTTCTCGCGTCCGGCGTCGTCGAGCGCGTTACCCAGGAAGGGAGCTCGATCACCCATAACGCCAAGGGCAAAAGCGAATACAAGATGAACCACGAGTGCCCGAACCACACGGTCGCCGTCGAGCTCATCATC
>DAOPYF010000220.1:0-2395 GCA_035352735.1 Treponemataceae bacterium | reverse complement strand
CCGGCATACAGGCAGCTTTGCCCGAGGTTTTGAGAAACGACGATCGGCACGTAGAGCACGAAGCAAAGTCCCATCCAGCCGAAAGACTGAAAAAGTTTAGCGACCATGAGCGTGCGCGCCCGTTTCCGGTCGAGCTCGACCGTTACCGATAGGCTGTAAATACCTATTACGGCGGAGAAAAAGAAGTTTCCCAAAAAGAGGATCTTCGTGAGCGTTTCGACGTCGGAAAGGATGAAGCGCTCTATCGCGGCGAGTATCTCCATACGTCAAGTATAGAATATGAAAGGCCTATAAGCCATTTTCCCGCAGAGACGCGCTTGGTTCGGCCTTTTGCTATTCCTTTCTGAGGTGCGCGGCGAGGGCGTGACCGGTAAGCCCCTCGGCCTTGGCGATGGTCTCGGCCGCGCGCACGGAGGCCCGCCAGCCGGAAAGCGCGTCGCCCGAATCCCGGAAGACCGACGGTGCCGTCGCGAGGCCGTTCTCGGCCGTCCTGAGCGTCGTCACGGTCTTGAGGAAGTGGCGCACCGAAAGCCCGCCGGTAAAGAGCGCGCTTCCCGAGGTCGGCAGGGTATGGTTGAGGCCGGCCGCGTAGTCGCCGAGGACCTCCGCCGTCCGATGGCCGACGAAGAGCGAGCCATAGTTATGGACGTCGGCCTCGATCGAGTCGCGAAGGTCGCCCGGGTCAAGGGCGAGCTCGAGGTGCTCGGGGGCCTTTCGGTTCGCGATCGCGACGGCGTCCTCGGTCTTGCCCACGAGGATGATCAGGCCGTTGTTCGCGAGGCTCTTGCGCGCGACGGCGCCCTCGGGAAGTGAGGCGACGAGCTCGTCGATCTCCTTTTGCGCGGCGCGGGCGAGGCGCTCGCTCGCGGTGACGAGGACGGCCTGCGCGTCGGGGTCGTGCTCCGCCTGCGCGAGAAGGTCCGCCGCGATCCAGTCGGCGCGCGCCGAGTCGTCCGCGACGACCATCACCTCGGTGGGCCCGGCGAGGAGGTCGATGCCGACGTCGCCGTACACGAGCTTTTTCGCCTGGGCGACGTACTTATTGCCCGGGCCGACGATCACGTTCACCCGGGGCACGCTCGAGGTTCCATAGGCCATCGCGGCGATCGCCTGCGCGCCGCCGATCGCGAACACGCGGTCTACGCCGCACAGCGACGCGGCCGCGAGGATACGCTCGTCGCCCCACGGGAGCGCGGGATCCGCGGGATGGGGGGTCGGGGGGGTGCAAAAGACCATCTCGCCGACGCCCGCGGCCTTCGCCGGGGAAGCGCACATGATCACGCACGAAACGAGCGGGAACCTGCCGCCGGGAACGTAGAGACCGGCGCGCTCGACCGGGATCGTGCGCTGTCCGGTAAAGAGCCCGGGGGAAAGCTCGGTCTCGAAGTCGTCGAAGGAATCGCGCTGCCGCGCCGCGAATTTGAGCGCGAGATCGCGGGAGAGGCACAGGGCGTCGTAGAGTTCCGGGTTGTCCGCCCGAAGCCTGCCCTCGGCCGCCTTGAGCTCATCCCGGGGAATTTCGAAGGAAACGGGATTCGCGCGGTCGTACTTCGCCGCATAGGTCCTGACCGCCTCGTCGCCGTGAGTTCTGACCGCCTCGAGGATGACGGATACCTCCTCAAGGCCGCCTGCGAGGCGGCGCGCCGAGAAAAAGGAATCGGGAAGGTCCCGCGCGTTGACGATCTTGATCGAGCTCATGGCTGACTGCTCCTTGCCGTGAAAAGATACGAAAAGTATACAAAAAAACCGTGGGTATTGACAGGACTTTTCGTCAGGTATATCTTCCCCTTATCGCAAATGTTAGTAATTTACTAAATTAGTAAATACAACAAGGGAGATTTCTATGAAGATACCGACAAACCTCAAGCACAAACCGGTCATTGCGTGCGAAAACTACGCGAGCATTGACGGTCGCGCGGCCTATCAGACGGAGACGCAGGGATTGTCGCTCGGGCTCGCCCAATGGAACGACCGGGGCAAGGTCGACATCTCCGCGAAGGTTTGGCGCTATACCGGCGAAAAATGGTCGCGCCAATCCGAGGAATTGCCGCTTCACCGCGTCCTTGACCTCGCGATCCTCATAGCGGAGGCCGAGCTTCATTTCCGCGAGGCCTATCGGTTCCCGAAACTCTACGACGACGCGAAGCCGGAGATCGCCCGCGTCGGGCTCCAGGGCGACGCGATGACCGTCGCCGTCTGTACCGAGAACCCGATGATCGACGAGGACATCAAGCTTTTCCGGGACGCGCTCGCGAAAGACGACGAGATGCTCGCCGAGCGCTTCAGCACCCTCGCGCGGCTCCTCGCCGAGGCCGGTTACGGGACAGACTGATGGCCGAAAAACGATCGAAAAAGGAATTGCTCCGCGCCTTCAAGGCGGAGCGCGAGGTGGGCG
>DAOPYF010000219.1:0-2495 GCA_035352735.1 Treponemataceae bacterium | reverse complement strand
ACGCGGAACCGGGCGCGAGCCACGGCGAATCGTACGCGTGGTACTGGCCCGGATTTATCTCGAGCGCGACGTCCCCGACGGGACTGGTCGCGGCCTCCGCGTCCGGCGCCATCACGATCACCGACCTGGCCGCGACGCCCAACAGCCTTGAGGCTATCGGCGCAAGCGCATACGACCGAACGCCGGTTACCGTCTCGAACGCGAAGAGCGGGCTTTATAGCGAGTGGGACGTCACGGGCCCCGCGCCCGCGGCCCTCCGCACGAGCACCGATAACTGGGGCGACGCTATCGTCGCCTACGAGGCCGTCCCCGACGCGTCGGGAGGCGTTATCGACCGCATCGAGATGCATTTCTTCGATAACGCGGTCAACTACAACCTCGCGACCGACACCTGGGCTTGGACATCGCGAAAGGGCTGGTACCTTTCCGCCGACTCGACAAAAACGCAACTCACCCAAAGCTCCGCCCTCGCCCCGGAATCGTTCGGCGGCGCGCGACCCGCGGTCCCGCCCGCGAGCGAATGGGTCCCGACCTTGGGCGGTATCCGCGAATGCTCGCTGAACAAGGCAATCGGCGCGTTTAGCGTGTTCTACAACGACGCGCTCATGCAAAGCCCAAGGCCGGATACCTTCAGCACGAACGTAAGCACCAAGCTTCTCGCGCCCGGAAGCAACCAGAACGTCGCGGGCGACCCGTACTTCAGGCTCTACTGGTCAGGCGCGAGCGGATCGGGCCTCCAGATCGCGGGAAGCGTGCTCAAGGTTTCGTACAACGAGGACTCGCCGCTTACGACGGGTTACATTACCGACCTCGCGGGAAACCTCATGAAGTCTTTCTCGAAGATCACCTGCGTCGACCGAACGCCTCCGCGCATCACCTTCTCGCTCACGGGCGCGAACCGCAGCGACCTTTACGTCCTATTCTCGAAAACGATCGACATCACGAACGCCTCCGAGATCGCCGCGGGGCTCAAGGTAAACCTCAACGGCACCACGGTCGCGCTTACGGGAACGCCCGAGATCAAGACGGCAAATAAACGCGCGTTCCTCTATCACCTCGGCACGAAGGTTCGCGCGGCGGATCTCGTCAGCGCGACGAGCTCGATCGCCATCGCGGGAACGGGAAACCTCTTTCAGGACCCGGACACCCACGAATGGGTCGAGACCTCGTACTTCGTCGACCAGGTGGGTAACTACGCGGTCGTCGGCGACACGCACCGACTCACCGACATCGGCATCGGTCTCGCCGAGATTCTCTATGGCTCCGACGGCGTCAACGAGCCGGGCTTGCTCGGCGGTCAGGCGGGCGCGCTCCGATCGGAGGCTTTCGACGGGACGGGACGGCTCCTCGACAAGGACATCACGATCGCGACCTGGATCAACCTCCAAACGGCGCCCGGATCGCTCGCGCTCTACTACGACGTCAACCCGGGCGAGGAATTGATGCCGAAAACCTTTAACGACGCGACGGGCTCCTCGCTCAAGCTGTGGCTCCCCTCGGTCCTTCCGGGCTTCAACCTGACGGGAGACCAGGACGCGCGAAACCTGAGCCCGACGGTCATCACCGACGAGGCGCGGCTCTTCCGCAACTTCCTCATCCCCGAGTCGGACTCCGAGATCGTTCCCGGCGCGAAGGTCCAGCTTATCATGCAGTACGAGGGACTCTTCTGCGCGCGCCTCACGGACGAGAACGACGTTACCTCGCTCGCGCCCTGGAGCTTCGTCATCGCGGAAACCCGCAAGCAGCGAGGCGGCGTCACGATCCTCAACAACGTAATAGACTCGAATAAACATGAGAAGACCATCGTGCAAGTCGAGGTCCCGAAGGCGGGTAACGTCGTCATCCAGGTGTTCACGCTCGACGGAAACATCGTCAAGGTGCTTGAGCGCGGGCGCAAGGGCGGCGGTACCTACTCGTATTACTGGGACGGATCGAACGGCGCGGGGAATCCCGTCGCGCGCGGAATCTACTTCATCCGCGTCGTGGGACCGGATATGGACGAGATCAGGAAGGTTCTGGTCGTGAGGAATTAAGGCGGCGGGCCTAGAGCCCGTCGGGATGGAACCGAAGTTCGGGCTGGGCTAAAAGAACGCTACCCGGCCGCGTCTGGTTGAAGTCAAGGACAAGGCCAAGGACGGGATCAAGGGTGCCCTCGGTAAAGGCCAGGGCGCCCGGCTCGAGGGTCGCGGTTAGCTTTTGCCACCCGGAAGCGGCCGCGTAGGTCACCGAGGTCGTCGAGAGGTTAACCGTCCCCGCGCAGGAGACCATCTTGACGACGAAGGCGTCGATCGGGTACGGGCTCTGCACGGTCGTCGCGAGCGGGTCGGAATACACCCATACGCTAAACGAGTAGGTTCCGGACTCGAGCGACGGGGTCGTCTCGGCGATCGTTAGGTACAGGCGAAGCTCCATGTTACCGCTTCGGCCGACGCGGAAATTGTCCACGTAAAACTCGGAAAGGATGCTCGTATCATCGATTGGGCTAAAGGCGATTT
>DAOPYF010000218.1:0-2501 GCA_035352735.1 Treponemataceae bacterium | reverse complement strand
TCCTCGGGAAGGGTAAAGCGGCGCTCGAACGACGAGGAGCGGCGCTCGCGAATCAAATACTCCTGGCCGTCATCGGTCTTCTTCTCCTCGGCCTCGGCTTCCTTGACCGAGGAAATCGCGAGGACGCGATCCTTCAGGCTGATCTCGACGTCTTTCTCGGTAAGTCCGGGGAGGTCCATATCCATGAGATACGCGGCCTCGGTTTCGCGTACGTCGACCCTTGGTGCGGTTACCGACGCTGAGGCGAGCGGGGAAAGAAGCCCGAACCCGCGGTCAAAGGCGTCGAAAACGTCGGTGGAAAGGGCGGGGTTAAAGAGTCTGAGAGTGTTCATAATGTGCCTCCATTACTTTGGTTATGGTGTAGTGTCCGCGTTATCGGCGAACATTAAAGAATAAGCAAAAGGCGTGCCAACTTGCGCCTTTCATCTGAAGAAGAGCGCTAACTATTTGCAGGATATGGAATTAATCAAGGACGATGGTCATGATTGAGCTTCTATCGGGAGTAAATCGCCAGGTTTTGCGCTCTATAGACGGTGCATTCTTCTCCATATTGTGTCAAAAAGGGCGCTTTTGGTGTGTCAAAGTGATTCGTTTTAGCTGGGCATATCCTTATCAGCGGATCATCATGAACCCCACCCGACGGCGCAATGCCCGAGCCGGCAATCCCGCTATTCTCTTTTCGGAAGATGGTATACTATTAAAGGGATGAGGGATCACACCGAAGACAGACTGTCAGAGTTCCTGCAGGCGGCGATCGAGCCCTTTACCATAAAGGGTCTGCTCGACTATCTCGGTGAGCCGTCTGGCCGCGCCGCGCAGGATGAACTTTCCGACTATCTTACCTATAACCAACTCGCGTTCCTCAATCCCGCCTTCGACGCGGAGGATGAAACGTGGATAACGCGCGCGGGTATCTTTACGGGAAAATCCGTCGTCGTCATCCCGACTAAGGAAGAGATCGCCGACGGGATTCTCCTGCCCGGTTCTCGGCTCGTCCCGTTTTACGATCCGGCGATCCTGCCCAACGAGCTCGTGTTTCGGTACAAGGGCGAGGTCCTTTCGCGGCTCGTTCTCGAGGTTTCCCCGGAAGAGGCCTATCCCCATTACGCGATGTTCGGCGACGAGTACATCCCTCAGTACCTCGCGCTCGATAACGACGAGAACGCCGATCTTTTTTCCCCCGACGATTATTATGACCCGCCCGAGTTTCCCGTCTCGGTGGTGAACATGCGCGCGGTCTACTGGGACGCGGACTTCAAGCCCGGCGACCGGATCATCGCGACGGCGGTCGATTGGGCGAAGGGCGTGTTCGACGTCGAGCCGATGGCCGCGAAGGCGGTCGATCGCAAGGCGCGCGACAAATGGCTCGCGGATTTCGAGGAAAACCTGATCCGCTCGTTCGAGGTCGGCGGCGCCGGCGCGGCGATAGACGAGCAGCTTTCCTTGGCGTGGTTTTTCGGGCAAGACCGGCTTTTCACCCCGCATGCCGCGACCATGGACGAATTCCTCAAATGGACCTCGCGCGTGTCGATCGAGCCCTATGGCATCGAGACGCGGCTCTGGTTTACCGACCGGGAGATTCCGCCCCAGGGGAATTGGGACATGACGATGGTCTCGACGCCCGCAAGCGTTACCGAGGAACTTTTCGCGCATCTCGGGATGCCCTTCACCGATCTCGTCCTCGACTCATACGTCCTTGACGCGCTCCATCGCAAGGAAAGCGACGTCAAGCCGATGCTCGAGCGGATATTCCCCGCGCGCACGCACGTCGTTGCCCTCTGTATCCCGATCCTCGAGCGCGAGCTTGGCCGTTTTTACCGGGACTTCGCGAAGGACTACAACTGGTTTGCCGATCACGATACGGCCATGCTCCGGAACCGCTACGTCGAGCTCCATAACGGACTCTCGGATTTCGTCGGGATGCTCAAGGCCGCGAAGATCAAGCCTGAGCTCGTCCCCGAACAGGGCGCCGTCGTGCTCAGCCAGCTCCTCAATCACGTCGTCTCGGGCATCGAGGCGCTCGACGCGGGCTATTTCCTCTCGGACGAGGAAAAGGCCAAGGAGGGGAAAAAAGCGCTCGATGATCAGGAAACCCTGTGGGCTTCGGTCGAGAGCATGGAGGACAGTTTTTTTGACATCAAGACCGCCATCCTGGACGCATTGCCTGAGCTGAAGAAACGGAATTTTTCCCTTCTCAAGCGAAAAAAGGAGACCCCTCCCGATGCATGAGCCCGATGAGCTAGTCGCGATGATAAGGGCCGGCGGCGTGTATTATAATATCCGCGGCGAGACGCCCGAGGCGGCGTATACCGATATGGTGTCCCACCTTTCCCTGCCCTCTGGCGTGGACCGCGCCGCGCTCCTTTCCGGGCTCGTCGAGCGCGAGCGGCTCATGACGACCTCGGTCGGTAACGGGATCGCGCTGCCCCATCCGAGAACACCGATCGTCACCGAGGAAAAGGATCAACGGGTGTATGTCTGCTTCCTCGATCGCCCGGTCA
>DAOPYF010000217.1:0-2503 GCA_035352735.1 Treponemataceae bacterium | reverse complement strand
GGGCGTTTTCTGGCGGCGGTGACTTCATAAGGCATGGGATCAAAATAGCATGGAGGCGAAGGAGGGTAAAGCACTTGAAGCGCAAGAAGCCAGGCGCTCTGCGGCACCGCACCTTCCGCGTACCGTTGCTTCCTTCCGGACCTGGCGGGTTCCGCAGTGGTTACGAGCACAGTGCCTGGCTTCTTGCGCTCCAAACGCTACGGAGAGATAGGGATTCGAACCCTAGGTACCCTTACGAGTACACGCGACTTCCAATCGCGCACCTTCGGCCGCTCGGTCATCTCTCCAAAAAAACCAGAAAATTGCCGATTTTTCGACGCAGGAGCGGCGAAAGAACGCGGCTCGCGGAGAGGGGGGGATTCGAACCCCCGAAACCCATAGGGTTTAACGGTTTTCGAGACCGCCCGATTCAGCCGCTCTCGCACCTCTCCAATAGAAAATAAAGGCGATATGAGGCTAAGAGGATTCGAACCTCCGACCTTCAGATCCGCAATCTGAAGCTCTATCCAGCTGAGCTATAGCCTCATGAAAAACGGAGAGGGGGGGATTCGAACCCCCGATACCCTTTAGGGGTATAACTCCTTAGCAGGGAGCCCGATTCGGCCGCTCTCGCACCTCTCCTCAACCCATTCGGAGCATCCGGAGCAGGGGGGATTCGAACCCCCGGAACCTCGCGGTTCAACGGTTTTCAAGACCGCCTCCTTAAACCCCTCGGACACCGCTCCACAAGAAAAAAGAATGAATCGGCGAATGTGGACATTACGCGAAAGGGCTGCGATTGTCAAGGCCCGAGTCGTCCGGCCGGGCCGGGAGGCTTCAAAACCGGCAACATTCGAGCTAGTCTTGGGCATGGGTTTTCTGGATTTCCTGAAAGGCCGGCCCCGCGCGGCGGCCCCCATCCCCGACGAACTCTGGGACTGGGCGATCGCCGAGCATCGAATATTCCGCGGGCTCAGCGAGGAGGAACGCGGCAGGCTGCGCGGACTCGCGGCGGGCTTTTTGGCCGCCAAGCGCTTCGAGGCGGTGGGCGGCGCGGAAATCGACGACCGCCTCAAAGTCTCCGTGGCGGCGCAAGCCTGCCTCCCCCTGCTCGGCCTGGACCTCTCCTGGTACAAACAGTTCACGACGATCTTCATCACGAAGGACGCCTACGCCGTCACGCAGCGCTGGGAGGACGAGGCGGGAGTCACGCATGAATCCGAGGAAGAATTCGCGGGCGAAGCCTTCGAGCTCGGCCCCGTGGCGCTCTCGATCCCCGACATCGACGCCTCGGGCTGGGGCGACGGCTACAACGTGGTGATCCACGAGATGGCGCACAAGCTGGACGGCCTCGACGGCGCCTACGACGGCTGCCCGCCCCTCGGACGCGGCATTGACCGCCGGCGCTGGGCCGAGGCCTTCGGAGCGGCCTATGAGGACCTGCGCGCCAAACTCGACGCCGAGGGCAGGACGAAGCGCCGGCGCGGCACCTCGAAGCGGCGCGCCCGGATCGACCCCTATGCGGCCGAAAGCCCCGACGAGTTCTTCGCCGTAGCCTGCGAATACTTCTGGGAACGCCCCGCCCTCCTCAAGGACGAGTACCCCGACGTGTACGCGCAGCTGGCGGCCTTTTTCAGGCAGGACCCGGCCGCCCGGCCCTGAGTCCGCGCCGCGGCCGGCGCGCCCCTCAATTTCGCAGGGCAAGTCAAGAAGCGGAGCCGCGAAACTGCGATACTCCATCGCGTGGCGCAAAAGGAGGCGACCGTGGAGCGGGAACACACGAAGGAGGACATGATCCGGGCAGTACGCCAAATGCAGGATTATATCCTCGCGAACGCGCGAGAAAAAATCTCGGCCAATGATCTCGCGCGCGCGGCGGGATACTCGGCCTGGCATGCGCAGCGGATGTTCAGGGAGCTGACCGGTCAGCCGCCCTTCGAATACATCCGCAGGCTGAGGCTTTCGCAGGCGGCGCTGGCGCTTCGGGACAAACCCTCGAGGGTTCTCGACGTCGCGCTGGACTTCATGTTCGACTCGCACGAGGGATTCACCCGCTCCTTTTCGAAGGAATTCGGCGTGACTCCCGCGAAGTACCGCGAGCGGCCGAGACCAGTGAAACTGTTCCTTCCCTATCCGCTTCCCCTGCGCCAAAAGAAACACGAAGGAGAAGACCGAATGAACGACGGAACGAGCGCGACGATTTTCGTACAAGTTATCGAAAGACCGGCTCGCAAGATCCTCCTCAAGAGGGCGAGGACGGCGGGCGAGTACTTCGCCTACTGCGAAGAAGCGGGCTGCGACGTATGGGGCGTCCTCACGAGCGTCAAGGAAGCGCTCTACGAACCGGTCGGCCTCTGGCTGCCGGCGAGAATGCGTCCCGCAGGCACCTCGGAGTACGTGCAGGGCGTCGAGCTGCCCCTGGATTGGAACGGACCGGTACCGGAAGGCTACGAGCTCGCGGAATTCGGGCCGGCGATGATGATGATCTTCCAGGGCGAGCCCTACGACGACGAGAATTTCGAGG
>DAOPYF010000216.1:0-2620 GCA_035352735.1 Treponemataceae bacterium | reverse complement strand
GCGAAGCCCCGTCCGGAGCATATGATGGTCATCGACCAACACGAGCGTTTTCATCACTTTCATTGTAGCCGTCAGCCGTTTGCGCTGTCAACGGAATGGCGACGGAAACGGTCGTACCGCCCGAGGCTTCCGAGTCTATCGACATCTCGCCCCGAAGGATCCTCACCCGCTCCTGCATACCCTTGAGCCCAAACGCGTTTTTCGCCGGGGTTTCTGCCCCGTGAGCGGGCATGCCGATCCCATTGTCGCAAACCCGAATCATAAGCCTCCTGCCGCCGCCGGGCTCGTTGACGATATCGGTCCGCACGCTCACCGCCGTTGCGCGCGCGTGCTTGCGTATGTTTGACAGCGCCTCCTGGATGATTCGGTAGCAGTTTATCTCTTCCTCGTAACCGAGGGTATAATCCCCAAAGAGGGTGCAGCCGCACGGTATCCCATTCGCCTTCTCGAACCCCGCGCAGAGGCCCGAGACCGCGGCCTTGAGCCCGAGATGCACGAGCTCAGGGGGCCTCAGCTCGGTGCACACCTCGCGTATCCGGTTAATGCACGCCGCCTCGGTCTCGATAAGCTCCGAGAACGCGGCCTCGTACTCGCTCCCGAAGCGCGCAATCGAGTTCCGCATCGTCTCGGTCGCGACCTTGATGCACAGGATGTCCTGCGCGACGGTGTCGTGGAGCTCGCGCGCGATGGCGATCCGCTCCGATTCCTGCGCGTTGATGACCGTGCGCGCGAATTTCGAGGTATTTGCCTCGTCCCGCTCGAGGCTCAAGACCCTCGAGCGGAAAACCGCTACGAGCACGATGATTAAGACGCATATACTCACGAAGAACATGATGAGAAAGAGGTAGTACCGCGTTACCTTCTCCGAAAAGACGATCCGATAGTACATGTAGTCGGATATGACGTTCTGGAGGGACGATATCGACCGAAGAACCTCCGCGGGAGAATGCTCGCCGGTGAGCAGCGCGGAAACCTGGACGATGTCACTCTCCAGGCTCTTCAGGATCACATCGAGCGAGGGATCGCTCGACATCATGAAATGGTACACGGGCCTTCGCCTGAAGTCCACGATGCGACTGCCAAGCGCGCGGATCTCGGAGAGGACCTGATCGTCCGTAAGCCCCGCAATGGAGCGCTCGGTAAAATGGTCGTCGACGTGCGCGATTAGGGCGTCGCGGGTACGGTACCATTGTTCTAGCAGGGGATCGAGGGTTCTCGCGCGCTCGTTCGCGAGCGCCGGACGCGGGAGGGCGGCGAAGAGGGCGAGAAAAGAGGCCAGCCAAAACCGTTTCATGGTCTATCAAGATAGCACATTTCGTCCCGAAAAGGTATACTCAAGGTACATGACCCACCATTCAACAACTTCTCGTTCATATCTCATTGCCGCGCTAACCGTCCTCATCGCGGTCGCGGGAAATCTCCTCTTCTCCCTTGCGTTTCCCCTAACCTTCCATATGCCTCTGTTTATGGACAGCATCATGACCGTCGCGGTAACGCTTTTTTCAGGCCTTATCCCAGGCGTCGTCACGGGGATCCTCTATAACGTCCTTTGGCCCTTCATTACCGGCGGCGATCCCCGCCAGGTGCTCTTCGCCTGCTGCAGCGTCATGACCGCGGTCTTCGTGCACTTGTGGGGGACCAAACGGAATGGCGTATGGATCTTCACCGATCTTCTCATGCTGTCGCTGATAATCGGCTTCGCGAATAGCGTCTTGGGGGGGATCATCTCGACCTTCGCGTTTCGCGGCGTTGACTCGTTTCCGAGCGATTACATCATGGCGGGCATGCTCATGCAGGACATCCCGCTCGTCGGCGCGGCTATCCTCGCGCGTATCCCGCTTAATCTCATCGACAAGGGAATCGCGGTCTTCCTCGGATATGGGATCTTCGTTCTCGCCGACCGCCTGATGGCCAGGCGACGCGAACGCACTATCGACTAACTCACGATACCGGCGATAGCGCGCTACCGTTCAGCGCGGGCGCGCTTTCCACGACACGCGCGCGCGCGACGCGAGCCGCGCGCAGGATGACGCGAGCGCGATTCCCACCGCGATCGCGGCCGCGGCGCTCAGGGTATTGAACGCGACGGCCGCGGCGGCGTCTGCCCGGCCCAATACCGCGAGGAACATCGTTTCGTACATCCCGCCCCCGGGAACGAGCGGGATGATCCCCGGCACGATATACACGGTCGCGGGCTTTCGAAACGCGACCGCGAAAAACTCCGACAAAATCCCGACCACGAGGGCGCCGACCATGTACGCCATCGTCGGGCTCGAAAGGTCCCGGCTGATTATCAAGTACACGAGCCAGCCAGCCGCGCCGAAGAGGCTCGTCCACAGGATATCGTAGCGGCTGATGTGGAAGAAATATGCGAAGGCCGCCGTCGCGAGAAAGGCGAAGGCGAAGGCGGGAACGGGGGAATACAGGAACGTCAGCGCGGAAACGTACGAGGTCTCCGCGGGGAAGAGCATGAGGCCGAAGGCGGCGCCGAGGGAGAGCGCGGCGGCGGTCACGAAGGCTTCCATAAGCCGGGCAGAGCCCGCGACGAGATCGCCGGCGATGATATCGCGGATCGCGGTGACGATCGCGAGCCCGGGAACGAGCGACATGAGGACGGCGA
>DAOPYF010000215.1:0-2700 GCA_035352735.1 Treponemataceae bacterium | reverse complement strand
GAGCGCAATCACAAGGTTCGCCTGGCCGGTTCGGTCGCGCTCCTTCTCGCCGGGGCGATCGTCATCGCCCCCGAGTACTCCGAGTATCAGCGCGACGGCATGACCTCAAGCGTCGCCGCGGGCGCTTCCTACGGCGGCGTGCTGATCGGCACGTCGCTTGGCATCTTAATCTACGATCTCATCAAGCACTGAGGTGCGCACGAGCGCGCGTGCACTCGCGCGCCGCGCGCGACGAGGCGGACTCTTCGCGTGAGGGACTGACGCGGGGAGCAATCAATAACGCCCTTGGCGGTATTGATTGCTCAGAGCACAAGGCCCGACCCGAAGGCCGCGGAATTTGAGCGGCGAAAAAAGAAAAAGCCCGCGCGTCGGTCGATCCGGCGGCGGGCTTTTCATTTCAGGCGAGGGGCGGCCTTCGGGGCACGCCCAAACTCTTCGCCTTCGTTTAACTAGTTGGGAAGTTCCTTCCGGTTCACGATGACCTTCGAGATGAGGTTGTAGTCCTTCGCCTCGGCGGCGCTCATCCAGAAATCGCGGTCGGTGTCCTTGGCGACTTTGTCGACGGGAAGTCCGGTCTCGGCCGAGATGAGCTCGTTGATCTTGACGCGGAGTTTCTCGAGTTCGGCGGCGTGGATTTCGATTTCGGTCGCGACGCCCTTGATGCCGGAAAGCGGCTGATGGATGAGGTAGTGGCTGTTCGGCAGGCCGAAGCGGCGCTCTTTCGGGGCGGCCAGGAGGATGATCGAGCCCGCGCTCGCGACGAGGCCCATGCCGATCGTGTACACGGGCGCGTTGATGAAGCGGATCATGTCGAAGATCGCGTAGCCGGCGTCGGCGTCGCCTCCGGGGGAGTCGATGAATATCTTGATCGGGTCCGAGGAATCCGCCTCGAGGACGAGCAGCTGGCGGATAACCCGCTCGGCGAGGGGCTTGTTGATCTCGCCCGAAAGGAGGATCTGCCGGGTTTTCAGGAACTTATGGGCGAGCGGGTCCTGTACTTCCTCTTTTGGGGCCTTTTCGCATTCCTCTTCCTCTTCTTCTCCCTCGTCGTTCCGGAAGGCGGGGCGCGCTTTGGGCGTCATGTATGATGAATGCATGTCAGGTCTCCTCAAAAGTTAGTGATTCCGCTTCAATATACTAAAATTCCGCGTACACGTACAGGGCTTTCGGCTCGATCGTCACCTCGGTTCCGCCGGGGAAGCTAGTCGCCCCGCGCAAGATTTTCTCCCCGCATGGGGCTGATTCCCCGCGCGTGCGGAGTTCGCCGCAGGGAGATTGATCCCCGCGGGGAGAAAACTCCCCGCGCGTGCCGACTTCGCCGCAGCCGTCGTAAACCCCGTCGGCGTCGACGGCCAGGCGCCAGAGGCCGCCCGAGGGGCACGGGGGAAGCGCGAAGGGACGCGGCGCGGAGGAGACGTTGCAAACGACGAGCGCGCTTTGCCATGCGTCGACCGTCGTCGCGCCCGCGATCATCCAGGCGAGGAGCGGAGACGGCGCGGGTATGAGGGCATCGGGCGTTTCCGCGACGAAGGAAAGGGAGAGCGCGACCTCGCTCGCGGCGGAGAGGCGGAAAAGCGGGTGAGCGCGGCGCAGCGCGATGAGGCCGCGCACGTACTCGACGAGCGTCCGTTTCTCGGCGCAGCGGTCCCAGTCGAGGGCGTTGATCCGGTCGGAGAGGTTATAGCTGTTGTGCGAGAACGCGCGATACGAGCCGGGACTTGAGCCCGACGGGACCCGGATGACGTCGACCGGGAGGGGCGCGCGCCCGGCTTCCGCCTCGGCGACGAGGTCTGCGGGTAGCTCCTTCGTCCGCATGAACTCCATCCCCGCGTGAAGGATCGGCATGCCCTGCGCGAGGAGGACCAAGGCGATCGAGAGACGCTGGAGCCGCTCGTAGTGCGCCTCGGCGTTTCCCGGCTCGACGAAGACGAGCTTATCGTAGAGGGTCATGTTGTCGTGGATCTCCGCGTAGTTGACCGAGGAAGAGGTCGCGTCGGTCCAGGGATTCGGGTTCACCGTGCCGACGACGTCGCGGTTATGAACCTGGGGATGATAGACCGCGCCGACGAGGCCGAACTTGACCGACTCCCGCCGCGAGCCGTCATGGACGAAGCCCGGCTCCCCGGCGGCGAAGGCCGAACCCTTAACGGCGCACCGGAAGGCGTCGTTGAAAAAGCCGATGCCGGGAAGCTTTCGCGCCTCAAGCATGCTCGCGGGAACCATCGCCCTTCCCCGGTCGCCGCCGTGGTACATGTCCCACCCCTCGCCGTAAAGGAGGACGTCCCCCCGCGCCGCGCGAAGCCGGTCGGCGGCCTCGTTCATCGTCCGGATGTCGATGAGGCCCATGAGGTCGAAGCGGAAACCGGAGAGCCGGTATTCGGTGAGCCACCACGCGAGCGACTGAATCATCCAGGCGCGGAACATGGGCCGCTCGCTCGCGGTGTCGTCGCCCGCCCCGGAAAAGCGCTCGAGCCTGAAGTAATAGCCCGGCACCGCGATCCCGAGCGGATGGCGGCGCGCCGACGGCACGTGGTTATACACGACGTCCATGACGACCCCGATGCCCGCCGCGGCAAAGCCCTGGACGAGGGTTTTCAGCTCGCGAATCCGCACAGCTCCGTCTTCGGGATCGGTCGAGTACGAGCCCTCGGGGGCCGAGTAGTTCCCCGGGTCATAGCCCCAGTTATAGAGCCCGTTCGT
>DAOPYF010000214.1:0-2770 GCA_035352735.1 Treponemataceae bacterium | reverse complement strand
GCGCCTTCGACCGCGAAGAAGGTCGAGAAGGTCGCGCCCTCGACGAGGTTCTTGCCGACGTCGATGAACTCCGGGGTCTCCCAGGTGTCGCCGCCGAGGAACGGGACGGTGATCCCGAGCTCGCGCGCCTGCTTCATGACGAGGGCGCTTTCGGTATAGTTACCGGGGGCGAAGATGACGTCCGGCTTAAGCGACTTGATGGTCGTGAGCTGGGCGGTGAAATCCTGGTCGCCGGTGTTGTAGTTCAGGACCGACAGGATGCACTTGTCGTTCCCGGTGAGCTTCTTGAAGTTGTCGGTGAAGAACTTCGCGAGGCCGACGGAGTAATCGTTGGAAACTTCCTGCACGATGACCGCGGTCTTCGCCTTCGCGTTGTTGTACGCGTAGTTCGCCATGACGGTTCCCTGGAACGGATCGATGAAGCACACGCGGAAGTAATAGTCGTTGCCGAGGGTAACGAGCGGGTTGGTGCACGAAAGGCCGATCGCGGGAACCTTCGCGTCGAGGACGATGGGACCGGCCGCCATGGAGAGGGACGAACCCCAGGATCCAAGAACGACGGAAACCTTATCCTTGTCGACGAGCCGCTGAGCCGCGTTCGCCGCCTCGACCTTGTCGGACTTGTTGTCCGCGATGACGAGCTCGACCTTGTATTCCTTACCGTCCACGGTGACGGTCGGGGTCATCTCGTTCGCGAGCTTAATGCCCTCGACTTCCATCGCGCCGCCGGCTGCGTTCGCGCCGGTCATCGGCTCGAAAACGCCGATCTTGATGACGTTGCCGGACCCGGCGTTCGCCTTGCCGCATCCCGCGAGCGTGAGCGCGATCGCGACGAGCGCGGCGACGAGCAATCCTACCTTTTTCATAAAGCCTCCTCACAAAAAAAACGCCGGATTGGTTATTCCGGCGTCGTTGCTAACCACGCAAGTATATAGCGATGGGAAAGCTTGTGCAAGTTACCGGAACAATGGATTATCGTCGCTTCGTGGAGTAATACACGCCAATCGCGAGGACCGCCAGGCCGCAGATCAGCAACAGCCAGGTCGTATTGTCGAATTTCAGGCTACTTTTACCGAAGAGCTTTGAAACCCCCGAGGAAAACTGGTTTCCGATCATGTAGGTGCGCTGAATTCCCGCGCCTACCATCCCGCCGCCCAAGGTCGTACCGATAATGCCGATCAATCTGTTCATCATTTTCTCCAAAATTACCGCGCCAGATTGGTTTTTACCGCGCGACGGCACAGTATATCATGAAAAAACGAGGAGACCGGCTTTTTTTGTTCGGAAAAACCCAAAATATCTGCTATAGTTACTATTGGAGTCTTTCTCAGCATGCCCGTATTTAAGGAAAAGATGCGCGTTCTGCCCCAAAACAAGATTTTCTCCAAACTAAGCGATGCCGATACCGCCGCCATCGATGAATCGAGCGAAGTCTTGTCGTTCGACTCGGGAGAGACGGTTTTTTCCTTCGGCGACCAGGCCGATTCCCTCTACATCGTCATCTCGGGAGGGCTCACCGTCATCAAGCCCGTCGCCTACGAGAACTCCCGCGAAATCGCCAAACTCGTCGCGAACGATAGCCTCGGTGAACTCAGCATGATCTCGGGCGGCTTCCAGAGCGTCACGGCCGTTTGCGACGAGCCATCCGTCCTTTTCCGGTTTCCGGCGGCAGGCGTCGGTTTCCGTTCCTTTCTCGAGCGCCATCCCGAAACCGGCTCACGGATCCTTTTCGCCCTGATGAGCGACATCGCCTCCCGAACCCGGCGCGCGAACGAGCTCATCAAGGAAAACTCCCCCCACATCCAGGAACTCAGGCGCCAGGTGTATCAGGACAAGCTCACCGGCCTTTTCAACAAAACCTGGCTCGACGAGGCCTTGCCCGAGGAATTCAAAAAGACGGGAAACGCGGTCAGCCTCATCATGATGAAGCCCGACAACTTCAAGCTCGTGAACGACAACGCCGGGCACGACGCCGGGGACAACCTCCTCGTGCATATCGCGCGCCTCATACCGGCCGTCCTTCCCCGCGGGCTCCAACCGGTCCGCTATCTCGGCAACGAGTTCGCGATCATCTACCCCGAGAAGGGGAAGGAGGAGGCGCTTGAGCTTGCCGAGGGAATCCGGGAGTTCTACAACACCCTCGATATCTCAAGGTACGTGCCGAACGCCGACTTCCACCTGACCGTGAGCATTGGCATCGCGACCGCGCCTGAGCACGCCTCCGACGCGGAAACCCTCATCGACAAGGCGCACCGATTGCCCCTCGAGGGCCGCTCGCGCGGGGGCAACATGATCCTCTTCCCCGAGGATCTCGGCGGGGAGGCACCATGCTAAGCCAACACGAAACCCTCCTGAAATCGATCAGCATATTCGCCGACCTTTCTTCCGAGGAACTCGCGATCGCCGTCTCGCGCATGCGCGAGCGAACCGAGCGAAAGGGGTCGATACTGTTCCGCGAGGGCGACGAAAGCAAGGAGCTTTTCATCATCCTCGAGGGACGAGTCGCCATCACCGTCAAGCCCTCGGGCTCAGAAAGCGAAATCCAGCTCGCGGACATGGGAAGCGGCACCTTCTTCGGGGAGATGTCGCTCGTCGAGGACCTTCCCCGCTCGGCCACGTGCCGCATCACGGAGAAAAGCCTCCTTCTCACGCTCGACCACGCGGGGCTCTCCGACCTCATGGAAGGGCACAGCGCGATCGCCGAGAAGATTCTCTATCGCATGCTCACCACGACGGCGAGCCGCCTCCATAACACGAGCGCGCTCCTTTC
>DAOPYF010000213.1:0-2856 GCA_035352735.1 Treponemataceae bacterium | reverse complement strand
ACCTATGACCTAACGGATATGAGCCGTTTGCTCTACCGACTGAGCTATACCGCCACGAAGCGTTTGCAGAATAGCAAAGCAAAAAGAAAATGTCAAGCGACCGCGTGCGCTATATGAGCATGTTGTCGCGGGCAACCCGATAGAGCCGCTCATTCCAGGTTGGCGACTGCATAAACTGCTCGCGCATCGCGTTATCGCCGATCTCGTTCGCCCGGCGCTGCATGTACTTAAACCCCCGGCTCATAAAGCCCGCCGTATCCGCGGGATGGATCGAGGGGTTCTTCGCCCCAAGGTCATAGCAGAAATAGTAGTAGACCGAGGCGTAGGGATCCTGTCGCTCAAGCGCCTTCCGCGCGATGCCGCCGAGCTCCGAGACGATCGAGGGCACGTTTGCGTCAAGGACATAGCGCGCCTCGTAATAGAGCCGCATAGCCCGGTACATACGCGCGGAAATCCGCGTTTCCGTCGATTGGCCGAACGCGCGATCCTCCGCGACGGAAAAGCCCGTATCCCACGAGACCTGCGCGAGCGACCAGCGCGAGGAGAGCGGCTCGTCGCGCGAAAGCTCGTCGGGAAAATGAACGCCCGGAATGGCGCGCCCCGAGACGAGAGCCGACTCGACGAGAAAGACCCACGCGTCGTCGACGCTTCCCGCGCAATCGGCGAGGATGCTTTCCGCCGACGCGAAGCGATTCTGGTGCACGAGCGCGCGCGCGTACCAAACCCTCGAGAGTGTTACCGACTCGGGTATCTGATGCACGGAGGCGAGCGAGGCAGCCGTCTGGAAAAGGAGTTCGGCGTTCCGATAGTCGCCGAGCTCGAAGGCAATTCGTCCCCTGAGGAAAAGCAGGAGGACCTCGCGGTCCTTCAGGAAATGCTCCTCGACGAGGGTCTCGGCCATCTCGAGCGCGCAGAGCGCGAAGTGGAGGTTTCCTACGATGAAATAGACCATCGCCATATCGATCCGCGTCGCGAGGACGCTGTACGGATCGTGCATGAGCTCCGCGTTCTCGAGGGCGTACTCAAGGTAGACGACCGCGTCGTTGCCGGAGTTTCGCGCGAGCGAGAGGAGCGCGATGAGGGAAAGCGCGCGATATTCCCCGGTCAGTATCCGTTCCTTTTGGAACACGTGAAGGACGTCTTTGGCAAGGTTCGTCGCCTCGTCCAAATCTCCCTGCTCATAGAGCCTGCGGGCGCGCTCGAGGTCTTCGACCGCGCTCGCGATCGCGGGATCGAGAAAGCGCGCCCTGATCGATTCGAGGGCAGCGAGGGGATTCGCTTCGTGATAGAGGCAATTGACGAGGAATGAGTCGGGAACCTCAAAGCCAAGCGAGCGGAGCACCTCGTAGAAGGCAAACACCGGCTCGATCCGTCCTTTCTCGTACAGCGTCCAGAGGAACGACGCGAGCTTAAGGTCTAGTCCCGCCTTCCGTTCCCCGACCCGCTTCGCGACGTCTTCCTCAAAGCTCGCGTTGAGCGACCGAAGGTTCTCGGGGTCCGCGACGACGCCCGCGGAATGGAGCCATCCCCCGAGCGCGGTCACGTAATCGTCTTCCTTCCCCAGCGAGCTAAAGAACGGCAAGAGCTCGTCGAGAAAGAGAAGGTTCACCGATCGATACAGGAGCCACGCGAGATCCGCCAAATCGTCCGGGAGCGCGCCGATCCCGCCTTCGGCGAATTGCGCGGCCTCGAGCGCGCCGAACCTCGCGCTGGCGGTAAGCCTGTCCAAAAAGGGCGTCCACTCCGCGGGGAGCGCCGAGGCGCCCATCACCTTGACCCGAAGGGTCTTCGTCGACGAGGCATTTTGCGCGTTCGCGGCCCTAAAATAGAGCGCGAAATAATCGACGCACGCGTTCAGGCGATACTCCGGCTGCGTCGAGGAAAACCGAAAGCGCGCGAACACGTCGAGCGCTTTCTTGCCCTCCGCGAATTGGTCGCGTTCCTCTTGGGAAAACTCGGGCGGAAGCGCGGGCATGGGTATCGCGCAGGCGAGATTCTTGAGCGCGGAAATGGGATCGCGCGCATAGTCCGAAAAGAGGACATGCGCCGGCGATTTCCTTTGATGGCGCTCGTCGCCTTTCTTTTTATCGGGAAACGTCACGCCCGCGAACCCGAGGAGTTTTGTTCCCTCGATCGCCTCCGCATGGATGTAGTCCGAAAGCGCGAGCGACGCCTCGCGCTCAAGGAATATTCCCGCGTCGGGCAGGATAACGGTATCGTAGGAAGCGAACGACTCGGCCAAGGCCTCGGGATGGCAGGGCTCCTCGCGCCGCTCAACGACGGCGAAGTATTCTCGAACCCTATCGCGTTCGGCGTAAAACGCGTCGGAAAGATCACCTAAAAAACGCGCCGTCGCGAACACGCTCCCGACGACGTCCGTGTCGAACTGATAGAGATACCCGTTGCCAAGCTTACCGCATGAGCCGCCGTTCTTTTTCGCGGACTCCTCGACGGCGCGGAAAAGACGCTCGATGACCTCGGGGCAAATTCGATTGAGTTGCCGTATGTAGCGTAGTTCGATATAAACGTAAATCATGGGATCCCCTGACAGTGGGCAAGATTGCATTGACAGCGACTGTTCAGGTTGTTAGTATAAACCTGAATAAAAGAAAAATCGAGGCATTTCTCGGCGATCGCGCTCCCGACAAATACCGTTCGACGCGCACCGAATAAGGGGAAGAGCATGAATCCGGCAAAACTAAAAGGCAGATCTCTCGTCAACTGGAAGGACTGGACGCCTGAGGAAATCAGGTACCTCCTGAAGCTGTCGCATCGGGTGAAAAAGTCATCCCATCGCGGAGAGATCCACCAGCGTTTCGTCGGAAAAACCCTTGCCATGATCTTCGAGAAGCGCTC
>DAOPYF010000212.1:0-2882 GCA_035352735.1 Treponemataceae bacterium | reverse complement strand
GCAAGCGACGTATCATCGCTTGCCGCGCCCGACATCGTGAAGGTATTCTTGATGACGCTCTGCACGGGCGGGTAGGCGATGGTGACCGTCGGCGGCTTTGTGTCTACCGAATGGCCAAGACCGACGTCGCATGTCAGGAACAATGCGGACGCCACGACTACGAGAAGGATGAGTCCAAAAAGACCGGATTTGATCGTTCTCATTTTTCACCTACCTT
Source organism: Treponemataceae bacterium (assembly GCA_035352735.1). Taxonomy (GTDB): domain Bacteria; phylum Spirochaetota; class Spirochaetia; order Treponematales; family Treponemataceae; genus Teretinema. Next base: position 2,665 of record DAOPYF010000212.1, on the reverse strand, counting down.
AAAATACGTTGACCCTGAATCCCGCCGTTACGTGCGGCAGGATCGATTGGACATTCACTTCCGACGAGTCAACGTCCGTCGGGATGAACCAGAATTGCGCTTCGGTATAGAAAGCGAAGGTGCTGAAGTATTTTCGTTTCGGGAGCGTGACGCGCGGGAATTCGATTTGCGCGAGGGCCGCCGAGAGGATCTGGCCCTTGCCGCTCTGGGACTCGGTAAAGTACGAGAAGTTCGCGCCGACCGAGGCGGTCGCCGAGAGCCAGTAGAAATCGGGGCCGAAGAAGAACTCAAGCGGCATATACGCGACGTTCGCGAGCATCTTGAAGCCATAGACGTTTCCGCCGTAGCGCATGTTCGACGGCGTGAAGATCTCGCGCTGTACCTCGGTGAACTGACCGAACTGCCCCTGGATCTTTACGTTGTCGTCGAAGAAGGTCAGGCCAATTCCGATGTCATAGAGGGTCGCGCCCCACACGTGCCAGTCGAAGTAGAGTCCTTGGATGAACGCGGGAACGGCGTACGCCGACTTGTCGCCCGGCCTGAGGGAGAGCATGACCGATTTGAGCTCGACGTCGTCCGAGCTGAGGCCCGAGAACACGAGCTTGTCGTTATATCGCCCGCCCTCTCCCGGCGATATCATGCGGATCGAGGGCTTCGTCTTATCCACCTGGAGGATCAACCGCGTGACGGCGACCTCGCCTGAGTTCATGGTCGAGCGCACGACGAGGAAATGATATCCCTCGGCGATGTCGCCGGTCTCGATGTGGTATCGCCACTTCTTGCCCGACTCGGTCGGCACGAAGGTCTTTCCGTTATCGAAGCTGAGCTCGACGCGGTTGACCGACTTGAGCATGAGCTGCTGGCGCTTGTCCTTGGGCGTGTCCTTCGCCTTGAGCGCGAGGATGTCCTCTTCGGTCAGCGAGTACCCCGTCGTTCCCATGAGCCAGGGCCGGTCGATCGCGAAGTCGCCCAACGCGAGGTTATCGACCGTTACCCACGGGCCGTCCGCCTTGTAGATGATCGAGTGATCCTCGGAGGTGATGACCTTGTCGCCCTTCACGAGCGCGCGCACGCTGAGCTTATGGGTTCCGTCGGAGATCTTGTCCGGGCCGACGGCGAACTTGAAGTATCCGGTCGGGCTCAGCTCGGTGGTGCCCGCGTCCTTGTCGTCGATGTAGAGCATGAGCGAGGTCACGGGATCCTCGGACACGACGTGCCCGTAGATGTTGAACATCCCCTGGGCTTTCTCGCCGTTCAGCGGATAGAGGAACTCGATGCGGTTGCGGTCCTTCCCGCGGAACACCTCGAAGTTTCTCGATACGCGGGTGACGTTACCGGCGGCGTCGTAGCCGCGGACTTCCATGTTATAGAAGCCCTCGGGGAGGCTCTTGATGTCGAGGCCGCGGCTGATGATGAGCTCGTTCGCGAAGGATATGTCCGCGAGCGAGGCGGGTATCGCCGGCTGCTTGGGCTCTATGTTGCTTATCTTGGCCGAGACCTTCGAGAGGCCGATGTTATCCATCGTCTGGCCGGATATGAACAGGGTGTCGCTCACGCGCGTTCCGTCGAGCGGGAGCTCGAGCCTGATCGCCGGGGCGGTATTATCAATATTGATGAGGCTCGAATAGAGGCCGACCGTGTCGTACTTGTCGTAGACGCGCACGAAGACGACGTGCGTCCCGTCCTGGATGACGCGCGTGTCGAAGCGGTAGGACCAATCGGTCGTTCCCTCGGCGAGGTTAAAGGAATTGCCGTTATCGAGGGAGAGCTCGACCTTCGCGATCCCGTTCTTGTCCGACGAGACGCCGGTGACCGTGATGACGCCCTTGTTGGTCGTCTCGAACGACGGCGAGCGGACTTCCGCCTTCGGCTCCTCGAGCGACACGCGAATCTTTCGCGTCACCTCGGCGCCGCGCACGCCGTGGATGTCCTCGGCGTACAGCGTGATCGTGTGCTCGTTATCGGTCAGGCTTAGGAGCGGGATCGGGATCGAGTAGCTATTCTCCACGGGCATCTCGATGAACTTGCCGTTATCGATCTTGTACCAAATCTTCGCGACGCCGTCGTCGTCGTACACGACGCCCGAGACGACGAAGTCCTTCCGGATGACCTCGTTCTCGGCGGGGAGGTGAATCTCCACGACGGGGAGGTCCGCCTTCGCGTCGATGCTAAAGCGCCACGGGGAAGCGAGGGTCGAAACGGAATTGCCCGCCGCGTCGGTAAAGCGGAATTCCATCTTATCCGCGATGGGCTCGTCGGGAGTGCCGACGAGGGTATTCGTGAGCGACGAGATCGTAAGCGGTATCCACGTCGTCTTGTCCTTCGCGGTTCGGTCGCCGGGCGCGCGGTATTCGGCGCGGACGACGGAGTTCGGGTCGGAGAGCCTGAACGCGAGGGTCGTTTCTCCGTTAACGACGTCGCCGGGCGCCGGGGCGACCGTCTCATACGTCGGGGCGACGGTGTCCTTCATCATGACGCGCCAATCGGTCGACTCGCGGCCCGTCTTGTCGGTCGCGCGAACGAGGAGCTCGATCTTGCCGTCGGTTAGGTGAGAGATATCGATCTTCTGGTCGAAGGAAGCGCCCGCGAAGGCCTTCCAGGAATCGCCGCCGTCGAGCGAGTACTCGACCTTGGCGATCCCGTTCGCGTCGCTCGCGCTTCCCTT
>DAOPYF010000211.1:0-2895 GCA_035352735.1 Treponemataceae bacterium | reverse complement strand
TCGGATTTCTGCGAGTCGAACGCGTCCCAAAAGGCCGGCGCGTTGTCGTAGACCTTGCTAAAGCTGATCAGCCCATACTTGCCGAGCAGTTTCCCGATCGTCTGCTTGTCCACGAGTTTGTAGCCAAGTTCCTTCGCGACGGCTTCGGCTATCTCGGTTCCGCCCGAGCCAGCCTCTCGAGAAATGGTGATGACACTCATACGACGCCTCCTTTTCCCCTTGTCTCAACTTAAGCGTAGGAGTTCGCGATATGGTTGTCAAACTTTGGGAAATGGCGACTCGGCGGCGAAACGGCGACTTGCAGGGAAACGACCCTGCCCCGCACGAGGCGATATGGCGCGGGTCGGCCCGGCGCGGGGCCCTTAACGGGTAGGCTCTTTAAAATGAAAAAACCGCCGGATATGGGCGGTTTTTTGTGAAGTGGAGAATACCGGATTCGAACCGGTGACCTATTGATTGCGAACCAATCGCTCTACCAACTGAGCTAATTCCCCGCGTGGTTTGTACTATACCAGAAAAGCTCATTTGATTTCAAGCGGTTTCGCTGATACTATTCAGGATATGACGCGGATTTTAGCGATTTTGGCCCACAGGGCCCCGGCCAACGCGGAGCGCCTCGCTACCGGCGGCGTACATACCGAACGTCCAGCGCGTGTTCGAATGGCGCACGCGGCCATCCTCTTTGCGGCGATCGCCACAGCCTTCCTTGCCATAACCGCCTGCGCGACGCCAGCTCGCGGACGGGGGCCGTCAACCGCCGCATCGAACGCCGAGGCATGGCTTACGGGAAAGACCTGGCGCCTCGCGGGATACTCGTACGCGGGTCAATTTATCCCGCTTGAGCCCGGGCACGGGACGACCGCGCGCGTCACCTTCAACGCTGACGGAACGCTTGAGGGATTTACCGGGAGTAACGCCTTCGGCGGCTCTTGGCGGCTCGGGAAGGAATCCGCGGCGAGCCCGCGCGCGTTCTCGGCGACGGTCTCGAATCTCGCGAAGAAGGCCGCCCCGAACGAGACCGCGGCGCGCTTCGAGGCGGACCTCGTTCGGGAACTTGCCGCGGCCCGAGCGATAAAACGCGAAAAGGACGCCTTCCGGCTCCTTGACGGGCACGGGGACGTCCTTCTCCGCTTCATCTTCTCGGCCGCGGGAGACCTCTACTGATCCCGCGAACCGGAACCTATTTCGTCACGTGTTGCTGAATCTTGCTGTTTCGGAGAAACGCTTCCTTATCGTTCACCATCAGGACCGGCTGGCCGGTCGCGTCGAGGCAGTCGCGCCAGAGCGACCCTTCCGGATACACGTAATTCCGCTTGCTCGTCACCGCGGCGATCGGCAGGTGCACGAACTTGTTGTGCACGAGCCCGATGATCAGCTTGGTCTTTCCGGCCATTGCCGCGTGCACGGCGTTGTTGCCGAGGCGCTCGCAGTAGATCGAGTCGATCGGCGCGGCGGTCGCCGAGCGGATCTGGTAGCTCGGGTCGATGTACTTCAGGTTGATGTGCATGCCGATCGACTTGAAGTACGCGGTCATCTTATCGCGGAGGAACACGCCGATGTCGGCGAGCTTCTTGTTGCCCGAGTCGTCGGTCCCGCTCTCGCTCGCGAGCAGGTCCTGGCCCGCGCCCTCGGCGACGACGATAACCGCGTGGTGGCGCTTGCGGAGCCGGTCCTCGAGGTAATGGAGAAGGCCCTTCGCGCCGTCAAGCTCGAACGGGACCTCCGGGATCAGGACGAAGTTCACCTCGTGGCTCGCGATCGCGGTGTGCGTCGCGATGAACCCGGACTCGCGCCCCATGAGCTTGACGAGGCCGATTCCGTTGATCTGGGAATGCGCCTCCATGTGCGCCGCGGCGACGGCCTCGGCGGCCTTCACGACGGCCGTATCGAAGCCGAAGGACTTCTGGATGAACGAGAGGTCGTTGTCCACGGTCTTCGGGATGCCGACGACGGCGATCTTCAGCCCGCGCTTTTCCACCTCCGCGGCGATCTCGAGCGACCCGCGCTGGGTCCCGTCGCCGCCGATGATGAAGAAGATGTTGATATTGAGGTTCTCGATCGCGTCGACGATCTCGGTGATGCGGTCACCGCCGCCCCGCGAGGTGCCGAGGATCGAGCCGCCGGTCTTGTGGCAGTCGTCGACGACCTGGGGATTGAGGGGCATTACCTCGAACCCGTACTCGGGCAGGAGGCCCTTGAAGCCGAACCTGATCCCGCTGATGCGGCGCACGCCGTACCGGTTCCAGAGGCAGCGCACGACCGAGCGGATTACGTCGTTGAGGCCGGGGCAAAGCCCGCCGCACGTGACGATGGCCGCGTGCACGTGGCTCGGGTTGAAGAATATCTTCTCGCGCGGGCCGGCCTTCTCGAGAAGCTGCGCGCGCGTGCTCGGCCCGATTACTTCGTCGAGCGTCGCGTCTATGTGATACCGGATAAACTCATCGTCCGTGACGTAATTCGCTATAAAGTCGCCTTCGACGTTTGACAGCTGAATCGGGGAATTGACCTTACAGGGCCCAAGGGAAGGGATGGTAAAATCATATTGGGGATTGGACATACGCTAAAGCTCCTTAACGGGAATCGCCGCACTACTTGTAAATAATTATACAAGTTTGCCGGAGGCGAAACAATAGAGCGCTTGACCCCAGGCTTCCGGACACAGTATCTTTCAGTTGAAACTTGATTTTCATTGGAGAGAACCATGCTCGCAGATTCCGTAAAGAAAGCGCTCGAAGATATCCGCCCCCAGCTCCAGGCCGACGGCGGCGACATAGAATTCATCTCGGTTTCGGACGACGGCAAGGTGCTGGTAAAGCTTACCGGTTCCTGCGGCTCGTGCCCGATGGCGACGATGACCCTGAAGATGGGCGTCGAGGCGCACCTGATGAAGAACGT
>DAOPYF010000210.1:1499-2907 GCA_035352735.1 Treponemataceae bacterium | reverse complement strand
CGCGAAGGCAAGCGATTCCTTCAATTAAATCACGATGAAACGGCGGCTCAATGGCGGCTGACGCATTTACGTTGACAAAACGCCATCCCGTACCTGAAAATGGGTCAATGCCCCAAAAGGCCGCAGCCTGGCGCGCGCGGGGTACGCCACCTTACGCGGAGGACATCGTGAGAAAGCTTTTTCCCCGGATCCTTACCCTTCTCGTCATCCTCGGCGCGGGCATGGCTGCGACGGCCCAACCGATCGCGCTTGACGAGGCGATCGCGGCATCCGCGAAAACGATCGCCTCGGGGCTCGCCGACGGAACCCGCGTCGCCGTCATCAACTGCACCTCAGACTCGGCGAAACTTTCCGAATACGTCGTCGACCAGACCGCCTTCGAGCTCGTGAACCTGAAGCGGCTCGTCGTCGTCGAACGGAAGGACATCGAACTCGTCAAGGGAGAGCTCGAGTTTCAGCTCTCCGGGGACGTGAGCGACGAATCCGCTCAATCGATAGGAAAGATGCTCGGCGCCGAGGTGATCGTCACCGCGTCCTTCGACGCCACCCGCTGCCTCCGCATGAAGGCGATCGCCGTGGAAACCGCGCGCGTCCTCGGCGCGAGCTCGGTGACCGTCGTCGACGACGCTCGGCTCAAGGCGATCTCGGATGACCGCCGCGTGATCGAGGTATCGAACTTGGCGGAGCTCATCCAGGCGATCGGTCCCGACCGTATCATCAAGATCGCCCCGGGAACCTACGACCTGAGCCAAGGATACAAGCTCAAGAATAAATACGTTACCTGGGTTGACGAGTACGACGGTCCCTGCCCCGTCGTCAAGTCGGTCTCCAACCTCGCCTTAATCGGCGGCGGAAAGGCGACGCTCGTCATCAAGCCCGCGTACGGCTGGGTGTTCTCGTTCGAGACCTGCTCGTCCGTGAAGGTCGACGGGCTCATCCTCGGGCATACGGTCCCCGGCTACTGCCTCGGCGGGGTGCTCCGGTTCAAGAACTGCGACGACGTCGAGGTGCGCTCGTGCGAACTCTACGGCTCGGGGACCTACGGGATCGGCCTCGAGCGCGCGAGCGACTTCAAGATGGAAAACTGCGACGTGCATGATTGCACCTACGGGCTCGCGACGATCGAGCGCTCAAGCGGGATCACGTTCTGTAACACGGCATTCCGCGACACGGGAGAGTTCGAGCTCATCGACATCCGCTCGTCGGACGGCGTCTCCTGGACCGATTGCTCGTTCGACGGCAACCACGGGAGCGCCCTTTTCGCCTGCGACGACGAAAGCCAGGGCGTCGCGCTCGTCCGCTGTTCCTTCAGCCGAAACGACGTAAAGACCTTCTGCGAAAACTCAGGCGCGCTCAGAATCGATGGCGCGCAATTCTCCAAGAACTCCTTCGCGCCCGTCGGGGACTA
>DAOPYF010000210.1:0-1399 GCA_035352735.1 Treponemataceae bacterium | reverse complement strand
ATCGCCGGCGCGTGACGCCACCCCGAGCCTAACAATCGGACATATACCCAAATCGCGCGAGGTCGACCGTGCCCTCGGCCGAGACCTCGACGCCCTCTGAGCGGAGAAGCGCGCGCTGCTCGTCGGCGCCCGATCCCGTAAGCGCGATCCGCGCCGTGCCTTCCGCGCGGCCCTTCGCGAGCACGCGATGCCAGGGAAGACCCGAGACTGCGGCCCGGGAGTGAAGGACGCGGACGACCTGCCGCGCGCCGTTCGCGAGACCCGCCGCGCGCGCGACGGCGCCGTAGGTCGAAACCTTCCCGGACGGGATCGCGCGGAGGCAAGCCTCGATCGCGCGCGTCGCGGGAGAAAGCCGACCACCATCCTGGTCATCATGATTATCGGAATCATCATCGTTCATCGCGTCAGTATACCCCGCGCCGAACGGTTAGCGCCACGACTTTTCATAAACGCGGCATCCATGCTATCCTCCCCCTCGCGCCCGAAAAATCAAACGCACACCAGGAGTCATTCGTATGTCAATAGCGCTTATCCTCGTCACGATCGTGGGCCTCAGCCTTTTCGAAATCGTCTCGAGCATCGACAACGCCGTCATCAACGCCGAGGTCCTCTCGACCATGGGCGAACGCGCCCGCAAGTGGTTCGTCCGCTACGGGATCCTCATCGCGGTCTTCGTCGTCCGCGGCCTTCTCCCCTGGCTCATCCTGTGGCTCTCCTCGCCCGGGCTCGGCCCGATCGAGGCGTTCACCCTCTCCTTCTCGAGCGACCCGGTCGTCGCGGAGACCGTGCACAAGACCGCGCCGCTCCTTCTCTCGGGCGGCGGCGTTTTTCTCGTGCTCCTCTTCCTTCACTGGCTTTTCATCGAGGACAAAAACTTCGGCTTGCCGGGCGAGCGTTTCTTCTCCACGCAGGGCGCGTGGTTCTACGCGATCGCCTCGATCTTCCTCCTCGTGCTCGTGTGGCACTATCTGAGGACCGACCCGATGATCGCGTTCGCGGCCGTCGTCGGCAGTACCGCGTTCTTCATCACCCACGGCTTTAAGCAAAACGCCGAGGAGCAGGAATCGCGCCTCAAGGACTCGGGGCTTTCGGACATCTCGAAACTCCTCTACCTCGAGGCGATTGACACGACCTTCTCGATCGACGGCGTCCTCGGCGCGTTCGCGTTCACCTTCTCCCTCCCGCTCATCCTCGTCGGCAACGGCATCGGCGCCTTCATCGTGCGCGAGATCACCGTGAGCAACGTCGAGCGCATCAAGCTCTATCCCTTCCTCAAGAACGGCGCGATGTATTCAATCCTCGTCCTCGGCTCAGTCATGCTCCTCGAGGGCGCGGGCATCAGCGTCCCCGAATGGCTTTCCCCCGCGGCGACGGCGCTCATCGTCGGCGGCTTCTTCGT
>DAOPYF010000209.1:0-2975 GCA_035352735.1 Treponemataceae bacterium | reverse complement strand
TTACCGACGGCGACGAAACATCCTCATCGCTCGAGGACGCCGCGCGGGGGTGCAAGGCCTCGGGCGCGACGCTCGTGATCGTCGGTACGGGAACGGCGAACGGCGCGAGCATAAGGGTCTATCCCGATTCCGATAACCCCGAAACGCGCGAGAGCCGCCTGAGGGATGACCTTCTCGCTAAGGCGGCGGCGATCGCCGGCGGCGGGAGCGTGTATGTGTCGGGGGCCGACTCGGGTTCCGCGTTCCGCGTGCTCGACGCCGTGCTCAACACCGGCGCATCCGGTTCCCGACTCGTGTACGCGAACGAGCCGGTCTCCCGCTACGGCGAATTCCTTTTTGCCGCGCTCGCGCTCTTTTGCGTCGGCGTGCTTATCGGGGGGCTTTCATGGAAAAGAAGCTGACCTTTCGCTTCGGCCCGCACCGCGCGGCATCATGCGCTCCCGCGCGCGCACTCATGCTCGCCCTTCCGCTCGCGCTCGCGCTCGCGTGCTCGGGGTGCGCCGCGCATTCCTCGGAAGCCGCGCGTTCCGCGGGCGCGAAGGCAGGCGCTGAGGAAGGTGCGACGGCCGCACCCCAGGGCCACTCGCCGAGAAAGCGCGCCTCGCTCCACGATATCCTCGCGATCCTTTCGGGCGCCCTCTCGTGGTCCCATCAGGATTGGGCCGCGGCGGCGTCCTCGTTCCTCGACGCGGAACGCGTCGCCTCGGAAAGCGGCGACAGCCTTCTCAGGGACTACGCGGTCTACGGCCTCGCGTCGACGTATCTCGCCCAGGATGAATACGATTCCGCGCTCGCGCGCCTTTCCGAGCTCGACGCGCGCGTGTCGCCCGAGATCGGCTCGGGCATTTGGTATCAGGCGGGCATCATCGCGTTCCGGAAAGGCGAGTACGCCGACGCGGCGGAGATGTTCAGGAAGTCCCTCGAGTACGATCCCTCGCGCTCCGACGCGAAGCTCAATCTCGAGCTCAGCAAGCGAAGCCTTTCCGACACGGACGCGAAGCGGAGCGCGAGCGCCTCGGCATTCTCGGGGAACGAGGCGTCGGGAGAGGACGCGGACACGGTATTTAATCTCGTGCGGAAAAAGGAACAGGATAGATGGAAGAATCAGGAAGAGCAGGCGTCTCGCGAAAACGTCGCCGACTATTGACGGTCCGGGCATTTCTTCTTTCGGCCGCGTTCGCGCTTCTCGCGCCGCTTTCCGCGTCTGCGCTCGACGTCGATTTTTTCGTGTCGACCTACGAAACGACGGTGGGCGGCGAGGTCGAGCTCCGCTTTACCGTCTTCGGCGCCGATCCCGGCGCTACCTCCATCGAGATCGCCGACGTCCCGAGCGAGCTCGCGCAGTCGTCTTCGCGGAAGGAACGGCAGCGCGTCGCCGACCCCTCATCGGGAAACGGCTCGGCGAGCGCGACCGTCATCACGCAGACCTGGATCGCGACCGCCTCTGGCGGCGTTACCCTCGGCCCCTTTACCCTGCGCGTCGGGGGCGAGACGGCGACGGTGCCGCCGGTCCATATCGCGATAGCCGAACCGCGCTCGAGCGGGAAGACCGAGCTGCGGTGGAAAATCGATTCAACTCAGGCCCGAACGGGCGAGCCGCTCAGGATCACGCTCGAGGCGGCGCTTTACGGAAAGGCCGACGCCGTTTTCTGCGACGCGCCCGAGAACGCGATCCTCGAGGCGATGCCCCTTTCGCTTGCTGACGCGAAGGACGCGGACTCGGGGAAATGGGCCCCGGTCGCGGTATGGAAGTGGACCCCGGTCGCCGTCGGAAGCCAGCAATTGCCCGTCGCGGTTCTCGAATACACGACGCCCGAGGGGGAAACCCGAAAGGCCGCGAGCCCGATCTTCTCGGTGACCGTCGCGCACGGAACGGGCGCTCGAACGGACTTAGGCCTTACCCGGACGCTTGGAAAAGCCTTCACCCAACCTGACAAGGACGCGGCGACGGATGGGTCAGACGGCGAGGGGGGCATGGGGCCAACCGTGAGCGTGCCGCTCCCTCAAACGGTATCCTCCCTTCCCGACGCGGCTCTCGCATCAGCCGTTCGCGGGCGTTGGGCTAACGGCGATCGCGCCGGGGCGCTCGCGCTATTGCGGCACGCCGAGCGCGCGCGCCTCTTTCCCCGACCCTATCGCGCCGCGCGCGAATCGTGCGAGACCGCTCTATCGATCGCGGCCTCGCGGGATGTGCCCCCGGCGGCGTGGAAGCAGCTCGCCGTCATCGGCGCGGCCGTCTTCCTCTCGCTCGCCCTCATCGTCAGGCTCGCCTCGCTCCGTGCCCGTTCGCTCGGCGCCCTCGCGTTCCTCTCCTTCGCGCTGTCCCTGGGCCTTGCCGTTTTCGCCGCGATGGTGTATATCCAGGATCGCCACCCCGCCGGGGTAACGGCGACCGCTTCCCTCTATCACGTTCCCGAGGAACACTCGACCGTCGTGGACCGCCTCAAGGAAGGGCTTCCGGTCATCGTCCTTAAGTCCTCGCGGGACTGGCTCTATGTCGAAACACCCTCATCCCTACGCGGTTGGATTCCCTCGTCGCGCGTGAGGATATATACCGGAACGGAGCGTCCTTAAGCGATGGATTTTGGCGATATACTCGATGAATGGGAGCGGGAGACCGCGAAGCCCTATGGAAAAAAGCGCCTCGCCGCGAACGCGCGGCGCGAAGACGCGCGCGGTGAAAAATCAAACGAAAGCGAAGTATCTCCCGATGGCGCGGAATCTTCCGGCGGGGAGAAACCCTCGCGCGGGGAAAAAAATAACGGCGGGGAAAAATCTGACGACGACGTTTCGAATCGCCGGGTGAACCCGATGGAACTCTGGCTTCGCCGGTACGGCGTCGAGGACAAGGACACGGCCGCGGCGAACTCCCCCGAACGGGAAAGCCCCGCCGAACGGAGACGCCGGCTCCACGCGATGAAATGCGACGCGGTCATCGATCTGCACGGCCTTACCCGCGACGACGCCTGGGCGCG
>DAOPYF010000208.1:0-2983 GCA_035352735.1 Treponemataceae bacterium | reverse complement strand
TCATCGACGAGGCGGACCGCATGTTCGACATGGGCTTCTACCCCGACCTCCGCACCCTGATCAAGGTGCTCCCGAAGGCCGAGAACCGCCAGACCATGCTCTTCAGCGCCACGCTCAACGCGACGGTGAAGAACCTCGCCTGGGAGTACACGATCGAGGCGAAGGAGATCACGATCGAGGCGGAGAGCGTCACCGTCGACGAGATCGACCAGATGCTCTTCCACGTCTCGAGCGACCAAAAGATGCGGCTCCTCATGGGGCTCATCCAGAAGGAAAAGCCCGAGAGCCTCATCGTGTTCTGCAACACGAAGCGGATGAGCGAGGTAGTCGCGAAGAGACTCCAGATCAATGGATACGAGGCGGACTTCATCATCGGCGACCTCCCGCAGGCAAAGCGCCTCCAGGTCATCGATTCATTCAAGGCAGGCTCGCTCAAGATGCTCGTCGCGACCGACGTCGCAGCGCGCGGCATCGACGTCGACTCGCTCGCGATGGTCATCAACTACGACCTCCCGAACGAGGCCGAAAACTACGTGCACCGCATCGGACGAACGGCCCGCGCGGGCAAGACCGGCAAGGCCTATTCCTTCTGCTCCGAGCAGGACGTGTATAACCTCCCCGCCATCGAAAAATACATCGAGAACAAGGTTCCGAGCTGCGTCCCCGGCGAGGAAGACTTCGCCGAGGATAAGAGCGCGGGCAAGTACATTCGCACCGACCGGTACGATTCCGACTACGACGACGAGGACGGAGAGCGCGGATACCGCGGGCGCTCCTCGGGCGGTCGCTCGGGCGGCGGGCGCGGCGGACGGCCCGGTTCCCGCGATGGGCGCGGCGGCTCAAGGGGCCGCGCTCCCGGACGCCCGGGAGAGGGACGGCGCCTCGCAGACGACCATGGACGCCCGCAGGGCGGCCAGGGCTACGCGGGCGAGGACGCGCGCGGCCCCGAGGGATCGCGGAGATCCGGCGACGGGCGCAGGGCCGAGGACGGCAGGCGCTCGGAAAGCGGCAGGCGATTCGAGGACACGAGGCGGCACGACGGACGCAGGGCGAGCCCCCGCGACGATTCCCGCTCGCGCGAGGAACGCGACCTTTCAAAGCTCTCCTTCGAGGAGCGCATGAGCTATTACAAGAATAAGTACGGTTCCGAGGAAGCCGCGAAGGCAGCCGAAAACCAGCGCGAGGCGCTGCGCGGCGTTGCCGACGATGCGGCCTCGGGCGAGACCATCACTAAGAGCGGCACCCGCGTCAGGGATACCTCTCGCTCCCGCGGCACTGGCGACCGGCGCGACGGCAAAGACAACGCGCGCGGCGAAGGCCGCGGAGACGGACGCGCGCGGCAGGATAACCGGCCCCGCGGAACCCCCTCTCCCGATGCCGCAAGGCAGGGCGGGGCCCGAGCCGAAGGCGACCGCGACGGAAGGCGACAGCAGGGAAGAAACGCCCCGCAAGGCTCACGCGGCCAGGGCGGACGGCAGGGTTCCCGCGGCGAGAGGCCCGCGCAAGGGCGCGACAACCAGCGGCAATCGGCCGCGGCAAGCAGGCCCGCGCAGGGAGCCGCCGCGCAGAAGCAGGTTAAACCCGCCGCGAAGGGCGTCGGCATCGGCGCCTTCTTCCGGAGACTCTTAAAGAAATAACTAAGACGGCGCTCGGGGCATTTGCCCGGAGCGCGGCGTTCTTGAGGGAAACCCGGCCACATGTGCCGGGTTTTTTTTGCATAAAAAATCTGTATCACCGGTCATTGCGCATGCCGCGCGATCTACGTTATCGTGGGCGCCATAAGGATGCCCGCAATGCCAAAGACGCTTACCCGAGGACAGTCGATCTTCTACCTTCAGCTTTCCAACGTCCTCTTCGCCGCGACCGCCGTGTGCATCAGCTTCCTCTCAGATCGGTTCGACGGCTACTTCACCTCGTTCGCCCGCTTTCTCGTCGGGCTCGTCATCGGGCTCGCCCAGCTCCGCGCGTCGCGGAAGCCCTTCAAGATCGAGCGCTTTAAGCCCTGGATCGGGCGCGGTATCTTCGGCGCGGCGGGTATGATCCTCTACTATGTCGCCATCGCGCTCGGCTCTCCCGGCCGCGCGAGCCTCCTCAACAACAGCTACCCGCTCTTCGTCGCGATCATCGCGATATTCATCCTGCGCGAGGACGTGCGCGGGAACACGATCGCCGGGCTCCTCATCGCCTTCTCGGGGATTGCCTTGGTCCTCTGGGACGGTTCGCGCGTCCCTCCCCTCGCCGACCTCGTCGGCCTCGCGAGCGGAATCCTCGCGGGAATCTCCTATCACTTCAACAAGGTCGCATCGAAGACCGAGGACCCCATCGTCATCTACCTCGGGGTATGCATCGTCGGCATCCTCGCCACCGCGTTCTCGCTGCCCCAGGCGCGCGCGCTCGATTCCGTATCGATCGCGCTCCTCGCCCTCGCGGCGGCGGGCGGCTACTTCGCGCAGATTTGCATAACGATCGGATTGCGGGACATCCCGACGACGGAAGGGAGCGTCCACACCTTCGCGAAGATCCCGCTCACCGTGCTCGCGGGCTGCATGCTCCTCGGGGACTCGATCACCGCGCGCTTCGTCGCGGGGACGGCGCTCCTTTTCGCGGGACTCATCATCAACCAGTTGATCCTCAGGCCGAGAAGGGTGAAGACGGTGCCTCTTTCGAAAACGTAAAAAACCCAGATCTCGCCCTGGCAATGACTTCCTTGCGCCGGCTGCGGCGAGGAACGTTCGCGCCTGTAAGGACTTTGTGCCTCAACTTGATTACTATACCTACCGGTAGGTATACTGTTGATCGCCAAAGCTACCTACCGGTCGGTATAATGGCAACTCCTCGCGGTTGCAAGACGCCCCTATTTCCGGTATCTTTCACTATATGATTACCGTAACCGACCTCAGCCTCACCTTCAGCGACAAGCCGCTTTTCAAGGACGTCAACCTCAAATTCACGCCGGGCAACTGCTACGGCATCATCGGCGCGA
>DAOPYF010000207.1:0-2994 GCA_035352735.1 Treponemataceae bacterium | reverse complement strand
AAGAGATCATAAGCCTCATTTGGGTCGACGACTTTCACGTGTTCGTCGGCAGGCACGCCCTCGCGGCGCGGCAGCTCGCCTCAGGCGGGAACCTCTTCGAGACGGGCCTTCCCGCGCATGCCCCGAGCCGCGCCTGGCTCAAGATCGAAGAGGCCATCGCGCGCTTCGGCCCGCCGTACGAGCGGGGCTGGAAGGCGCTCGAAATCGGCTCCGCGCCCGGAGGCGCGACGACGGCCCTCCTCGACCGAGGGTTCGCCGTCACGGGCATCGATCCCCAATTCATGGACGAGCGGGTCACCGCGCGGAAAGAGTTCACCCATATCAGGAAACCGGCGCGCTTCGCGACGGCTGACGAACTGAAGGGATGCAACCCCGACTGGCTTGTCATGGACATGAGCATCGCGCCGACCGACGCGCTCGGCGAGCTCATCCACGTGGTAGGCATCCTTCGCGGGCTTTTCGGGAAGGAACTCAAGATTCGCAAGGCATTCCTGACGATCAAGCTCACCGACTGGAAGTACGCCGCGGAGATCCCGAGTTACCTCAAGAGACTCGACCAGGCGGGCTTTCAGGACCTCAAGGCGATCCAGCTCGCGAGCAATAGGCAGGAGTTTTTCATATACGCCGCAGGCTTCCGCGCGTAAGTTTTTTATCCAGCATGTAGAATTTTATTCCGCGCGCAACGGAGTCGTTCCCGCGCGTAATGCGCTTTGACCCGCGATCGCGGGCGATCAAGCACGCTCGACGAGGATGTCGGGACGCGAGGCGCGAAGAGAGGCCTCGTCCCCGAGCCCGCAGGTAATCCCGCACGAGGCGACGCCCGCGTTCCGCGCGGTCTCGATGTCGACGGAAGAGTCCCCGACCATGAGGGCCGCTGAGGCCGAGATTTCGAGCGAGGCGAGCGCGAGCGCGATTCCCGCGGGGTCGGGCTTGAGGGTTCCCGTCGTCTCGGGACCCATAATAAAGGAAAAATACCGCTCCGCGCCGAGGGCGCGGAGAATCGTCTTCGAGGCGGCGACCGGCTTATTCGAAAGGACGACCATACGCCTCCCGCGCGATAAAAGGGCATCGAGCCATTCGCGTATCCCGGGATAGAGGGTAGTCCGGTCGGTCGCGTGAGACTCGTACGACGCGCGATACCCCGGCATGACCGCGTCGAGAAAGGCGGGCTCGGGGACCGCGCGGCCCATCGCGGCCGCAGAGGCGGCGAAGCACCGCGCGATAAGGTTCCGCGCGCCGTTCCCCACCGAGCGCCTCACCGTTTCGGCGTCGACGGGACCGAATCCATGGAAAGCAAGGGTCTCGTTCACCGCGCAGGCGAGGTCGGCGAGGGAGTCGATAAGCGTGCCGTCAAGGTCGAAGATATAAAGCTCAAAGCGGTCGGGAACCGCGCGGGCGTAGTCCATGCGGTGAGTCTACCAGAAACGCCGTTTCGGGGGAAGAAACGGGCGAACGCGCGAGGTCCCCGAAAGCGCGCGTGATCCTTGACAGGCATGAAGGAAAGCGCCCATCCTTTCCGAAAAGAGCAAACTATGCGAAAAAAAACCTTCTATATGGCACTATCTGCGGCATTCATCGTCATCCTCGCGCTTGGGATTTCGTCGTGCGCGAAGCGCAACGCTTGGATGCCCGCGTGGCTTTCACCTACGCATGCGGTCGCCTGGAAGGAAAACGCTCCCCCGCCGACCGGTGCCTTACCCGCGGCGCTTTCGAAGAAAGAAGCGCTTGAGGATATCGCGGCATTTAAGTATCTCGTCGAAACCTCCTACTCAGGCTACGAGTACCAACGGGAATTTAACCATACGACCTTTTTCCTCAATTTCTGCCGGGCTAAGGCGCGCGTTCTCCTCTATAAGGGAAACGCCATCCCGCACGAGCGATTTGCCATTATCATCGCGAAATGCCTCTGGGGAGCCCGCGACGGACACTTCTTAGTCGACGGGAAATACGGCCCGTACGCGCACGATGATTTTTATCGTTCCGATATCACGGTCGCGAAACGGGACGGCATCCTCACCGTCGTAACGTCGTCCGTACCCGAGGTCGCAGTCGGCTCGCGCTACCGCGATTCCGCGAAATACCTTTTCAGGGTTTGGTCCGCGGACGGCGAACGGTGGAGGATCGGGACGCTTTCATCGCGCCCGGTCGAAAGCCTCGCGCTCAAGATCGGGAACGCCCGCGTCCGCGTACCGCTCGCTTCATCCGCCTCATCGCCCGCCGTCGGCATCGGCGAGCCCCTTTTCGCGCTCGAAGGAGACGTCGCGTATCTGCGCGTCCCGAGCTTTTCCGCGACCGACGGGACCGCGAGCGTCTCCGAGTCGGGAAAGAAGCGCCTCACGGAGATCGCGGCTCGCATTAGGGATTTGTCGCGGGCGACCGCCGTCGTCGTCGACCTTCGGGATAATTCGGGCGGCTACGTCGAAACGGCCTCGGCCATCCCGGCCGCCGTCTTTAACCGACCCGCGTCCGACTTCATGCCAGAGGCCGCCGCGCTCTCGTCGCCGGGAATCGCGCAGGCCAAGCTTGCAGGCTTCTGGGACCTCGGTACCGGGAACGACACGAATACGCTGAACCGCAAGGCGCAACGGATCGAGGCCGACAATCAGCGCGCGAATCCCCGCCGGTATTGGATCCGCGCCATCACGCGGACCGCATCGCTCAAGCCGATCGAGCCGGGAAAGCGGCTTATCGTCCTCGTCAACCGGAGAAGCGCGTCGGCGGCGGAGCTCCTCTGCGCGTGCCGCTCGGTTCCCGGGGTCACGATCGTCGGAGAGAACAGCGAGGGCGCGATGCGATGCGGCGACCCCGAGCCGTATGCGCTCCCGCATTCCGGGATCGTCCTCTTGATTCCGGCGGAGCTGAACTTTGACCTTTCCTTTTCCGCGGGCGAGGGAACGGGAGTCCTCCCCGATTATTGGGCTTCCGACGACGAGCTCGAGGCGACGATCCGCGGGCTCACGGGCAAGCCAGATTTCTCGCTCCCGCAATCCGGCG
>DAOPYF010000206.1:0-3030 GCA_035352735.1 Treponemataceae bacterium | reverse complement strand
GGCCCAATCCCCCCGGCGACGAGCTCCTTTACGCGCGCGAGGTCGCCTTCCCAGCAAGCCTGCACGAGCGGAAGCCCCTTCTCCGATTCATACGCCTCGCGAGATTCGAGTTCTTGGCGCTTTGCTTCCTCGGTCGCCTCCTCCAGGAGCGCCGCGAACGAACCCCGCTTCGCGCCGACCGACGAGAGGTATTTCGCCACGGGCTCGTTACCGCCTTCTATCGCCTCGTCGAGCGCGGTCATCCCGTAGCCCGTCTCGGCCGATACATTCGCGCCGAGCTTGACGAGCGTCTTCACGGTTTCGAGGCGCGCGCTCCCCGCGACGCACGCGAGCGGCCTGATCTGAAGCTGGGCCATTGGCGCGTCGATGTCGACGCCCGACGCCTTCAGCGCCTCGAGGGCTTCCGCGTTATCCATGCTCGCCGCGAGATGTCCGACGTTCCAGACGACGTTCCACGCGATGTCCTCGGGCTTACCGTAGCCGGAGGAGAGATAATACCGAATCAGCGCGGCTTTCTTTTTTCTGAGCGGCGCGCATTCGGGACCGAGGTGCGCGCGGTCGAGCATGCACGCGGAATGGAGGCTCGTCGTGCCCGTCGTCGTCTTCGCCCTTGGGTCAAGCCCCGACTTGATGAGGTACTTGGCGCATTCAAGGGCGCCCCAATAGGACGCGACCTGTAAAATCGTCTCACCCGTCTCGGGTTGCGCGTACGCAAGGTTTGCGCCCTTCGCCTCGGCCCCGCGAAGGGCTGCAAGGTCGTCGTTCTTGACCGCGTTGACGAGGGCGATGCGAAGGTCGGCCTTTTGGCTTTCGCCTTCCATAAAATCCTCGAGCGCGCGAAGGGATTCCGTCGCCGCTTCGCCCTGGCGCGAAAGCGCTTCCATGTCAGGTCTTCCCGCAGGCTCTGTCTGCGCGAACGCGAACATCACCGCGAGAACGCAAAAAAACGAGGCGGACGCCTTCTTCGGAAAAAGGGTTTCATTTGCCATGCGCGCAATCCTTTAAATGGTTTGGTAAACGCTAACGCGTTCAACGCACAGGATAGCACGCTTCTGCGGGAAATAAAGGAGTGGGGGTAGGCCGGAACCTCGTTCCGGCCGAGGGGGAGTAGCGCGCGGGTCTCCTGACGGCGCCGCTCGCGGGAATCGCCGATCACGCGCGGGCTTTTCCACTTCCCCCCATTATGGTCTTGGGGCGAGACGCGCAAAGGCCCGCGGCCGCTCAGGCGCCTCGCGAGGACAGCTTACCCGAGGAGCATGCGGTCGTTGACGACGCCTTCGCCGTTGACGTTCTCGAATTTCTTCATGAGGTCGGCGACCTGGAGGCTTTGCTTTTCATCGCCCGAGACGTCGTAGATGATCCTTCCGGCGTTCATCATGATGAGGCGGTTCCCGTGCTTGATCGCGTCCTTCATGTTGTGTGTGACCATGAAGGTGGTGAGCCCGTCGCGGCGAACGATCTCGTCGGTGAGGTCGAGGACCTTGCGCGCCGTCTTGGGGTCGAGGGCCGCGGTGTGCTCGTCGAGGAGGAGGAGCCGCGGCTTGGTGAGCGTCGCCATGAGGAGGGTAAGCGCCTGGCGCTGCCCGCCCGAGAGGAGGCCGACCTTGCTTTTCAGCCGGGTCTCGAGCCCGAGGTCGAAGGCGGCGAGGCGCTTGGCGTAGAGCTCGCGCTCCTCGCGGGTGATTCCCCAGCGAAGGGTTCTCCGCGCGCCGCGCCTATAGGCGAGCGCGAGGTTTTCCTCGATTTCCATATTCGCGGCGGTGCCGAGCATCGGGTCCTGGAAGACGCGGCCGAGATGCCGCGCGCGCGCGTGTTCCTTTTGGTCGGTAACGTCGATGCCGTCAAAGAGGATGCGCCCCGAGTCGACCTCGGAGACGCCGGCGATGAGGTTGAGGAGCGTCGATTTTCCCGCGCCGTTTCCCCCGATGACCGTGACGAACTCGCCCTCGCGGAGCTCAAGGTTCACGTCGATGAGCGCCTTTTTTTCCATGATCGAGCCGGGGTTGAAGGTCTTTGAGACGCCGATGAGCTTGATCATTTCTGGCCTCCTTCCCCGCCGGCCGAGGTTGCGGCTGCCGTCGCGGCGGCGTCGCCCGCGTAGAGCTGACGGTTCAGCCTTCGGTTTTTCCGCTTGCGGAGGTCGCCGCGAACGACGGGGAGCGCGAGCGCAAAGGCGACGATGACCGCGGTCAGGAGCTTGAGGTCGGTCGACTTGAGGCCGAGCTGGAGGACGACCGCGATGATGATGCGGTAGATGACCGAGCCGAGGACGACCGAGGTGAGAAGGTACCAGAAGGAGAATCGCTTGCCGAAGATGACCTCGCCGATGATGATGGAGGCGAGCCCGATGACGATCGTTCCCGTTCCCATGCCGACGTCGGCGTAGCCCTGGCTCTGCGCGACCATCGCGCCCGAAAGCGAGACGAGCGCGTTCGAGAGCATGATGCCGATGTTCTTCATCGAGTTCGTGTTGACCCCGAGCGCGCGCACCATGCGCTCGTTGTTGCCCGTCGCGCGGACCGAGCTCCCGAGCTCGGTGCCGAAGAACCAGTACATCGAGACGATGATGATCGCGGAAAAGAGCGCGCCGATGGCGAGCGAGCCGACGGTCTTGCTCATGCCGAACCAGGCCGCGGGCGCGCTGAGCATCGTGCCCACGCCGAGGAGCGGGGTGTTCGCCTGACCCATGATGCGGATGTTAATGGAATAAAGGGCGATCATCGTGAGGATGCCGGCGAGGATGCCGGGGATTTTCAGTTTCGTGTGGAGAAAGCCCGTGACGTAGCCGGCGGCCGCGCCCGCGAGAAAGGCGATCGCGAGGCTAATATAGGGATTGATCCCGTGAACGATGAGGACCGCGCTGACGGCCCCCCCGAGCGCGAAGCTTCCGTCGACCGTGAGGTCGGCGAAGTCCAGTATCTTGAAGGTGATATACACCCCGAGCGTCATGATTCCCCACAGAACGCCCTGTGCGGCAGCGCCCTGCATCGCGAGGATAATTCCCATCGGTTCCTCCAGAAAGGCCGCGCG
>DAOPYF010000205.1:0-3042 GCA_035352735.1 Treponemataceae bacterium | reverse complement strand
CGATGCCGCGGCTTGCGCCCGTCACGAGCGCGGTCTTTCCCTGTAATAGCATGGTTTTCTCCGTATGTAGGCCCTGAGCCCGGGGCTCAGGCGAGGAATTCGGCGTAAGGCTGAGCCGTGCCGCCGAGCTTTGAGTCGGCCCAGAGTCCGCTCAGGACCTTGCCGGGACCAACCTCGATAAGCGAGAGCTCCCCGCCTTCGGACGCGATAAAGGCCGCGATGGCGGCTTCCTCGGTCGTCCAGAGGACGGGATTCGATATGTGCAGGACGGCGCATCGCTTGGCTTCGGCGCCGTCGGTAACGCGCTGTCCGGTTACGTTCGAGAAAAGGGGGATCTTGGGGTCAGCGAAGGAGACGCCGTCAAGGAGCGCGGAGAACCGATCCCCGGCCTTCGCCATGAGCGGCGAGTGGAAGGGACCGGCGACCTTAAGCCTGATGACCCGGCGGGCTCCGGCGGCCTTGAAGGCTCCCTCGGCGAGCGAGAGGGCGTCCGCGGTTCCCGAGATGACGGTTTGAAGGGGGCTATTGTAGTTCGCGCCGTAGAGGCGAAGCGTTCCTGATTTGCCGCCGCCGAGGGACGCGATCGCCTCGTCGACCTTTTCCGGGGAAAGGCCCAAAACCGCGGCCATGCCGGGGCAGGCGGAAGAGAGGGCCGCGTCGTCAAGCTCGGCGCCGCCCGAGGCCTTCTTCGCGGCGAGTATGGCCTCGGCCGTCAGGGCGTCGGCGACTTCCTGCATGATGCGGCCGCGCTCGATCGTGAGCCGGATGGCGTCCGATTCGGTAATGACGCCCGAAACGGCGAGGGCCGGGTATTCGCCGAGGCTGAAACCCGCGCAAGCCGAGGGGGTTAAGCCCTTCGCTTTCAGCGCGCGCACGGCGGCGAGCGAGGCGACCGTGATGGCTACCTGGCTTACGTCCGTTCGCTTGAGCGTCTCGGCGTCCGCCGAGAGAAGCTCGCGGACGTCCTTGCCAATGATGCCGCTCGCGGTGGCGAAAAGCTCGCGAACGCCGGGAACATCGGCCTCATAGAGGTCCATCCCCATACCGGTAAACTGGGCTCCCTGTCCGGGAAACAAAAAAACGGGCATGTAGTCCTCCAGTCTGACATTTTACGTCATTACGTCATTGCCAGCGCTACGGTCATTGTATCTTTTTTATGACAAAAGTCAATACTTATGTCGAAATGGCAAGCCCTCGGACGGCAAGGGAGATCGCGGCCTTCATGTCGTCGGTCGTGCCATGGTCAAGGATCGCGATGCGGAAGATCGCGGATTCGATTAATCCATAGAAGAGATCGTTCGCTTCCTTGACGTTCGTCATCCGAAACTCGCCCGCGTTTCTGCCCGCGATGAGGATCTGCGAGATGAGGTGGCGGAGCCGGATCGTTCGGCGCTTCACCCGTGAATCGGGATCCTTGCCGGTTTTCTGCGCCTGTAAAAGGTAGGTAAGGACGACGTTGAATAGGCGGCGGTTCTCAAAGCAGCGGTCGAGGATCGTGTGCATGACCGTCTCGAACCGCTTCGCGTGCGAAAGCTCGTCCATCGCCATCGTCGCCCTGAGGTCCTTTTCGATGCTGTCGGTGAGCTGCTTGATGCTCCAGGTGAAGATCTCCCGCTTATTCTTGAAATAGAGATACAGGGTGGTGCGCGTGATCCCGCACCGATCGGCGATCTTCTGGAAGGTCGCGTCCTCGTAACCCTCCTCGATAAAGACGTCCAAGGCCTTTTCGAGGATCTCATACCGTCGTTTCTCGTGCTCGACGACTATCGCCATGCTACTGAGCTCCCTTTTCATACATATAAAAGCAGGTATCTAGGTTCCCGCTTTTCAGCTTTCTTTTTTTATCTGCCTTTTTCCCGATGGCCTGCTCGAACTCCTCATGGCTCGTGATGAAACCGAACTCCCACCCGGGGAATTCGGTAAACAGGCGATGCATCGAGGAATACAGGGCGCGCGCGGAGTCCTTGTCCTCAAGCCGCTCGCCCCACGGCGGGTTCGAGATGAGAAGGCCCGAATCGTACGGCGCCGAAAGGTCCGCGAAGGAGGCCTCGGCGAAGTCGGGCCGAATAATGCGCGCGTCGATACCCGCGTCCTGGAGGGCCTTTCCCGCGATCGCGCACGCCCGCTCGGCGTTGCCGCGGGCGGAAAGGAGCACCTTCGGGTCGATATCGCTGCCGGTCACGCGGACGAGGCAGTCGGTCCGGATGGCCTTGGCGGCCTTGATCCGCTCGGCGGCCATCATCGCGCGCGGGGCGTCCCCGACGAAGGGCACGAGGGTCTCGAGCGCGAAGGAGCGGCCGAGCCCGGGGGCGATGTTGTGCGCGTAGAGAACCGCCTCGATCGGGATGGTACCCGAGCCGCAAAAGGCGTCGTGGAGCGGGGTTTTCCGCCGCCAACTCATGAGCTGCAAAAGGACGGCGGCCAGGGTCTCGCGGATAGGCGCCTCGCCGCCCGCCGTGCGGTAGCCCCGGCGATGGAGCGGCATCCCCGAAAGATCGAGGAGAACGCTTACCTCGTTTTGCTCGACGTACACGCGCACGGTCGCTTCCTCTCCCGTTTCGGGGAGGTTGGTCATGCGCCAGGCGGCGCCGAGGGTTTCGTAGATAGCCTTATGGGTCACGCCCTGGACCGAGTGCTCGGAGGAAAGCTTGCTGCCGTGGGTGCGGACCTTGTCGACCGTCACGCGGACGTCCTTGCGGAACCAGTCCTGCCAGCGGACGCCCTTGACGCCCTCGAACAGGGCCTCGAAATCCGCGGCGGGAAACTGGGCAAGCCGCGCGTACACGCGATCCGCGGTACGGAGATTGAGGTTCGCGCGGTACGCCGCGGCGAGAAAGCCCGCGTCGCCGAGGGCGGCCTCTTCGGGGGAAGGCGCGAACGCCACGCGGCCCACCGGGGCCTTGCCGGTCGCGATCGTTTCTGGGACGAAGCCGAGTTGCTTCAGTTCGTTGGTGAGTACCTTTTCAGCCCCAATCGCGCAGGGAGCCACGAGCGTCATCATAAATCGATTATAACATTAATGCGGAAAATGTAAAGTTGACG
>DAOPYF010000204.1:0-3076 GCA_035352735.1 Treponemataceae bacterium | reverse complement strand
AGGTCTACGACAACGCGCCGGCCTTTTGGGACGCGTTCGACTCGCAGAAATCCGACCAGCGCGAGGCCATGGTCGCCATGATGAATAAGGCGTTCCGCGCCATCGCGAAACGGGGTAACGCGGTTATCGTCGGGCGCGGCGGATACGTCGTCCTCGGCGGTTTCGCCGACGTCCTGAACGTGCGCATCCAGGCGCCGCTCGAGGCGAGGGCCAAGCGGTTGCGCGAGGTTCTCAAACTCGCGGACTTCAGCGCCGCCGAAAAGGACGCGAAGGAACGAGACCGAGTCCGCTCGCTTTTTATGGAATCGGCATACGGCAAGAAGGTCGAGCCCGCGTCCGCCTTCGATCTCGTCGTCAACACTGAAAAGGTCCCTACGGAAAAGGCAACCGCCTTGATCATCGAGCTCGCCCGCGGGCTCGAGAAGGCCTCCGGGGGAGCGAAGAACTTGGCCTCGGCGCTTGAGGTCGACGCCGTCCTCGCCGACGCCGTCACGGAAGCGCTCTCAGACTGAGGGTTCGCGGCATACCGCGACGCGGTTGCGGCCCCCTTCCTTCGCCGCGTAGAGCGCGGTATCCGCGCGCGCGAGGAGCGCGTCGATGCTTTCGGTTCCCGTGACCGCATCCACGCACTGAACGCCGAGGCTCGCGGTGACGCGGGCCGACGAGCCGTCTTCGAGCGGGATGGAAATCCCCTCGATGGCGGCTCGCATTCGTTCGGCGACCAGGGGCGCCGCATCAGGCGTCGCTTCCGAAAGGATGCAGATGAATTCCTCGCCGCCGAAACGGGCTACGACGTCGCCTGGGCGTACCTGCGAGACAAGCTCCTTCGCGACGCGCCTGAGCGCCTCGTCGCCCACGAGATGTCCGTGGGTATCGTTAAGCCTTTTAAAGTTGTCGAGGTCGAGGAGGACGAATGCCATCGGCTTCCCCCCGCGCGCGAGGAGCGCGATCTGCCTGCTCGCCTGATCCATGAAGTTTCGGCGGTTGCTGATGCCGGTGAGCGAGTCGAGCGTGGCGAGCTCCTTGAGCCGGGCAAGCAGCCGCGAGGTTTCCGTGTTGTCCTGAAACATGGCGATGCGGCCGATCTGCTCGCCGTTATGGTTGCGGATAAACGAGATCTTGGCGACGTAGTTTCGCGCGGCTTCCCCGGAACCGAGGGTGAACGAAAAATCCGCCTCGACGTTCATCTCGATGTTCATGCAAAGCGCCTCGCGGCCCGCGAGGGTTTTCACCGCGTCCTGCGAGATCACGTCCCGAACGAGTTCGGGCAAGACGCGCGCGGCGCTTCGGTTAAAGTCCGCGATACGCCCGTACGTGTCGAGCACGATGACGCCGTCGGCCATCGTCTCGAAGACGCGGCTCCGCGCGACCGGTATCACGTCGAGTATCCGGTATCGGAAAATGGCCGTGCCGAAGCACACCACGGACAGGAACATGCTGAACGGGATCGTGTCGACCCCGTGGAAGTTGAGTCCCGCGAGGTAGAGGACGTAGTTGACCCACGGAAGCGCGGTTCCGGCGAGCATGAGGAGGAGCTGGCGCCTGAAGTACCGGGGCGTCGTGACGAGGCCGTTCAAGAGTAGGGTCGTGCCGATGGTGAGCGCAACGAAGGAAAACGCCGTATGCGACCAATAGAGGGGCCCTCGGGTAAAGGCGAGGACGCCGAGGGGCCTTGTGGAATCGATCCAAACGGACGAGTAGCGGAGATGCAAAAAGCCGTCGGTTAAGGCGCCGAAGAGCGTCGTCAGGGAGATCGCCGCGAGGAGCGCGATAGCGGACCTTCGGTAGAGTCGCTGGACGTTGACGTACCTTGCGGTAAAAAGAATCCAGAGCGCGGGAAGGAAAGAAATCCCGAGATACTGAATCGCGTTCCAAATAAGCTTCGCCTTGAGGGTTGCCGAAAGGAGCTCGCCTGCGTACCCTCCCGAGTAGATCGCGAGGGCGATGAGGAGGAGGGAAAGCGGGATCCCCGCGGCGGTCATTCGGCCTCGACTGATTGAAAGGAACGCGAATACCGCCATAAAGGAGGAAATGGCGAAAAGGGCAATGGCAAGAATAAACACCATAACTTTTTATCCTTAATGAAGCATTATTGACAGAAGGTCTCGATTCGCGCAAGGTGAGCCCGATCTTCCCCGGCACGGCGGCGTGCGGCCGGTTTGCCATCAATTGCACTCAAGGTTCCTCTGGGATATAGTAAAAAGCATGGAAATAGACGCGCGCGAAAAAACCGATCGGGGGTTCCCTCGAAGGATCCTCTCTGTGCTCGGGCCTGTCTTGATCGCGGGGCTTTTCGTCGTTGCCCTGTTTCTTCTGTATCGGGCTCTCCGGAACTACCATTACCATGACTTGGTGAGCCATCTCCGTTCGTACTCGCCCTGCCTGATCCTCGCGGCGCTCGGGCTGACGGCTCTGAATTACTTCGTCCTTACCTTCTACGACGCTCTCGCGCTCCGATACTCAGGCGTGCGTCTTGCGTATCGGCGGACCGCTTTCGCGTCGTTCATGAGCTACGTGTTCAGCTACAACATCGGGCTCTCGCTCTTTGGCTCGAGCGCGCTTCGGTACCGCTTTTACTCGTCCTGGGGCGTGGACGGGGCGACGATCGCCAAGATCGTCACCTTTTGCGTCTCGACCTTCTGGATCGGGCTCGCGGTCATGGGCGGGGCGTCCCTCGTCGCGGGGGTTCCCGCCGTCGCTTCCCTCACTCGGATGCCGCTTTCGTTCCGCCTGCTCGGGCTCCTCCTCCTCCTCGCCGTCTTTGCGTATCTCGTCGCCTGCGCGACGGGAAGGCGCGGCCTGAGGATCAAGACGTTCGCCCTCGATTTCCCGCGCCCCGGCATAGCCTTCGCGCAGACGATCGCGGCCTCGCTCGATTGGGTGCTCGCGGCGCTGGTCCTCTACACGCTCCTCCCCGAGGGGCGGCCCGAGTTCCTTCCGTTCGTCGCGATCTTCGCGATCGGGCAGCTCGCCGGCGCGACGAGCCACCTTCCCGGCGGCATCGGCGTGTTCGAGACCGTCATGGTCTTTTCCCTTTCGCCCCAGATCCAGACCGACGCGCTTTTCGGCGCGCTGA
>DAOPYF010000203.1:0-3122 GCA_035352735.1 Treponemataceae bacterium | reverse complement strand
TGTACGAAAAGGCCTCGGTCAAGAATATCTCGTTCTGGCGGCTCGGGCAGGAAGATCCGCAGATATGGGGCAGCCTCTCGACGGCTGACTGATTTCGCTCGTTTGGTTATAATCGGTACTTAAGCGGTTTCGCCGAACGCGATTATGGCAACGCGCGCGCGGGCACGTACGTGCCTGAGCGTCCGCAATAGATGAACTAAAGGACAGGGAAAATGACCATCGGCTTTTTCGTCGATTCGCTTACGGGCACCAGCGGTTATCAGGAGCCGATTTGGCAGGGAGTGACGGACGCGGCGCGCGACGCGGGCGCTCGGGTGATTACCTTCGTCGGAGGGGCGATCGGGTTCAGCTCGCTCAATCCCTTTGAGCGCATGAAAAACGTCGCGTACGATCTTGCCCCCGAGGATATCGACGGGATCGTCCTTTGCGGCGGGTCCATCGGCAACGCGATAACGCCCGAGGCGTTCGACGGGTTTTGCGCGCGTTTTTCGGGGAAGCCGCTCGTCAGCGTCGGTCCCGCCGGCTCGCGCGTGCCCCGCGTGATCGTGGACAACGACTCAGGGATGCGGGAGATCATCCTGCACCTGATACGCGATCACGGATATCGAAACCTCGCCTTCATTACGGGACCCAAGGGAAACCTCGAGGCTGACCGGCGCAAGGAGATCTTCCTCGCGGTCCTTCGCGAAAGCGGCATTACCCCAGACCCCAGGCTCATCTACGAGGGCGACTTCAACGTGCCGTCGGGAAGCGACGCCGTGAGGCATTGGTACGGAAAGCTCTCCCTCAGGCCTGAGGCCATCGTGGCATCGAACGACGGCATGGCCTTCGGCGCCCTTGGCGCGCTTCGTGAGCTCGGGCTCGCGGTTCCCTCGGACGTCGCGATTACCGGCTTTGACGACCTGAAGCTCGCCGCCGTTTCGATGCCGCCCCTTTCGACGGTCGGCCAGCCGCTTTACGAGCAGGGGCGACAGGCCGTCGACCTCATCCTGAGGAAGATTCGCGGCGAGACGATCCCGTTCGAGAGTTGCGTGCGGCCGACCTTCGTTCGGCGGCAATCGTGCGGATGTCTTGCCGCCTCCGTGAGCGCGTATGGGGAAACGGGCGCCCTATCGGCAAACGAGGCCGAGCGGCTCGCCCTTTCGCGGATTCCCGACGCCTCGGTCTCGGTCAAGGGTCGCGTTTCGGCAATCGCGGCCGAGCTTTCCCGCGATGGCGCCGATCCCGACGCGCTTCTTTCCTCGTTCGCCGATCTTTTCAACGAGGGGTTCGACGGCACTGGCAATGGCGAGCGGTGGAATGCCGTGTTGGGCGACTTATCGCGGATCGCTTCCGCGAATCCAGCGAGTCCCGCGATTCTCAGGCGGGCGCAGGCAGCGCTCGCCGAGCGCGAGCGGCAACTCCTCTTCCTGAAACGCGCCGACCAGGCTCGCGACGCCGAGCGGCTCGCCTCCGTCGTTCGCGATATCCTAACGAGCTCTTCGCTCGAGAACATTCAGGCCTCGATGGCTAAGGGCCTTCAGTCGATCGGAATATCGTCCGCCTTCCTGTGCCGCTTTGATGACTCAGAGAAGCCCCTTGGGGGCGCGCGGGTTATCGCCGCCGTCAGGGACGGTAAAGCCGTCGATTTTCCGGGCGAGTCCTTTTCCCCGCGGTCTGTCCTTCCCGAGTCGATGCGCGCGCTTTCGTCGGACAAGGGGGCGCTGATCGTTCAGCCCCTTTATTATCGCGAGCATCTTCTCGGTTACGCGGTGTTCGGGCAAGCGACGAAGTCGGGAACCGCGTACGAGTCGATTACCGTCGAGCTAAGCGCGGCGCTCCAGGGCGCTACGCTCATCGAGCGGACCTTGCTCGCCGAGCGCGAGATCGAGGAACGAAGCCGCAAGATCGAGCTTCTCGTCCGCCCCATGATCGATTCGATAGCCGATATCTCGAAAACGGTAGCCGAGCGGCGCGAGGAGGTCGAGCGCCTTGGCGCCCTGGGTCGACAAAGCCTTGAGGACATGGGGGAAATGGAGCGCAGAACCAAATCCCTCGCGGGTATGCTCGAAAAGGCCGGCGCGCTCGTCTCGGACGTCGAGGGCATCGCGGAGGTCATCAACGTCGTCGCGATCAACGCGAGCATCGAGGCCGCGCACGTCGGAAAGGCAGGCGCGGGGTTCTCGGTCATCGCGGGCGAGGTCCGGAAGCTCGCCGCTACCACGCAGAAAAATTCCGAGGAGATCGCGGGCTTTCTCTCGAGCATCGGTTCGGGCGTGACCGGCATCGCGGGTTCCAATACCGAGCTCTCGGCGTCTTTCGGCACGCTTTCCCGGAATGTGCAGGATACCGTCCACCTTCTCGAGGTTATCGCCGAGCGAACGTCAAATCTTTCCCAGGGGAGCGCCGAGATCCTTTCGGTCATGAGTCGCTGACCTTTTTGCCGAAAAATCGCTTGACCTTTCGATCTCGGGGCACCATAGTTGCGAAAAGAAGCGCGGAAAAAAGCCCCTTGTGCAATTGCACAAATATGCATAATTTGGTATAAAAATACATAATTCTAAATACAGCCGTGTGTGCAAAGGGGTACTCAGGCAAATTCCGGTTAGCCGGAGAATCAGGAGGTAAGGTATGCCCTTTAACGAAATGTACGGCATAAACGCGTTCGGTGATTCCGTCATGAGGGATCGTCTTCCTAAGGCAATCTACAAAGAACTGAAGGAAGTTCAGGCCGGCCAGTGCGAACTGACCACTGCCTGCGCCGAGGTCGTCGCGAATGCGATGAAGGATTGGGCGATCGAGAAGGGTGCGACGCACTATACCCACTGGTTCCAGCCGATGACGGGCCTCACCGCCGAAAAGCACGATTCATTCATCTCCCCGACCGCCGATGGCCGCGCGATCCTTGAATTCTCGGGCAAGGAACTTATCCAGGGCGAGCCCGACGCCTCGAGCTTCCCCTCCGGCGGACTCCGCGCGACCTTCGAGGCCCGCGGTTACACCGCATGGGACGTCACGAGCCCCGCGTACCTGTCCGAGGACGGGAACTGCAAGACCCTCGTGATCCCCACCGCTTTCGTCGGTTACCACGGCGAGGCGCTCGACAAGAAGACCCCGCTCCTCCGCTCCATGCAGGCGATCAA
>DAOPYF010000202.1:0-3189 GCA_035352735.1 Treponemataceae bacterium | reverse complement strand
GATTCCCGCCCCTCAGGAGCGGCCCTTGCTCGACGGGATCCTCGCGGGAGCGGACT
This sequence comes from Treponemataceae bacterium, assembly GCA_035352735.1. Taxonomy (GTDB): domain Bacteria; phylum Spirochaetota; class Spirochaetia; order Treponematales; family Treponemataceae; genus Teretinema. The sequence continues at coordinate 3,133 of DAOPYF010000202.1, read as the reverse complement.
CAGGAGCTGACGCTTCGAGGCGCGCCAAGGTTATGCAAACCGCCGGATGGGCGGGAATCGCCTTCGGGATAGCGCTTTCGGCGTTCGGCTTCGCCGCGATCTACCGCGCCGCGGACGACAACCCCGACCCGGACGCCGCGCATCGGGGCATCGCCTTAGTCCTTTCGGGGAGCCTCGTTTCGGCCTTTTCCTCGAGCCTTGCGCGCGCGCCGCGCAATATCGCTTCGCGCGAGGCCGCGCCCCTTACCGCGACAGAATAAATTCCACCCTTCTGTTTTTCCAGGCGCCGGCCCGTTCCGCGTACCCGACGACCGGGCGAACCCCGCCGTAGCCTTTCGCCCATATCCGAGATCCATCGACCCCAAGCATGATGAGCGCGCGCCTGACCGTGTCGGCGCGCTTTTGCGAAAGCGGCAGGAGCTCAGTTTCCTGCTCGATGGCGAACCGCGCGGGGTCGTCCGCGTGGACGGCGTTCGCGTAGCCTTCGACGGTAAGGCTGTAGTCCGGGAAGCGGGTGAAGAGCGCGGCGAGGCGCTCGAGGACCGCGCGGTTCCCCTCGATAAGCTCACGGGACGAGGCATCCGAAAGCTCGGCGGAGTCCGGCGGGAAATGGATGTTCGGCACGCGCACCTTATACCGGTCGCCATCCTTGATGACGAGCACGTCGATCGTGACGGTGACCCGCGCGTCCGCGCCGCCGGTTCGGCCGAGCGCGTCGTACGTCCTCAAGACCAACGCGAAATCCTCGCCCGCGTCGGGGCTCTGCCCGTCGTCCGACTTGCCGTCCCACTCTATCCGTTTGGGCAATCGCCCTTCCCCCTCGAAGCCGCGCCAGCGCGAGCCGTCGGAGGCATAGGCGATGAGCGTCCAGCGGGCGACCGATTTCGGCGAGGCCGCGCCGGGGGTGAGCGTCACGAAATCGTCGGTTCCGTCCCCGTCCGGGGAGAAAAGCGCGGGACGCGCCGTGAGCGTGGGGCGCACCTCGTGAATCGGGATAAACCAGGGGCGCTCGCGCCGAGTTCCCACCGCAAGCGAGACGCGGAGGCCTGAGGCGGAGCCCAGGGGAATAGAAAGGGACGGCGTGATCGTCAGATAGTCGCGTCCCGTTAAGAGCGCCGAGATCCTGAGCCCTGCCGTCGCGTTTACGGTAACGTCGGGCGCGTAGCCCGCCGCGGCGATATCGACCGAAGGCCCAAGAAGCGGCGTGAGCGAGACGGCACCGGGGATTGGGAAGCGCCACCCCAGGAGAAGCGACGCGCCCGGCGTCGGGACGATGTCCCCGTCGACGCGCGGGCAGCGGTAGCCGAGCGAAAGGGTCCCCGTCGCGTACCGCAAGGGGAAGCCCTCGAGCGAAAGCCCGCCGAGAGCGCCGAACCCCGCGTCGGGACCAAAGACTTCCCCTTCCCACGAAGTAGCCGTAAACAGCAGCCTTCCCGGAAGAGGCCCTTCCGCCGCCGCGCCGACTGAGGGAAAGGCCACAAGCGCGAGGAGAAAAGCAAGCTTCAGGGGAACCGCGAGCCGCCTCAAAAGTTCACCCCCAAGAAAAGACCGACGCCAAACGAGCGCGCCGGGCTCCAGACGACCGGCACGCTCAACGAGAGCGCGCCCGCCCCGAACCGCGCGCATCCTTCGAGAAAGAATCCCGCTGAGCTTTCCCCCCCCGAGCAGACCGCGCCCGAGGTCCGAACGCGGCAATCCGACCGGGCGAGAGCGGCGAGCGGACCCGTGATGGTAACCTCGTCGTCCGATTCAAGGGTAAGTTCCGAACGCGCGGCGGATAGGGTAAGCCCCGCGCCGCCGAAAAGGGTAATCGCGTCAATAATCGAAATCCCGGTCGACACGGCGCCGGTGACGGCGAGCGCGCGCGTCTTGAGCGCGGCGAGGACCTCGGGATCGACGGAAAGCGTCGAGTCAAAGGGCTCAAGGGGACCCGATCCATCCTCGTCGAGGGTCAGCGTTTGCGAAACGCGGCCCGGCTTGAAGAATACGCCAAAGCTCGACCAAGCGACGTCGGCGCCGCCTTCGACCGTCACGCCAAGCCATTCAAAGGCGCCCGAGGACTTTCCGGGAAAGCGATAACCGACGGAAAGCCCGAGGGAAAACGCGCGGAGGCGAAAGGCGTCCGTCGAGAGAGACATGAGCCCGAGCGAACCCGAGGCGTAGTAGCGGGGAAACCAGCGATCAAGCGGGTATTGCGCGGCGACGACGAAGGGTTCTATCGCGGCGCCGACGGCCTCGTCGGAGGACTCGTCCATGCCGGCGACGCGGGCTCCCGCGTTCCAGTCGAGCGGGTCAGCGTAGGCGGTGGCGCCAAGGCCAAACGCGATCGAGGGAAGCACGGAATCCCCCAACGCCCAGGGAACGAGCGTCCCCCGCGCCGCGGCGTCGCCAAAGCCCTTCATAAGGCGGGGCTTTTCCACCATCACGTCTGCGAGGTTGTCGTTCAATTCGTCGAGGAAGCGCGCGCTTTCCGACTCAAGGGCCGATTCGAGGGCCCCGAGGGAGGGATCGAGCGCGGGAAGGTCAAGGCTGACCTTTGGGGACGCGACAAGCGAGGCAGGCGCGAGGGCGAGAAGGAGTATGACAAGGGCGACTATCGGCCAGAGCTTCTTTTCCATCCTGAAGAATAGGATGAGCGCTTTTACGAGGCTTGTAAAGGAAAAAACTCGCCTCAGCACCGCGGAGCCCTCATCGTTCCGTTGCCTTTTTCCCTTCGCGGCGCGATACTTCAAGATACTATGAAAAGAACACCCCCCGTCCCTTTCGCAGTGCTGGCCATCCTCCTTACCATCCTAGTCGGCGCCCCGCTCGCGGCGAAAAGTCGCCCCGAGGGAACGCCGCTTCCCGACTATCAGTCGATGGCCGTCCGCATGGCCGACGAGGACGCGACCTCGGGCGCGAGCGTGTCCGGAGACGAGGAATACCCGAGCGACTCGACCGACGCGGAATCGGGCGCGACCCCCGGCGGCGGAAAGCCGCTCAAGCCGCGCTTTATCGGTATGCCGAGCTCGGTCAACGCGCATCGCATCGTCGGCTATACCTCGGGCGGACTCCTGCTCGCCGGGGGCGTCGTCGGAATCGTGCGGTTCCTCGACCTGAAGGACCGATCCCACGAGCGGCGCGACAACGGCGA
>DAOPYF010000201.1:0-3258 GCA_035352735.1 Treponemataceae bacterium | reverse complement strand
TGGACGTGGTCCTTCGGCTCGAAGGCGAACTTCGTCGGCTCGCCGACGCGCTTGACCTCGGTGTTTTCCTTGTCTTCCTTGCCGACGGGGGCGTCGGGGTGTGCCATGTTCGGGATGGCGCGTCCCGCGACGTCGAGGTCTTCCTCGGTCTTCGCGAGCTCGGCCTCGCTCGCGGCGATTCTGTCCTTGATGGCCTTTCCCTCGTCGATGAGGCGCTTGCGCTCGTCGTCCGAGAGCTTGCCCTTCATGGACTTCGCGTTCTCGTTTCGCTTGGTCTGGAGTTCCTGGAGCGCGGTAACGAGCTCCGTCCGCTTGTCGAAGAGCGCGACGACGCGGTCTGCGTCGGCGTTCATGTTGCGCGCTTTGATATTGGCCTTAACGGCGTCAAGATTTTCCTTGATAAATCGGTAGTCTAACATAATGAACCATCATATCGCGGAGCCCGCGAAAGGTGCAAGTGGGGAAGATTGAGCCAGAAAGGCCCACGGCTCGCGCGAGTCGTCGTTCGGAGGCCCCTCAATCGGGGTGGCATGCCAGGGCGCCATCGCTCGTAAAGAATCGGCTTATTTTACGCGCCATAGGGGAACTCGCCGGAGAAGATCCGCCGGATAGTACTCCCTTCGCTTCCAGCCCTGTCCGGTGCCCCATCCGCAGAACTATCCGCGGCGACGCGGAACAAAAGCTCCCCCGCGGGCCCGATACCCTCGACGACGCCCTCGACGAGCTCGTTCCGCCCGGGATCGCCCGAAAGAAGGGACACGCGCTCGCCGCGCTTCCAGAGGCGCTCGGTAACCGCGGCGGCCCAGTCGGCATCGGTAAGCGCCTCGTGGAGGCAGCGGAGATAGCGCGCGAGGAAGGCCTCGCGCGTCGGGAGCGGAATGCCTGAACCCTCGAGGGCGAGAGCGAGCGAGGTCGCTCTCGCGGTAAGCTCGCTCGGGAAGGAACGCTGCCCGAGGTTAAAGCCAGTCCCGACCGCGATCACGTCGCCTGCGGTCTCGCAGAGGATGCCCGAAAGTTTTTTTCCGCCGAGGAGGACGTCGTTCGGCCACTTGATGGTTGTATGAATGCCTTCGGGCAAATAGCCGTCGAAGGCGCGCGCGGCGGCAATCCCGACGCGGAGGGTAAACCCGGGGACGGCCGCGCGCCGCAGGATGACCGTACAAAGGAGGTTCTCTCCCGCCGTCGACTCCCACACGCGCCCCTCGACGCGGCAGCGGCCCGAGCGCTGGTAGTCCGCATAAATCGCCGTGCCATCGCTCGCTCCTTGGGCTGCGAGGTTTTTAGCGTCATCCATGGTGCTCGCCGTTTCCGCGATATGCCAAACTGGGGCCCCGAACGCATTTTCGATCGGTTCCTCTAAATACTCCATATCTCAATCTCCGGAAGTAGACTATACTGTATGCATGAACGGTCGCGCAATCACGCAGCTTTCGCTCTTGTCCTTTGTCGGCGTTTTTCTGGTAGCCCCCCTTACCGCCGAGGTTCAAGTATCCTCCCCCGGTAGCCTGGCATGCGCCTTCTCCCCGAGGTTCTGGTTTGCCCTAGGCTTCGCCGCGATCGTACTTCTCGCGCTCTTTCATGCCTTCATCGGCGCCCGTAAGTCGCGGCGAAGCAATCAGGCAGCTTTTGCGGAATCAGACCGACTCAACCGCGCGTTCCTCCGCGCATTCCCCGATTCCATCTTTATCGTTTCCCGCGACGGCTCTTTCGTGAAGTATTCCGCGGGGAATTTACCGATTGCCGGGCTCCCGCCCGACGGCGTCGCCGGTAAGAACATCACCGATTTATTGAGCCCTGATGATGCCGCCCGCCTGACCGCGGCGCTCGAATCCGTCCTAAACACGGGCGAGACGCGCGAGATCGAAATGCCGCTCGAAAGCCCGTTCGGCGAAAAGACGTTTGAGTTCAGGATCGTGCCGCTCGACTCGGGCCACGCGCTTTCCATCGCGCGGGACGTGACCGACCGGATCGCGCAAGAGGCGAGCATGGTCGCGCACCTGAAGGAAAAGGAGGCATTGATCCGCGAGGTTCACCATCGGGTCAAGAATAACCTCCAGGTCATGTCGAGCCTTATCGCCCTTCAATCCGATCTATTACGCGATGAAACGGACAAGCTCCTCATGCAGGAAACGCAGCGGAGAATCCATACCATGGCGTACCTCCATAACCTCATCTACCGGTCGGAAGATTGCGCGTCGATCGATCTCGGCGAATACATCGACGAGATCGTGCGGAACCTGCAGATTGCGCTTTCCGTGACCCCGGAACAGATTGGGGTCAACCTTGACGTGACGAGCGTTCGCGTCTTGCCCGAGACGGCGCTTCCCGTCGGGCTCATCGTGAACGAGCTCGTGTCGAATAGCTTTGAGTACGCCTTTCCCGGTCTCGCGACCGGATCGATTTCGGTACAAGCCATCCTCGAAGGGCCGACCCTTACCCTGACGGTGAGCGATACGGGCTGCGGCCTCCCCGCGGGCTTTTCGCCCGAAAAGGCGCAATCGCTCGGCTGGATTCTGATCAACTCGCTTTCGCGCCAGATTGGCGCCAAGCTTGAGCTTCTTCCCGGCGCGGGAACCGCCGTGCGGCTCACCTTTCCGCTCTCGGAGAAATAAAAAAAACGTGTCCGCCATGGCGCCGTCGGCGCGCGGATAAAAAAAAGAAATGAGAAAAGGATTCGCCCACTATGCCGCTTTTTAAGAAGGTCGATTGCATAAGCTTGCCGGTCGCGAGTATTGACGAGGGAATTGCGTTCTTCGAAAAACTTGGCCATGAATGCGCGTGGCGGGAAGGGAACGTTGCCGCGGCCCTCCGCATGGCCGATTCGGATACCGAAATCGTAATCCATACGCGGCAGCTTCCGGCCGAAACCTATCTCTTGGTCGAATCCGTCTCGGACGCGATTCGGGGCATTGAAGCCGCGGGCGGCACGCTCGAGTTCGGTCCCATCGAGATCGCGGCTGGCCTCTACGCGAGATTACGCGATCCCTGGAACAACGCCTTAGTTGTCATGGATTTATCGAAGGGCACGCTGAAGACCGACGCTGCCGGAAACGTTATCGGCAACAATCCTGCTCTCTAAACGTATATGTCTCGAAGGGTCAGACCCCGAACTATCGGGGTCTGACCCCGTTGCGGGGCAACGAACGGCACCGAGCTTGGGAAGCTTGAGTTTGTCATGGGGGAGAATAAAAAAGACATATTTTAGCGGATGAGGGGAGTCGGACCCCCGTCACGAGCTTGGGAAGCTCGGGTAATAGC
>DAOPYF010000200.1:0-3296 GCA_035352735.1 Treponemataceae bacterium | reverse complement strand
GCGCGGCATAACGGTTCGCGAAAAGCCCGAGGATCGCCCCGGTGATCACGCCGACGGCGCAAAAGGGCGGCGCGACGTACCAGGCGCTTTCCCCGAAGATAAACCAGCGCGCGAGCGCGAGTTGGCTCGCGTTCGAGGCAAACGCGCCGGCGACGCTGATCCCGACGAAGGACGCGCCGCGCGGAAAGGCCTTTTTGAGGGCGAGCATGACGAGCGCGGAGGAAACGGTTCCGACCGCGGAGAAGGCGAAAACGTACGAAAAGAGAGTGCCGCCGATCAGCCCCTGACCGAGGATCTTGATCAGGATCAGCGCGCAGAACTGCCTAAAGGGGAGGATGCCGATCGCGAGCATGACCGGAAGGTTCGCGAGCCCGAGCCTGAGGAAGGGGAGCGGCTTCGGGATCAGGTACTCAATCGTCGAGAGGAAGAAGCAAAGCGCGGCGAACCAGGCGGTGACGGTATCCTTGTTTCCGGTCTTCACGGGACCCCTCCCTTCGCTCAAAGGCTAAAAAAAACCGGCCCGGGGGCCGGTTTATTCTCCCGATAGCGGGATCAGTGGTGATGGCCGCAGCCACAGTCGCCCGAGCCGCACTCGTCATCGTCGCAATCGCAGTCGTCTCCGCACCCGCAGCCGCACTCGGATTTGAGGCCGTTCGCCTTCTCTTCCTCGGTCGCGTCGCGGACGGAAATGACCTTAACGTCGAAGTTGAGGGTCTCGCCGGCGAGAGGGTGATTCGCGTCGACGGTGACCTTCGAGTCGTTGATCTCGGTAACGGTCACGACGCGGGAGCCTTCGGGGCTTCCCGCCTCGAACTGCATGCCGACGGTGATCTCGACGTCGTCCGGGAACTGGGAGCGGTCAACCTCGACGACGAGCGCGTCCTGGAACTCCCCATAGGCGTCGGCCGGGGCGATTGATGCCTTGAGGGTATCGCCGGCCTTCTTCCCCTCAAGTTCCCGCTCGAGGCCGGGAATGAGGTTATTGTGTCCGTGCAAATACTCAAGAGGGCCCATGCCCTCGGAGGAATCAAGTACTTCGTTTTGGTCGTCGGTCAGCGTGTATTCGATGCTGACGACCTTGTCTTTGGCAATTGTCATAAAAAATCCTTGTAAGGTAGGTTACCCAGAAAATAACATAATCGGGGGGCGGGGGCAAGTGGAAAGGAAATAAGATGGACAAAGCAAATCGAGCGGGATATAATAAATGAAAGGAGTTGTGCAAACATGGATAACAAGTCGATACTCGTACTTTTCTTTGTTTTCATCGTCGTTTTTATACTATCTTTCACCCTTTCCCTGGACGCGGTCGCGAATAGCCAGGTGTTGTACGGCGTTTATGCCTTTGTCGGCTTCCTCTTACTGGTGTTGCTTGCCCTGTTCGAGAGCATGACCCTTGCCAAGAATGGCGTTTCCCTCGCGTACTGGTTCCGCATCCTCTCGATCACCTCGCTGATCGTCCTTGTGTGGTACACCACCCGCGTCGGCGCTCTGTTTAAGTGGTGGTAAAAAGACCGCGAAGCGGCCTTTGATACGGGAGATTCGCCTGCGGTGGCGTTTCCCTAACCGGGCACTCGCTCCAACACCCCGAGTCCGTGGGCTCTGACGGGCTCGGTAGAAGGGAGTGCCGTAAAAAAAAGGCGATTTTCCTTTCTGAAAACGCCAGCTTTCGTTACTGTACGTCTGAGAAACGGCTTTTTAAGTCGTTTCTCTTTTTTTTAGCGCGGCCGGGCGGGGTCTGACCCCGAATTTCCGCGTTTTTTGGCTTTTCTTTCCCCTGATCCGAGCAATACCGGGATGAGGTCCTCTCTCCGGAGCTTGGCGAGCGCCTCAAGGACGAGGGGGCGATTTTCAGGCTTATTGAACTGAAGAAGCGCCCGCTGCAGGGCTCGCTCGTGCGCGCCGCGCGCGACGGGAATCTCGGCGCCCGTCCAGGGGTCCTTTCCCGTATAGTAGATGCAGGTTGCGAGCGTTCCGGGCGTCGGATAGAAATCCTGTACCTGGTCGGGCACGAATCCCGTTTTTTTGAGCTCAAGCGCCGTGTGGAGCGCGTCCTCGAGAGTGGCGCCGGGGTGGCTCGCGATGTAGTACGGGATGAGGTACTGCTTTTTCTCCAAGGATTCATTGATTTCCCGAAAGTCATGCGCGAACGCGCGATAGGTTTCGAGGGTACTCTTTCGCATGACCGTGAGAACCCGGTTCGAGGTATGCTCGGGGGCCACCTTGAGCTGGCCCGAGACGTGATGCTCGCAGAGCTCGCGGAGAAAGGTGCGGTCGGAATCGAGCATGACGTAATCGAAGCGCACTCCCGAGCGGACGAATACCTTCTTGATCCCGGGGATCGCGCGGAGCTTTCTGAGGAGCGACACGTAGTCCGAGTGGTCGGCTTTGAGCGCGGGGCAGGGTTCGGCGCCGAGGCATTGGCGGTCCGGGCACGCGCCGTGTTCCTTCTGGCGGTCGCAGGCGGGAACCCGAAAGTTCGCGGTCGGCCCGCCGACGTCGTGGATATACCCCTTAAACTCGGGGTGATGCGTCAGCGCGATCGCCTCGCGCTCGAGCGACTCGTGGCTTCGGGCTTGGATGAGCCTCCCTTGGTGAAAGGTGATCGCGCAAAACGCGCAGGCGCCGAAGCAGCCGCGGGAGCTCGTGAGCGAGAAGAGCACCTCCTGAAGGCCGGGGATGCCGCCGGAGCCGTCGTAGTCGGGGTGCCAGCGCCGGGCGTAGGGGAGTTCCATGACGCGGTCGAAAGCGGACGTGTCAAGGGGAAGCGCGGGGGGTTCCTGGACGACGAAACGCGCCTCGCTTCGCTCGGCGAGGACGCTCGCGCTAAAGGGATCGGCGTTCCGTTCCTGAAGGATGAAATGCCGCCCGTACGCGTCCTTCGACGCGCGGATCTCCTCGAAGGAGGGAAGCCGCACGGCGCCGGAGGGGACGTCTGCTTCCTTACCCGTGCGCCACGCGGTCCCGCGGATCCCGCGAAGGGTTTCCGCGGCGATGCGCGCGTCGACCGTGCGTGGCTCGCCCTGCGCGTTTGGCGTTTTTGCCGCGCTTGGCGAATTTTGCGCGGCGAGGCGCGAGGCGAGGCGCGAGGCGATCTCGAGGATCGGGCGCTCGCCCATGCCGTAGACCAAGAGGTCCGCTTTCGTGTCGAGGAGGATCGATCGTTTTACGGTATTCGACCAGTAGTCGTAGTGGGCGAGGCGGCGGAGGGATGCCTCGATGCCGCCGATGATGATCGGCACGCCCTTGGAAAGCTCCCGGATCTTGGCGGTATACGCGAGGAGCGCGCGGTCGGGCCG
>DAOPYF010000199.1:0-3371 GCA_035352735.1 Treponemataceae bacterium | reverse complement strand
GAGGCGATTCCGGTCGAGGCCCGCATCATGGCCATCGCCGACGTGTACGACGCCCTCCTCTCGAAGCGGGTGTATAAACCCGCGATGACGATGGCAGACGCCCGCGAATGGATCAGGCAAGGCGCGGGAACCCAGTTTGACCCGAATATGGTCGCCGTGATGCTCGAGAATATCGGGCGTTTTGAGGAAATTTACCAGAAATTCCAAGATGAAGACCCTTCTGAATCCCCTCCGGTTTGACGGCGGCGCCGCGGTGCGCTATCATTGTTACGAGATTCGTTTACAATTCCGCCTGTTTACGGTGCCGGAATAGAGAAGGAGCGTACGATGAAAAAGACTCAGCTAGTAATCCTTGCCGTATGTACCGCGTTCTTGGTGGTTGGCGCGCAGGCGTTCGCCGATATCACGGTTGAGATCGAGGTGCCGGCGATCACTTTTACCGGGAGTAATGTACCCGGGGTCGATGCGGCGTTGACGAGTTTGTTCGATGTCACAAAAAGCACTGAGTTCCAAACGGAAAAGGCTAAGTATGAGTCCTCGGCAACCTCTGAGCTCGACAAGTTCGACGATCAGAGTGATCTCGCGAAGGGCTTTGCCGACGCGAACATGGCGGCGGCGCAGTCTTCAACCCTCCAGGGGTTCGAGGGCTATAAGACCTTCGCGGTTATGGGCGGCTTCATGCTGGGCGTTCAGCTTCCCTCGACCGATCCCTCGGTAATCTCGGATCTTTCGAATACCCTCGCGGACGATCCGGACGTATACGCGGGCGTCGCCCCCTCTGTGAGCCTCAACGTCGGCTTCAACCTCGGAAAGATTCTCGGTCTCTTCAATAACGATCTCGGCGACAAGACCAAGCGCGTCTACGTCAACGTCAAGGGCGGTTACTATAACGGATCCTACGACGGGTCCGACGATACCTCCTTCGACATGAAGTCGACGACCTTCGGCTTAGGCGTCAACTACATGCTCGTGCGGCCGATAGGCCTTGGCCTTGGGTTCCTCAAATGGCGCGGCTTGAGCGTCGGTTCGGGGCTTACCTATCAGCGCAATACCTTCGATAGCTCGACCACGCTTGATCCGATTGATCAGAGCTTTAGCATGGCGACGACGGCCACGGGCGGTATCCCCGTCACGGTCAATGGCGTTTTAACGGCCGTTCCGAAGGTTGACATCGGCGTCGATATGCGGACCTTCGCGATTCCCCTTGAGGCCGTCACCTCGGTTCAACTACTGTATGTTCTGAACGTGACCGCGGGTCTTGGCGTCGATCTCGTGTTTGGACATAGCGACATCACCGCGACCTCGAGAAGTACCCTTTCCGTCAAGAGTGTCACGACGACGGTTAACGGGATCAGCGCCGATGTACCCTATACCGAAACTAAACAAGGTTCCGTCTCCGTCGACGCGAGCACGAACGATATCAAGCCGACCCTTGCGCGCGCGCGCGTGATGGGCGGTATCGGTCTCAATGCCGGCCCGGTCAAATTCGACGTCCCGATGTACTACTATTTCTCGTCGGGATTCGGCGTCGGTATGTCGGTCGGTTTCGTTTGGTAAATCATTTTCTGCCTTACGGGGCCGGGCATGCGTCCGGCACGGGTTGAGGCAACGCGTACGGGCGGGCAGTGTATGCCCGCCTTTTTTTTGCATCAAGGATTTTTTTATGATAGACGACACCGATCGATTCCGTCCCGCTTTTCATTTTACCCCCGAGGCCCATTGGATGAACGATCCCAACGGGCTCGTCTACTCAAGGGGTCTGTATCATCTTTTCTATCAATATTATCCCGAGGACGTCGTGTGGGGCCCCATGCATTGGGGACACGCGACGAGCCGCGATCTCGTGACCTGGGAGCGCCTACCCATCGCGTTCGCGCCCGACGAAAACGGTTGGATCTTTTCCGGGAGCGCCGTCGAGGATACTCTGGGGTCTGCGGGGTTCGGGCCAGGCGCACTCGTCGCGGCGTTTACCGTCCATGACGGCGAGGCGCGGAAGCGTGGGGTCGTGCCCGTCGAGAACCAGGGGCTCGGTTTTAGCCGCGACGGCGGCCTGACCTGGGAGAAATTCGCGGGGAACCCGGTTTTGCGAAATTCCGGCGAGGCCGATTTCCGCGATCCAAAGGTACTCAGAAACCCCGTGGGAAAAGGCTGGAACCTCGTACTCGCGGCGGGCGATAGAATCAAGATCTATTCCTCGGACGATTTGCGTGCGTGGCGCCACGAGAGCGACTTCTTCCCCGACGCGAAGGATTTCGGCGTATGGGAATGCCCGGATCTTTTCCCCATCAAGACGGGTTGCGAAACCCGTTGGGTGATGCTGTTGAGCCAGACCGCCGCGGCGCCGAACGGGGGCTCGGGTACGCGGTATATCGTTGGGGACTTCGACGGCCGCGAGTTTACGGCGCGCTCGGCACTTGAGTGGATCGACTGGGGAAAGGATTTTTACGCCGCGGTCACCTATTCGGGCGCCCCCGAAGGAAAGAGCGTCTTGGTCGGCTGGATGAGTAACTGGCAGTATGCCGCGAAAACCCCGACGGGCGCCTGGCGGGGGGCGATGGCCTTGCCGCGCGAACTCGCGCTCGAGACTCGGGATGGCCGGTATCGGCTTACGCAGAAACCGGCGTCGGGCTTTGAGGCGCTCCCGCCGCGGCTTCTCGCGGAGCGCTCCGGGGCGCTGCCGCTTTCAGTGCGCGGACTCGACCTTTCGGCGGCGGACATCGCGTTTACCCTCAAGGAACCGCGCGGCCCCTTCGCGGTCGAGCTCTCGAATGATAAAGGCGAGCGGTTCACGGTCTCGTGCGACGGTTCCGTCGCGCGCGTCGATCGGACCCGTTCGGGTACCGTCGATTTTAGTCCCGATTTCGCGCGGGGAACGCAAACCCTCCGGTCGGATCGTCCTATTTCAGCGCTTCGTCTGATCGTCGACGCGTGCTCGGTCGAGATTCTTTTCGATGGGGGCACCCAGGTCATGACGAACCTCGTCTTTCCCTCTGAACCCTACAGCGCCATTTCGATTTCCGGGTTGGGCGAGGGAGCGCTTACCGCGTCGGCGCCGATCGTCCGCGCTGCGCTTCCCCGATAAAGTTCGACATCTTTCCTGGAAATCCCCTCGCGTATCCATGATACTTAAAACCGTGAGTAGGGGGACGGACGCATGACGTTTGACGAGATAGATACCTTTGGGCTCCACATTCTGTGCATCGACGACAGTAAGTCCCAGCTTGCCGTATACCGAGATCAGCTTGAGGGGATGTTTACGGTCACGACATCAGAGACCTACGAGGAAGCGGTCGCCTGCCTGACGGCCCAGCGGCCCGACCTCATCATCCTCGACATGGAGATGCCTCGGGTGAGCGGTCTTGAGTTCCTCG
>DAOPYF010000198.1:0-3384 GCA_035352735.1 Treponemataceae bacterium | reverse complement strand
CCCGCGGCGGCGAGCTCGCGGATGATCTCGTCGAGGCTTCTCGTGTCGCCGAGGATGAACTGCTGGGTCTTCTCGCGCTGCTCGTCGGCGGAGAAGGCCTCGGTATACGCGCCGATGCCGACGCGGCTGTCCGCGTCGCGCTGGGTGATGATGTCGAGGAGCGACTTGATCATCTCGGGTTTCTCGCGGTTGGTCACGATGAGCCCGGCGTACGGGATCGCGACGCGGATGCACGCGACGAGGTATCGGAAGTCGTCGTCGCTCACCCAGTCCTTGATCCACGAGAAGTCGGTGTCGGCGGCGGGCTCGAGGCGGGGGACGGAGACCGTGTGCGGCCCGAGCCCGAATCTTCTCTCGAGGTCGCGCGCGTGCGCGACGAGTCCCATCACCTCGAACTTCCAGTCCGTGAGGCCGAAGAGGGCGCCGACCGCGACGTCGTCGATGCCGGCGTCCATCGCGCGGTGGAGGGAGTAGAGCCGCCAGCGGTAGTTGCCCTTGAGCGTGCCCGCGGGATGGACCTTCGCGTAGGTTTTCTTATGGTAGGTTTCCTGGAATACCTGGAAGGTTCCGATGCCCGCCTCGTGGAGCTTTCGCATGTCGGCGATCGGCATCGGCGCGGCGTTGACGTTGACGCGGCGGATCTCGCCGACGCCGTTTCGGACCTTCATCTTGATGGAGTAGATCCGCTTCATGCACTCGGCGATGTAGTCGGCGCCGGTCTCGGGGTGCTCGCCGAAGACGATGACGAGCCGCTTGTGCCCGATCTTGCCGGCGAGGACGCGCGCCTCTGATTCGACCTCGTCCATCGTGAGCACGCGGCGCTCGATGGAGTTGTTGTCGCAGCGGAAGCCGCAGTACTTGCAGGCATTGACGCACTTGCTCCCGCAGTACAGGGGCGCGAAGGTGACGATGCGGTTGTCGTAGACCTTCGTCTTGATCTCCTCGGCGGCCTTGAATACCTCGGCGCGGAGCGCGGGGTCCGTGACGGTGACGAGCGCGGCGACGTCGGAGGCGTCCATTAGCTTGATGTCGTGCGCCTTCTTGAGGATCGCCCGGACGCGCTCGGGGCTCGCGCCGCGGTTCTTCGCGAGGTCGGCCTCTATCGCGTCGTCGTCGATGAAGTCCTTTCCGTCGATGAGGTATCGGTCGATCTCATCCTGCTTGATGAGGTTCTTCTGCCAGTCGGCTATCGAGATCTTGCGGGTCGATGCGTCGTCTTTCATGGTTCGTCTCCTTAAGGGGTTATTCGGTTCTGTCAGATCTTTGCGAGGGTTGACTTGACGGTAACGCCGGGAATCATCCCGAGCTTGCCGGTGAGCGCGCCGATTTGGTCGGTCGACGCGTCGACGATGAGGGTGATGATGTTGAGGTCGCGCTCGTGGTACGGCAGTCCCATGCGGCCGATGACGATGTCGCCGTAGCCGGTGAGGGCCTCGTTGACGAGGCTCGCGGTCTCTTTTCTTTGCTTGATGATGATGGCGACGACGCCGACTGCGCGGTTCTCCATTCCTGTTTCCTCCTCTCGGTCGATACGCGCGCCTGAGAGCGGGAACGGATGGGTTTTTCGGCGCCCGCATGTCGCGCTTCGGTTCGCGGCGAGCGAAGGCGGGCGGGGCGAGAAAACGTGTCCGGTCCCTTGGCTTCAGATGGGGAATGAACCCTCGTCCTGACCGCAGGCGGTATATACTGAAGATACTGTTTCGCTAAAAAAATATCAATAGCGATCGTTCTTTGGTTACGTACGTTTTTACACGGAAGAAAGGTTTACGCGCTTGAGCTCGGCGCCTTCAAGATTCTTGAGGATGATCGCGCCTTCCCCGATGATCGCGTAGCCCGGAGCGCTGCCTTCCTTCGGAATGCTCGGGGAGCCGGGGTTGAGGAAGATGCGTCCGTCGCGTTCCTCGAGGACGGGAACGTGGGTGTGCCCGGAGACGAAGACGTCTCCCGGAAGAAGCGGGGGAAGGTTCTTCTCGTTCCATAAATGACCATGCGTGACGAAGAAGCGGCGCGATCCCGAGAAGAAGACGAGGTAGTCGCCCGCGCACGGGAACTCGAGGAGCATCTGGTCCACTTCGCTGTCGCAGTTGCCGCGCACCGCGAGGATGCGGTTCTTGTACCCGTTGAGGAGCGCCGCGGCCCGCTGGGGATCGTAGCCTTCGGGTATCGGGTTGCGCGGGCCGTGGTTGAGGTAGTCGCCGCAGACGACGAGATAGTCCGCGCCTTCGCGCTCGAACGCGCGCGCGGCGCGCTCGAAGGCCGTGGCGGATCCGTGAATGTCCGACAGGATAAAAAACTTCATGGCGGTGGATACTCCTTATTCCGTCAGGTCGTCCGACTCGCGGATCGCCTTCATGATGAACTCGCCGTAGCGTTCGGCCTTCACCGCGCCGATGCCGAATATGCCCAAGAGGTCTTCCCGGCGCTCGGGGCGCTTTGCCGCGATGTCCTCGAGGGTGCGGTCCGAGAAGATGACGTAGGGCGGCACCGACGCCGCCTCAGCGAGTCCCCGCCGCATCCCTTTGAGGTTTGATAGGAGCTTGAGCGACGCGGGATCTAGCTCTGCCTGAGCCTGACGCGCGGCCTTCTTCGGAAACTTGAGCGACCCCGATCGCTCATCGTCTCCTTCCGCGCGCGCTCCTCCCGCGCCGTGAGCCTTGCCCGCGCCGCGCGCGCTCCCCGCGTTGCCCGTCGCCGCAAGGGGCGCGAGTTCGAAGGGAAGCTCGATCGCCTCGCGGCTCGAGAGTGCGTCGCGCGCCTCGCGGGTGAGCGAGAGCACGCCGTACTCCTCGTCCTTCGCGAGGTAGCCGCCCTCGAGGAGAACCCGGACGAGCTCAAACCAGCCGTCCTTGTCGAGCTCGCGCCCGATGCCCCAGGTCGAGAGTTTGTGGTGGCCGTTGTCGACGATCCGTTTCTGCCGAGAGCCGAGGAGCACGTCGATCACGTACGCGGCGCCGTAGCGCTCGCCGGTCCGCACGACGCACGAGAGGATCTTCTGCGCGATGACCGTCACGTCCGCGTCCTTCGCGGGCGGTTTCGCGCATACGTCGCAGCACGCGTCACCCGGCCCCGTCGGTTCGTAGTCCTCGCCGAACCACGCGAGGAGCGCCTTCCGGCGGCAGACGCGCGATTCGGCGTAGTCGGTCATCGCCTTGAGGTGCGCCTCTGCCTTCTTCGTCTCGCTCGCGGATTTGTCTTCCATGAAAAAGCGGATCTTCCGCGTGTCGCCGTAGCCGTAAAAGAGGATGGCCGTCGCCGGGAGCCCGTCGCGCCCGGCTCGCCCGATTTCCTGATAGTACTGCTCGGGGCTTTTCGGGAGGTCGAAGTGGATCACGAAGCGGACGTCGGGCTTGTTGATGCCCATGCCGAAGGCGACCGTCGCGACGA
>DAOPYF010000197.1:0-3390 GCA_035352735.1 Treponemataceae bacterium | reverse complement strand
GAGAAGGTTTCCGACCCGGCGGCGATCGCCGAGATGGGCGTCATGATGACCCCGGCGCTCGCGATCGACGGAAAGGTGCGGAGCGTGGGGAAGACGCTCTCGAAAGAGCAAGTCGCGTTTTACATTAAGGAGGCGAAGTAAATGGCGTGCGGATGCGGAAGCGAAAAAAAGGTTATCATTACGGCGTGCTCGGGTGCCGCGAACACCGGGCTCATGGCCGATCGCGTGGCGCGATCCCTTCGGGACCGCGGTGACGGCTCGCTCATATGCCTCGCGGCGCTCGGCGCCGAACTCTCCGGCTACGTCGAGACCTCGAAGGCCGCGGACCTCAACGTCGTCGTCGACGGATGCCCGGTCGGGTGCGGAAAGAAAATCTACGAAAGGCTCGGCATCCCGGCGATGCAGCTCGTGATGACCGACTTCGGCGCCGAGAAGGGCAAGACCGTCATCGACGACGCCATCGTCGCGCGCGCCGCCGACGGCGCCGAGTCGAGGATCGCCGAGTCGAAGATCGCGGCGGCGGGAGCGTAACCCCATGTGGAAGCGGCTCGTCGACTCATTCGTATACGGAACCCTCGGGCTCGATCAGGCCTCTGCGCTGGGATCGGCCCTGGATTTCTTCATTTACGACACGGTGAAGATCTTCGCGCTCCTCGCCGTGATCGTGTTCGCGATCGCGATAGTCCGGAGCTTTTTTCCGCCCGAGAAGACGAAGCGCGCGCTCGAGAAAATGCCGCCCTTCGCGGGGAACGTCTGCGCCGCGCTCGTCGGGATCGTGACGCCGTTTTGCTCCTGCTCGGCCGTCCCGCTTTTCATCGGGTTCATCGAGGCGGGGGTTCCATTGGGCGTGACCTTCTCGTTCCTCGTGTCGTCCCCGATGGTAAACGAGGTCGCGCTCGTCCTTTTGTGGGGCATGTTCGGCTGGAAGGTCGCGCTCCTCTACGTCGGGTGCGGCCTCGCGGTCGCGATCGTGAGCGGTTTCGCCATCGGGCGGCTTAAGCTCGAGGGCTGGGTCGAGGAATACGTGTACGCGATAAAAAGCAAGCATGCCGAGGCCGAGGCCATGACCATTAAAGACCGCGTCGCGTACGCGGGCGGATACGTCGCCCAGATCGTCGGGAAGGTATGGCCGTACGTCCTCGTCGGCATCGCGATCGGCGGCTTTATGCACGGGTACGCGCCCGCGGATTTCCTCGTCAAGTACGCGGGGCCCGGCGCGTGGTACGCGGTCCCGCTCGCCGTCGCGATCGGCGTCCCGCTCTACTCGAACGCGGCGGGAGTCATCCCGATCGTGCGGGTGTTCATGGAAAAGGGGATGGCGCTCGGTACGTCGCTTTCGTTCATGATGGCGGTGACGGCGCTCTCGCTCCCAGAGGCGATCCTTCTCCGGAAGGTGCTCAAGCCGAAGCTCCTCGCCGTGTACTTCGGGGTCGTCGCGATCGGGATCATGTGCGTCGGCTACATATTTAACTTCGCGCTCGGGTGACGCGCAAGCGGCAGCGTACGATCGCGCGGTAGCGTACGATCGCGCGGCGGTATGCGATCGCGCGGTAGCGTGCGGTCGCGCGATGGCGCGATCGCGCAAGGAGGGCTTATGAAAAGGGTTTTGTTTCTCTGCGTCCATAATTCCGCGCGGAGCCAGATGGCCGAGGCGTTCCTCAAGAAACACGGCGAAGGCCGGTTCGCGGCGGAGAGCGCCGGGCTCGAGCCAGGCGCGCTTAATCCGTACGTCGTGCGCGCGATGAGGGAAGTCGGCATCGACATCTCGGGCAATCGGACGAAAAGCGTTTTCGACATGCAAAAAGAAGGAAGGGCGTTCGACGCCGTCGTCACGGTATGCTCGCCCGAGGCCGCCGAGCGCTGTCCCATATTCCCGGGCCGCGCGGAAAAAATACACTGGCCCTTTCCGGATCCCTCGGCGCTCAGGGGAACCGACGACGAGATCATGGATGGAGTCCGCGCGGTGCGCGACCTCATCGAGAAGGCCGTGATCGAATTCGCTGCGACGCGTTGAGCGATGCGTTGAGCGACGCGCTGACGGCCCGCTGAACGCATAATCGCAAGGAGTATAAAATGGATAAACCGAATAATAAGCGGCTCTCGTTTCTCGACCGGTGGCTCACGCTGTGGATTTTTCTCGCCATGGGACTCGGCGTCCTTGCCGGCATCCGGCTCCCGGGCGTCACGGCGTTCTGGGATAGGCTCTCCGTCGGGACGACGAATATCCCGATAGCCATCGGGCTAATCCTGATGATGTATCCGCCCTTGGCGAAAGTCCGCTACGACGAGGTTAGGGACGTGTTTCGCGACCGGAAGGTGCTTACCCTCTCGCTCGTCCAAAACTGGGTTATCGGGCCCCTGCTCATGACCGCGCTCGCGATCGCGTTCCTTCGCGACAAGCCCGAATACATGGTCGGGCTCATCATGATCGGGCTCGCGCGCTGCATCGCGATGGTCATCGTCTGGAACGAGCTCGCGAAAGGCGACTCGGAATACTGCGCGGGGCTCGTCGCGTTCAATTCGGTATTCCAAATCGTCTTCTACTCGCTGTACGCGTGGGTTTTCGCGACGCTCGTCCCGCCGCTTTTCGGGATCGCCGGGACCGCCGTGCGCGTTTCGATGGGCGAAATCGCGCGGAGCGTCGGCATATACCTCGGCGTCCCGTTCGCGCTCGGCTTCCTGAGCTGGCTTTTCCTGAGAAAGGCGAAGGGCGATTCATGGTACCGCTCGTCGTTCATCCCGCGGATATCGCCCATGACCCTCGTGGCCCTTCTCTTCACGATATTCGTCATGTTCAGCCTCAAGGGCGAAAAGATCGCCGCGCTCCCGCTCGACGCCGTCAGGATCGCGGTCCCGCTCCTGATCTACTTCGTCGCGATGTTCTTCGTCAGCCTCGCGATGGGGCGATTCCTCCATGCCGGCTACGAAAGGACGGTCACGCTCTCGTTCACCGCCGCGAGCAACAACTTCGAGCTGGCCATAGCCGTCGCCGTCGCCGTTTTCGGCCTTGGCTCGGGACAGGCGTTCGCGGCCGTCATCGGGCCGCTCATCGAAGTCCCCGTCATGCTCGCGCTCGTGAGGGTCGCGGCAAGGACGAAGAATCGATTCGCGGCAAACTAGGCGTCCCTACAGCACGCGCTCCCAATACCCGACGTCGAGCCATTTGCCGAACTTATTCCCGATGTCCGCGAAGTGCGCGACCTTCTTGAATCCCATCTTCTCGTGAAGCGCCTGGCTCCGCTCGTTGGGGAGCGTGATCCCGGCGACGAGCGCGTGAACGCCGCACCCCGGCGCCCGCGCGATAAGCTCAGCGTAGAGCGCGCTCCCGATCCCCTCGCCCGCATGGTCCTTATGCACGTACACGCTCGTCTCGGCGGAGTGCCGGTACGC
>DAOPYF010000196.1:0-3394 GCA_035352735.1 Treponemataceae bacterium | reverse complement strand
TGGGAAGGCGTTTGCGAAACGAGCCTGATCAAGGCAACCGTGCGGGTGACGATCGACGCCGCAAGGATCACGGACATTAAAATCACGCGGCACGTCTGCGGCAAGGGGAAGCCCGCCGAGGCCATTACGCGAACGGTGACGGAGAAGCAGACGACGAAGGTCGATACAGTGAGCGGGGCGACGGGAAGCAGCATCGTGATACTGAAGGCCATCGAAAACGCCGTCGCGAAAGCGTCCGCAAAAACGGAATCGTAAGGAGAGGCTAAAAAATGGGAAAGGTCGCGGTATTGTATCAATCAAGGTATGGGACGGCAAAGCAATACGCGGAATGGATCGCGGAGGAAACGGGAGGGACGCTCTTCCCCATCCCGAAGGTCGCGCTCGCGGATCTCGAAGGCTACGACACGATCATCATCGGAGGGGGAATCTACGCCTCGCGCATACTCGGCATGACATTCCTCGCGAAAAACTTCGCGCGCCTTTCCGGGAAGAAACTCATCGCGTTCTCGGTCGGCGCGTCGTTCGGCAGCAAAAAGAATACGGACGAAATAAGGAACCGCAACCTGACCCCGGAGATGCAAAAGACCGTGCGGTACTTTCATCTCAGGGGTGGGCTCTTCTACAGCAAGATGGGGAAGCTCGACCGCGCAGGCATGAAAATGCTGATCGCCATGTTAAAGAAAAAACCCGAAGACCAGTGGGACGACGATACCCGCGGCTTGGTCGAAACCTATGGTAAGGATACGTCGTTTCTTGACCGAGCGACCATCGCCCCGATCCTGGCGGCCGCTCAAGACTGAAAAAAGAGCGCGGGGCGATTCTCTCGCGAACGAGGGTTGATTTGCCCTCCGCGCGAGCAGGACAAAGGGGCTCGGGAGGAATGCGGCTTTCACTTTCCTGGGGCCGTCACTTTCCCGCGAGCATCCTTCGATGGCGGCGCCAGGCATAGAAGAGCATCGCGAGCGCGACCGGGATAACCGCGAACGCGATGAGGTTTCCCTGAAAAAGCCAATAGAGCAAAAACCTAATCTGGTTGCCCCCGTCGGTGAAAGCGGTTATCTCGCTCGCGCCGCCCGTGGACATTCCGGTGTTCGCCGCGAGGGCGGTAAAGACCGGAGCCATCCGCGAGGCGACGAGCAGGAATGTCGCGACGATCGGGATGCCCGCGAGCACAGCCCGGATTACGTTACCCCTGAGGACGAGCACGGTTACTGACATGATCGAGATGAGGTTCGGCAGATCGCCGAGAGGAAGAACCCGATTACCGGGCAGGACGAACGCGATCACGAGCGACACCGGGATTAGGATGAGGCCTGTCGCGATGACCGAGCGATTGGTCATGAGGATGCCGGTATCCATCGCGATCGAAAGTCCTTTGAGAGACGGGACCTTCCGCTCGACGAGCGCCTTGAACGCGAGCGCTATCTCGCCCATGCCCTCGCCGATGAGCCCGCCGCAGCGCGGAAGCAGGAACATGACGGCGGCGATGTTCACCATAGTCTCGCAGGTCATCCTGACTCCATACCCGGCGAGAAGCGAAAGGAAAAGCCCGACGAGAACGCCAATCACCATAGGTTCGCCGAAGAGCCTGAGTGCGCCTTTATTTCCGCCACTTTCCGACGGGTTCCACACGAGTCGATTGAGACCGGGAATCGCGTCGAACAGCCTATCAACGATCACGGCGTACGGGAGAAAGCCCGAGACCGATATCGGGCTAATCGCGATGCCCGCCAATCCCTGTTCCCGCGCGACGTAGGGCGCCGACCACTCGGTCGTCTTGATCGTGTAGAGCGCGATGAGGGAGCTCGAGGCGAGCGCGAGCGCGAGATTCCCCGTCGCCGCCTGCACGAGCGCGCCGATAAGGGCGAAGTGCCAGTAATTCCAAAGGTCGATATAGAGGGTCTTTGTTAGGCGCAGCGCGAGAAGCACAGCGTTCAGCGCGGCCGTCAGGAGGATCACGAGCGGGGTGAGCCCCCAGGACCAGGTAATGGCGGCGAGCGGCGGCCAGCCGACGTCGACAACAGGGAAGTCTAGGTGCCGCGCGGTGATAATCGCCTGGATCGCGGGGCTAATCTGGCTTACGAAGAAGTTGAACACGATAAAAATCCCGGCGAAGCCCGCGCCGGTCTTGAGCGCCGCGAGGAAGGCGTCGATCGGCTTCATGCGCGAGGCGAAGGCAAGGATGAGCATGAAGACCGGAAGGATGACGTACGCCTTGAAGGCGAAGAAACCAGAGAGGCCCGAGGCGAAGGAAGCGATTATGGTTTGCATACCCATAACGCTACTTGAAGGAAAGCGCGCCGTCAACGAAATAGTGTTGCGTACACCCTTTTTTTCGCCTTGCCCATCGGAGGCGCGGGTTTCACGGACGGAAAAGAATGTTGACAGGCTAAATACCGTGGGCTAAACTTCTAGCAAGTCCGGCGATGCCGGATAACGGAGGAAGGAACGGAGTTTTCGGGCGGAAAAGGGGTCAGACCCTGACTATAGGCGCGCCGAAAACAATCACAGTTCCCCTCGGTTCAGGTATTAAATAACATGAAAATCCAGCAAATCGTCTCCACGTTCGTTTGTTTCACCATGGCGGCCATTCTCATTGCCGAGACACCCTACGCGACCATCGCGTATGCCGAGGGAAAGCGATTCTCGGTAATTCGCGACGGAAAGCCGGTTTCCTACAGCGCTGATAGCCCCGAGGTCATCGGGCTCCCGATTCAGCGCGGCGATATCCTGCAAACCGCGGCGGATACCTACCTCGAAATCTCGATACATCCGATCTCGGCCTCGGTCCAGCTCGCGGAAAACACCACCTTCCGCTGCGACGCGGACGAATCCGGCATGAAGTCCGAGGGAAAGCTCTATTACGGCCGCGTTCGCGCGAAGGTATCCAAGCTCGCCGAATCGGCCACGTACAAGATAAGCTCGCCCGCGCTCGTCGCCGGCGTGCGGGGAACCGATTTCGGCTGCGACCATTTCTACGTCCGCCCTTCGGCGCCCACGACGCCCGCGTCGACCGCGATAGCGGACGGCACCGCGGCGTCGCCGACCCTGAACCGCGTGTTTTGCTTCGAGGGCCACGTAGCCGTAGCCCCCTCCGCCGAGCCCGATCTCGAGACCGTCATGATCGCGGGCGGCGAGATGGTCGAGAGCTCCGCGCTTGCGACCGGAGCGGCCGGCGCCAAGGAGGCGGCACCGCTCGCGAAAGCGCCCGTCGCCGCCGAGGTGACCGACTTCTGGAAAAACCGCGAGTTCCACGCGCTCCCGAGCGATGAGGAGGTCGCGCTCGCCGCGGCACAGGCCGAGGAAGAGCAAAAGGCCGCCGCGCAAGAAGTTAAGCGAGAGCGCAATCACAAGGTTCGCCTGGCCGGTTCGGTCGCGCTCCTTCTCGCCGGGG
>DAOPYF010000195.1:0-3396 GCA_035352735.1 Treponemataceae bacterium | reverse complement strand
GACATCGCGATCTCGTAGAGATCGGGAAACGCGAGCGCGAAGGTGAGGTCGGCCGATTCCTTGACGATCTGGCCGTATTCCCCGCCAAGGTACCGAACGGGGTTAAGGATCGACGCGAGGTCCCGGCGCAAGTCCCGCAGGGGATCGATATGGGTCATGAATGTCTCCGGATGCGATTCGGGTTAATGCTCGAGCCGCCGCATATTGATGCTCATGAGAATGCCCGCGGCTATCATGGCCGTCCACAGCGACGACCCGCCGTACGAAAGGAAAAGAAGCGGGATTCCCGTGATGGGCATCGTGCCCATGACCATCCCAATATTGACGATGAAATGGAAGAAGTACATAGCGACGATGCCCGTCGCTATGAGCGTGCCGAAGGAGTTCTCGGTCTTCTTTATGATGACGACGCCCCGCCCGATGATGAGCGAATACAGGCCAAAGACGACGAAGCCCCCGATGAAGCCCCATTCCTCGGAGAGGATGCTGAAGATAAAGTCCGTGCTCTGCTGCGGCAGGAACCGATAATGGCTTTGCGTCCCCTTGAGGAAGCCAAGGCCAATGGGGCCGCCCGAGCCGATCGCGGTGATTGACTGGATGATATTCCATCCCGAACCGAGCGGATCGACCTTCGGGTCCATGAACACGATGAGGCGCATGATCTGATAGTCCTTGAGGACATGCGACGCGCCGATCGAGCCGATGAGCGCGAAGGTAATGATTCCGGTGGCGTAGGCGATCCAGTAATAGTACTTCGCCTTAAACATGAGCCTGCCGATGAGCGCGAGCACGGTCACGATGAGAAGCGCGACGAGGGCGACCATCGTCAGGTGCGGCTCGGTCAGGATGCGGATGGCGGCTACCGAGTGCTTGAGGATGCTCGACTGCCACAGGGGGAGGACGGTGAGCACGATCGTCAGCGCGCCCCCGAGGAATACCATGCCGAGATAGCGCAAGGGGACGCCGGCCATGAAGCACATCGCGAGGAAGATCGGGATATACACCGAGGCCGTCCCGAGGTCGGGCTGCGATAGGATAAGGAGCATCGGCACGCCCATGATCGCGAGCGCCTTCATAAAGCGGCTGAACGGAGACTCCACTCTGTCGGACTTGTCGAGGAAGTACGCGAGATAGAGGATGTAGACGATCTTCATGAACTCTGATGGCTGAATGCCGAGTTCGCCGATGCCGAGCCAGCTCTTCGCGCCGTTTACGTACCGTCCGAAGATTCTCGTGTAGAGGAGGAGAAAGATCGCGACGCAAAAGATCAGGAACGTGCGGTCCGCGATGCGTCGGTAGTCGACAAGGGTTATCGCGAGCATGATCAATAACCCGGTAACGCCCCATATGATCTGCTTGACGAACTCGTACGAGACGCATTCGCCGGCCGAATTAACCCCGGATGAGTAGATAAACAAAACGCCAATCGTGCTCAGGAGAAGCACCGAGAGGAATAGGACGTAATCAAAATACGTAAAGTTCCTAAAGTTATTCAAGTTCATTCTTGTCGGCCCCTCGGACCCGTGAGGTACCTGAAGCCAAGCGCGTCAACGGCCTCAGGGAATGTCTGATCGGCGAATATTCCCTGGAAGATGATGTTGGTCGCGTAAGGCGCCCACCATTCCCAGGGGTTCGTCGCCTCTACCATGACGACGACGATTACGGCGTCGGAGGCGGGCGCGTCGTACGGCCCATAGGCGACCATCCACGAATGCCATCTGCCAACGAGCCCGACCTCGGCGGTTCCGGTCTTTCCCGCGAGCTGAACGACCTTGTTCTTCATGGGGAACTGGGCCGTTCCGTTGGTGATCACGTAGCGCATGTTATCGCGCACGGTTTGAAAGACCTCGGGGTCTACGTTGCTCGTGAGAAGCTTCTCGGGTTCAGGCGCGGAGATGATCGCGTTCGTCGCGGGATCGCGCACCTCTTTGAGGAGATGCGGCTTATACACGACGCCCGAGTTCACGACCATCGCGACCATATCGGCGAGCTGCATCGGCGACGCAAGCAGGTAGCCCTGCCCGATCGACATGTTCATCGTGTCTCCGCCGAGCCACTTCTCGTGGAAACGCCGTTCCTTCCACTGAGGCGATGGGACGAAGCCCTCGGTCTGGCTCGGAAGGTCGATACCAACCGATTTCCCGAAGCCGAACTGCTCGGCGTAGGAGGATATTCGGTCGACTCCGAGGTTGTCGCGGCCGGCGATCCAGTAATACACGTCGCATGACTGCGCGAGCGCGTTCCTGAGGTCGAGCGGGCCGTGTCCGGGCTTCCTGATGTGGCAACGGAATATACGGTCGCCGTACTCTATCTCGCCATCGCAGTCGATCTTCTTGTCCGGCGATATCGCCTTTTCCTGTAAAAGCGCCGTCGTCATGATTACCTTAAAGGTCGACGCCGGCGGGTAGCTCGCGTTAACCGCGCGATTCAAAAGCGGGTTATTCGGATCGGCGAGAAGTCGCTGATACTGCTCGTTTGCGTTATCGTTCGTGAAGAGGTTCGGGTCGTAATAGGGATACGACACCATCGCGAGAACCTCGCCAGTCGACGGCTTCAGTACCACGGCCGACCCGATGCGCTCGCCGAGCGCGTCCTCTGCGAGAAGCTGGATCTTTCGGTCGATGGTGAGCACGAGGTTCTTCCCCATCTCGGGCGGCTTTATCGAGGTTCCGTTTTCAATTGCCTGGCCTTTTACGTCGACGGTGTGATACTCAAAACCGTCCACGCCGCGGAGGAGTTCGTCGTACTGCTTCTCGATTCCTGCCTTGCCGATGAGGCTGTTGTTCGAGTATCCCTTGTTGTAAAAAATCTTCAGCTCTTCGCGCGTGATGTCGCCGACGTAGCCGAGCACGTGCGATATCGAGCCCGATTCGACGTAGTTTCTGATCGGCTTCGAGTGCCATGAGACGCCGGGGAGCTCGTCGATCACCTCGGCGACCGCCGCTATCGTCTCATAGGGAACGTTCGCGCGCACTTCCACGGACTGGAACGAGCGGCGGTTCGCCTGGGGTATTTTCTTTTCGATCGATTCGACGGTAACGCCCAGGATGCCCGAAAGGCGGGAGATCACGGTTTGGTATTGGTCCTTCGGAACCTCGCCCGGCGTGATATCAACCGCGAACGAGTCGATGTTGAGCACCATCGGAACGGTTCCGTTCCGGTCGAAGATCTCCCCGCGCTGCGCCGGTATCTTCTTCGCGCGCTGGGATATGTTTTGAGACTGCCTCCGGTATGAGTCCCCGTTGAGGATCTGCATCGAGAAAAGCTTGATCGCGTATATGCCAATGCTCGCGAACATGACGATCGCGAGCATCGTCACGCGCGAGGAACGTGCGTTTCCCCGGTTCATGCGGGATTGCCCCTCCTGACGAAGAGCGACGGGAACTGCGCGAGGAG
>DAOPYF010000194.1:0-3406 GCA_035352735.1 Treponemataceae bacterium | reverse complement strand
CAGCAGATCGTCAACTTCCTCGGCATCATGCAGAACGAGTGGGCGGGCGCGCAGGCCTTCAGCTCCTTCGACACCTACCTCGCGCCCTTCGTCAAGAAGGACTCGCTTTCAGACAAGGAAGTCAAGCAGTGCCTCCAGAGCTTCATCTACGGCGTCAACACCCCGAGCCGCTGGGGCAGCCAGGCGCCGTTCACGAACATCACCCTCGACTGGAACTGCCCGGCCGACCTCGCGGATAAAAACGCGGTCGTCGGCGGCGGCGAGATGCCCTTTACCTACGGCGATTGCCAGAAGGAAATCGACACGATCAACCGCATCTTCATCGAGCTCATGCTCGAGGGCGACGCGGCGGGTCGCGGCTTCCAATACCCGATCCCGACCTACAACATCACGAACGATTTCGACTGGTCGAGCCCGAACGCGCAGCTCCTTTTCGAGATGACCGCGCGCTACGGCACGCCGTACTTCCAGAACTTCATCAATTCCGACCTTAACCCGTCCGACGTCCGCTCGATGTGCTGCCGCCTCCAGCTCGACAAGCGCGAGCTCAGGAAGCGCGGCGGAGGGCTTTTCGGCTCGGACGAGTTCACCGGCTCCATCGGCGTCGTGACGATCAACATGCCGCAGATCGGGTACCTCGCGAAAACCGAGTCCCAGTACTTTGCCCGGCTCGACTACCTCATGGACCAGGCGAAGGTAAGCCTTCAGCTCAAGAGGAAGGTCATCGAGCGGCTCCTCGACGGCGGGCTTTTCCCGTACACGAGGCGCTACCTCAGCCACCTCAACAACCACTTCTCGACGATCGGCATCTGCGGCATGAACGAGAGCTGCCTCAACTTCCTCGGGGTGGACATCGTCAACCCGCGCGGAAAGGCGTTCGCGGACAAGGTCCTCACCCACATGAGGCAGCGCCTCGCCGACTATCAGGAAACCACCGGTGAGCTTTTCAACCTCGAGGCGACGCCCGCCGAAAGCACCTCGTACCGGCTCGCGCGGCACGACAAGAAAAAATACCCCGATATCATCACCTCGGGTGACACGGACCCGTTCTACACGAACTCGAGCCAGCTCCCGGTCGGGTACACGAGCGACATCTTCGAGGCCCTCGACCATCAGGAATCGCTCCAGACGAAGTACACCGGGGGAACGGTCTTCCACGTGTTCCTCGGCGAGGCGATCAAGGATTGGGAATCGTGCCGCGACCTCGTGAAGGCCGTCGCGTCGAATTACCGCATCCCGTACTTCTCGATCTCCCCGACCTTCTCGGTGTGCCCGGTTCACGGGTACATCAACGGCGAGCATTTCGAGTGCCCGACCTGCAAGGCCGAGCGCGAGGAGATCCTCGTCGGGAAGCTCGCCGAGCTCGAAACCGAGCGGAAGGCCGCCGCGGAGACGGCGCGCTAACGAGAAAGCGGGCACTCCGCGCCCCGATCGACGACGATCGAATGGGTTCGGGCGCCTTTTACCGGCACAGCGCCTCGCGCGGCGCGCCCATGGCATTCATGAGCGCGCGGCGAGGGGGCGCCCGTAGTACGCAAAAAAAATGAGTCCTGGGAGGGAACAAAAAAATGAGAACAGTAGCAGAGATCGACGCCGACATCGCGAAGGTGAAGGCGGAATTGAATGACGTTCACGGAACGACCACCGAAGTCTACGCGCGCATCGTCGGTTACTATCGCTCGGTCCGGAACTGGAATCCCGGAAAGCGCGAGGAATACAACCATCGCAAGCTCTTCGTCGCCGACGAGTCGCGGATCAACGAGCACCTTCCCGCGGGCTCAGGCTGCGCCTGCGAGTCCGGCCCGTCCGTCATGATCAAGAGCGCGACGCAGGCCGCCTCGATCATGAAGGCGAGCGAGGACGCGCTTCGTGAAACGGCGAAGGGCCCGGCGTTCCGCTACGAGCTTTTCACCCGCAAGACCTGCCCGAACTGCCCGCCCGTCAAGGCATGCTGCGAAAACCTTCCCGTCTCCGGGGAGATCATCGACGTGGACACCGAGGCCGGCATGATCCGCGCGTCGTCCTACGGCGTGTTCTCGACGCCGACCGTCATCTTCTTCGACGCCGATTCGGCAGAGATCGGGCGCGCGCATTCCGTGAAGGAAATTCGCGCACTTCCCGCCCTCAGCGCGGCGGAAGCGGTTCTCGCGTAACCAAACGATGAAAGCGGGCCTCATCAAAACAAGCCTGGTAAATTTCCCCGGCCGCGTCGCAGCGGCCGTTTTCTTGCCCGGCTGCAATCTCCGCTGCCCCTATTGCCACAACGCCGAACTCGCCGAGGCAAGCGTCGTGTCCGGGCCAAAAAACCCCGAGAGCGCGGAGAACGACTATGTCTCTATCGAGGAAATCTACGCGCATCTCGAGCGCCGCGCGTCGGTGCTCGGCGGCCTCGCCATAACCGGCGGCGAGCCGCTCCTCTCGCCGGCGCTTGCGGACCTCATCCGCAAGGCGCGTTCCCTCAACCTCGCCGTAAAGATCGACACGAACGGCACGCTGCCCGATCGGCTCAGCGCGATCATAGGCAACCGCGAGACATGCCCCGACATGATCGCGATCGACGTCAAGACGAGCCCCGCGCGCTACGGCGAGCTCACCCTCGAGCCCAACGCCGGGGCAATGGTACGCGAGGCCATTGAGCGATCAATCGACATCCTTTCGCGCGCGCCTTCCACCGTCAGGGTCGAGTATCGGACGGTCCTCGTCCCGGGTCTCGTGCGCGAGGAGGAACTTAAGGCAATCGCCGCGATCATCCCGCATGGCGCCGATTGGAAACTCGCGTCATTCGTTCCGGGCGCCTGCCTCGATCCGTCCCTGAACGCGCTCGATCCCTACGGCCCGGCGGAAACCGCGCGCCTTGTCGCCATCTCAAAGAACCTCATCCCCGGGGCGCAGCTTCGGTAGGTTGAGAGAGGAGAAGCCGTGGTTGAAGGCATGAAAAAAACCGTAAAAGAGTCCGCGCTCTACATCGCGATAGGCGCGATAGCGTCTTCCATCGACGGGCTTTTCTACGTTTTCTTCACGCGCGCGCTCCAGTTCTGGTTTCTTGCGGCGAATTTCTTGAGCGTCAACATCGGCGTTACCGTGAGCTTTTTCCTCAACGCCCACGTTAACTTTAAGAAAACGCAGCGGCTTTTCAGGCGCGCGGTCTCTTTCTACGGGGTTTGCTATTTCGGCATGCTCGTGTCGATGGCCATACTCTACGTTGGGACGTCGGTCTTGGGCTTTCCCGACATACCGATAAAGGTCTTCGCCGTCATCGCCGCGGGCACGGTGCAATTCGTCTTCAATAAGCGCGTGACCTTCGGTCGTATCAAGTAGCCCGGGCGAGCTATTTCGCTTGATAGGGAGATTCTCATGAACAACGTTATTCTGATCGGCTTGGTGAGTTTCTTCGCCGACTTAAGCA
>DAOPYF010000193.1:0-3469 GCA_035352735.1 Treponemataceae bacterium | reverse complement strand
CGTACACGAGCTGGTGGGTGTCGCCGGTCGAGTACGAGAAGTAGTAGGTGCCGTTGTACTTGTGCATCCACGGGCCCTCGAAATAGCGGCGGTTCCGGTCGCCCGAGAGGAGCGGCTTCCCCGCGTCGTCGACGATCACGATGTCGCGCGGCTTCTCGGCGAACTCGAGCATGTCGCCTGACATGAGCGCGATCTTCGGGGTGACGGCGGGCTCGTTGTCCGGCCGCTCGCCGCCCTGGGGATCGAAGGTGCCGGTCTTCCATTTATCGAGTTGACCGCCCCAGATTCCGCCGAAGGAGAGATAGTACTTCCCGTCGTCGTCGGGGAAGATGCACGGATCGATGCTGAAACTGCCCTTGATCGGGTTGGGCTCTGCTTTAAAGGGGCCCGACGGGGTCTTGCCGACCGCGACGCCGATGCGGAAGATGCCTTCCTTATCGCGCGCGGGGAAGTAGAAATAGTACCTTCCGTCCTTCTCGGCGCAGTCGGGGGCCCAGAGCTGCTTCGACGCCCACGGGACGTCCTCGAGCGTAAGGATCTTCCCGAGGTCCTTCGGCGGCTTGGTCATGTCGTCCATCTCGTAGACGTAGTAGTCGTTCATGTCGTACTGATCGCCGTTGTCGTTCGATTCCATTTCGATGTCGCGGTCATGGGACGGATAGATGTAGAGCTTCCCGTTAAAGACGTTCGCGGACGGATCCGCCGAATACATGTGGGTGATAAGGGGTTTTTTCTCGAGCATTCATTTCTCCATTGAACGAGATATTGGCCGGCCGGAAACCGAGGCCGAACGAGAGGCCCACGCCGTACCGGTATTAATCATACCATATCATGGGAGAAAACGCACGAATATCGGTCATTGTCCCGATGCGACGTTTCATCCCCACCGGGGTTATTTCGCGTACGCCGCGCGAAAGTTGATCGGCGGCGAGGTCACCGAGAGGTACTCGAAAGCGGCTCCCGACCGGTTGATGAGCCCGTGCACGTCCCCGTCGGCGAAACGGACGACGTCCCCCGAGCGGAACGCCCGCTCGGCACCGTCGGCGAGGAGAAGCGTCCCCTCCCCCGCGGTCGCGATCCATATCTGCTCCGAGGTCGGGTGGGTATGCCGCGGCTGCTCGGCGCCCGGCGCCACGACCACGCGGGTGATCGTGATCCGCTCTGACGACGAGTTATCAGGATTCAGAAGCTGATGCGAGGTCACGCCGGGATTGGCGAACGCCTTGATATCGTCCTTTTCGATGAACTCCATAATCTTCTCCTATGATCGCGCGAGCAAGCGCCCGAGCCAGGGCCGCTTCACCGAGATCGCCTTGTACGGGCACATCTCCTGGCAGCAGAAGCAGCGGATGCACTTTGAGTAGGCATACTCAGGCGGCGACTTTCGGTTTCCGCCCTTGAAATTGACGGCCTTGCCCTCGACCGGGCACGACTCCACGCACACGCCGCATTTGACGCACACCGCGTGATCGATGATGGGCCGGGGATAGATCGCCATCTGGAGGAACGCGGGACCGGCGCCAAGCCCGGTCGCCTTCGTCTCGATAACGGGCTTTCTGACCACGTCGAAATCGGGTTTTCTGAACGAGGCGGGATCGTCGCCGAGATATTCGATGTCGCGGGCGTCGCACTTGCCGAGCCCGCGCTCCGCGCCGTGCGTTATGGTCGGGATAAACGACGGGTCGAGGTCGATCATGCGGCAAAAGGTCGCGTCGACGGCGACCGGGTCTGCCGAGATAATAAGGCAGTTCATCGCGACGGGCTTTCCGCCGCGCGGGCCGTTCCCCTCCATCGCCATGATTCCGTCCATCACGAAGAGCCGGGTTTTGAGCATGAGGTTGAGGTCGACGAGCATCTTCGAGAAGAGCACCTGGTTCGGCACCTTCACGTGAAAGGCGGCCTTGTTGAGCCCATACACGCAGCCGAACTGGTTCTTCACCGCGCCGGTCACCCGCGTGAGGGCGTGCGTTTTCATCTTCGGAAGGCTCACGATGCCGTCAGTCCCGAGCGCGGCGTTCGAAAGGTCAAACCGCTTACCGATGAGCCCATTCGGGTTCTCGACGCTTTGCCCATGCTCAAAGTCAGCGAGCGCGATGCCGTATCGCTCCGCGACCTGCGAGAGCCCAGACTTCGCGAGCGCGTCCGAGGGTTTCCCGAATCCCGGCGAGTCACCGTACGAAACCTCGGCGCCGGTCCCTGCCAAAAGCCGCGCGACCGCGTTGAATACGGCAGGGTGCGTCGTCACCGCCAACTCGGGCGCCGAGCCCGCGAGCACGTTCGGCTTCATCAGGATCTTCTCGCCCTTCCGGGCGAACGCGCCGATCCCGCCGAGCAATTCCACGCCGCGCGAAACCGCGGCATACACGGCGTCTTCGTCATATGACTCACAGCGGATTACCGCAACCTTCGACTTTGCCATAGTGCGCCCCCTCTATACCCAGCGTGCAAGCATTGCCCGGCGTATGCGCATCACTCAGCGTGCGTGCATCGCCCGGCGTGTAAGCATTGCACGGCGTGCATACATCGCCCGTCGTGTGAGCAACACGCAACGTGCAAGCCCTGCCCAGCGTTTGATACATCACCACGGCGTATGGGCAACACGCAGCGTGTAAGCATCGCCCAGCGTGCGCATATCTCACGTTCGGGCGAAAAAAACCCCGCGCATACGCGCGGGGTGTAAGCCGGACCCAGACGGTCTTTCGACCGCGCGATTAGCACGACGCGATCAATACGCGGACAGTATCTTCGCGAGCCGGTCCCGGCCGATGATCTTCATGAAGCTCGCGAGCCTCGGGCCCTGATCCTTCGCGATCAGCGCCTGATAGGTCGCGTTGAAAAGCGCCTTCGATTCCATGCCGCACTCGGTCGCGACCGCGTACACGAGCTCGCCCAAGGCCTTCTCGTCCACGCCGTCCATCTTCGGGAGCACCTCGTCGCGGATCCTCTTGACCGCCTCGAGCGCGGGGCCGGAGAGATCGGCCTTCGAGCCGTCCTTGCGGAGCGCGAAGCGGAAGTCCTCGGGAGCGCACTCGGTGATCCAGTACCACGCGCACTTAGCGCGAGTCCGGAGCCGCTCAAGCTGCTCAGGTTTTACGTCCGGCAGGCTCGCGATCACCGCCTCCGCGTCGCCGTCGTTCGTCTGCAAAAGGTTGCAGAGGTGGCGGAACGGGATCTGGTACGACGCGCACGAAGGCAGATCGCCGACCTGGGAAAGCTCCCATATGCGGCGTTCCTTCGCGTAGGTCTCGTCGTTCTTCGCCTTCTCGATCCCCCAGGCGATGCGCTCGGTCTTGTCGTAGTCCTCGTAGATCTTGATGACGTCGAGGTCAAAGCTGATGACGAACTCGGTATTGGGGCGCGTGCCCGCGAAGAGGTAGCGCGCGATCTCCGGCTGGTACACGCGGAGGATGTCGTAGAGGTCGACGACCTTACCCTTCGACGAGGACATCTTTCCGGGCGTGCCCTTGAT
>DAOPYF010000192.1:0-3523 GCA_035352735.1 Treponemataceae bacterium | reverse complement strand
ACCCTCCTTTCCGAGAAGCTCAAGCTCATCGCCCTCGCGCTCGATTGGGACGCCGAGTTCTCTTCGGATGCCGCGCCAAAGGGACAGGGGCAAGTCGCGCCTTAAACGCCAAGCGCCGTGCGCGGGACCCAGAACCGCGCTCGTGAGGTACAAATGCGCGTGCGTGCGACTGAGCGTTTTCGCTAAACAGCTCACCTTTAAAATGTGAAACCCCGGGGAATTACCGTTTCCCCGGGGTTCCTTTTATTTCGCCCTTGTACGTTCTTTCGTTTGAGGCGGCTCCGAACGGCGCACGGCAAGCCTATCGACGCGCTTCGTGCCTCGCGCCTAGGCGCATGAGGCGATGTCTTTCATCTTGGATATCTCGTTGATCAGGCTTTCCTTTTCGAAAAACACGGCGACGATGTCCGGGTCGAAATGAGAGCCGCTTTCGGATTCGATCGTGCGCAGCGCGACTTCGTGCGAGAACGCGTCTTTATACGGGCGGACTGAACGGAGGGCGTCGTACGCGTCGACGACTGCCATGACTCGCGCGGTGAGCGGTATCGTCGTTCCCTTGAGTCCATGGGGATAGCCCTCGCCGTCCCAGCGCTCATGGTGGAATTCGGCGATCTCTCGCGCGTAAATTAAGGATCCGTTTCCCTTAATGTGTCGCATGGTCTCGAGGATGGCGTTCGAGCCAAGCGTGGTATGCGTTTTCATGACGGCCATCTCGTCGGGGTCGAGCTTTCCTTTCTTGAGGAGGATCGCGTCAGGGATGCCGATCTTCCCGATGTCGTGGAGCACCGAGGCGCTCGCGATGGTTTCGATGCCTTGCCGCGAAAACGTTTGGCTCGTATTGAGCGATTCAAGGATCACGCGCATATACGCGCGCGTGCGCCATAGGTGGTCGCCCGTCTCGCGGTCGCGGAACCGGGATACGACGACGAGCGCGTTCAGCACTTCCTCGCGGCTTTCGCGGAGCTGTTCGGATCGAAGCTTGAGCTCGTCTTGCATGCGAAGCTGCTCGGTTATGTCCTGAATCATGACTATGTGGGTGGGTTCTTTACCGCCGTCGTTGAAGGGGGTTATCGTCACTTGAGCGTGCACGATGTCTCCGTTGGGCCGTACGTACCGCTTCGTTATGAGGATTTGCGGCTTCTTCGTTTCGAACATCTGGTAGATCGCGTAATGGTCGCGGGCGACGTCGTCGAGGTGCGTGAAGTGCATCCACGTTTGCCCGAGTACCTGTTGCGCCGTGCGTCCGAGCAAATGACAGCACGCGTCGTTGACGTGGATAATCCTTCCCGACACCGATTTAATGATCGCGATGCCGAGCGGGGCCGTTTTCAGCAAATACGATCCCTGCTCATTGATCGGTGTGATAGTGACCTTATTTGATTCGCGGAGCGGGAATACATCCGGTTTGACTTGGGTAGGGGATGGTATCGAAGCGTATCCTTCCATGAATCACTCCTGATATTTTGAATTTAATATGGATGCTAATAGGTATACATGTAGTAATAATGATAATACCTAAAAGCAATAAGACAATATCTAAAAGGTATAATTTGTAAAAACTATGAAAAGAAATCGAGGGGACGGCTTGAAAAGACACCAGGCAAGGAATACATTTTCGTGCATTATTACTATCAATAATGTAATGGAAGTAGATGACAAACATTCAACGAGTTCTTGGGTTTAACCTGCGAAAACTCAGAGTAGCGAAAGGCTTGACGCAAGCCGCGCTCGCCGCGAAGGCGGGGACGGTCGGCAACTACGTCGCGCTTCTCGAGAACGGGGTAAAATTTCCTTCGGCGGACATGATTGAACGGATCGCTTCGGCCCTCGAGGTCGAATCCTTTGTGCTTTTCATGCCGATAACCGGCGTGCACACGAATCCCTGGGATTGGGACGGAGCGTCGACTTAGCGATGAAGCCATGAAGTTATGGAAGGCGCATAACCTCGGGATTCCAGTCTTCCGCCTTGGTGAACATGATGAGGAAAGAATCGCGTTCCGGGCAGATCGCCGTACCGTAGTAGGCTTGCCGGCTTTTCGCCGAGTATAAGGTAAAGGTCGTCGTCTTTCCCTCAAGGGCGACCGGCTCGAAGACCCGAAGCCAGTGCCGAAGTTCCTTAGGCGATAGGCGCTCGCTTGCCTTGACGCCGATGACCGATTCCTCAGTCACTTCGAGAAGCTTGCTGAATGCCGGGTTCACTCTCGTCGTGACGTAATCGACGGCTTCGCCGATCTCATCGCGTACCATTCGATGCATGGCCGCGCCGCACGGCATTTCGACGAATATTCGCTCCAGGAAATCTCCCTTAAATGGAAGCGCGTCATTGCGTTTTTTTTCCATGTTGTCAATCCTCTCCCGTGGTTTCGAGCTAGTCATTCATCGCCTTCCACTCGCCATGGAGCCTCAAGGCGTATTCGTACGATTCTAGGCGGACGAATACGGTCATCACGAATCCTCTTCTGGGGCACATCATGACGCCGTAGCAGAGGCTTCCCGTGCGCGGGACGTACACCGTTTCCCGTATCGTCTTTCCGTTGAAGGCTACCTGAGAGAAGGCCTCGAGCCAGTGGCGGAAGACCGATTTATCGTGGCGTTCGCTCGCCTTCTTGCCCAGGGTATTCCCCCGCTTCGTGTCCATGAGCTCGCAAAACGCGGGATTGACGTCGACGACGGTATAATCGACCGGCTCTCCGCCCTCGTCGAGATCGATTCTGCTGAGCATTCCCGCGCACGGCATCGTGTGGAAGATTCTTTTCATGAACTCAACCGAAGAAAGGCATTCTTGAAGGTTTCGCCTTCCTGCCTCCGATTCAAGCGCGGGAATCGCCGCGTTCCCGACGGACGTGAACATGGAGAGAAAGAATCCCTGCATCGGGCTTATGGCCATGCCGTAATACGTTTGATTCATTCGCGGGGAGTAGATATGATACTTGACCAGCTCGCCGCGAAGCGCGGCGGGCGCGAAGACGGAAACCCAGTGGAGCGCTTCTTCCTCGGAGAGGTATTCCGTCGCCCGTTTGCCGATGATGTGCGCGGGAACCGCGCCGATGGCGTGCGCGAAACCTGGGTTGACCGCGAGCGGGACATAGTCGATCGCGGTTCCCCGTTCGTCGAAGACAAACTCGTGGTACGCGCATGCGCACGGCATCTCCGTGAAAAGGGTTTTGAGAAAAGAGTTTTGCGAAAGGATTGATTGCTCGGTTTCCGTGGGCATTTCCTGCAGATTATACCGCAGTATTGGCAGGAACGCAAAGAAACGAGGGTGGTTCGGAGGCGGTGCGAGATGCGGCGCTGTTTTAGCAGCGCCATCCGTCATGAAAGCCTCAAGCCCCGCGCGGCGGCTTTCCCTCGCGCGAGGCTAGGCCTATTCCTTATTTTTTATACGCCTGATCGTGCACGCCCGAAACCGCGCGGCCCGACGGGTCGTTCATGTTCTTCCACGCGGCGTCCCACTCGAGGGCCTTCGCGGTGGAGCACGCGACGCTCGCCTCGTAGGCGACGGTCTTCGCCGCGCTCGCGGACG
>DAOPYF010000191.1:0-3634 GCA_035352735.1 Treponemataceae bacterium | reverse complement strand
CCGCGATTAGCTTGACCTCCGCGATTAGCTTGATCGCGGCGTTCTGATGGCGCGTCGCCACTCGCGGCGCGTGGCGCTCCCCGGGCGATGAACGCAAGCGCCGTACCCGCGCAAATCCGCTGATGCATCTCTTTTTATTTACTAGACAGAGACCCGTTCGATACGCGCGCCGAGCGCCTGGAGGCGGTCGGTGAGGTTCTCGTAGCCGCGCTCGATTTGGTAGACGTTCTTGATGACGCTTTCGCCGCGCGCGCAGAGCGCCGCGATGACCATCGCCATGCCGGCCCTGACGTCGGGGGAGACGAGCTCCGAGCCGTGAAGGACGCTCGGGCCGGAGACGACCGCGCGGTGCGGGTCGCACAGGGTGATGCGCGCGCCCATGCCGATGAGCTTGTCGACGAAGAACATCCGCGACTCGAACATCTTCTCGTGGATGAGTACCGTGCCCTCGACTTGGGTCGCGACGACGGTCATGATGCTCGTGAGGTCGGGCGGAAATCCGGGCCACGGTGCGTCGTCGATCTTCGGTATCATACCGCCGAGGTCGCTGTTGACCTTGAGGTCCTGCTGCGCCGAGACGGTGAGCGTGGTTCCCTCGAGCTCCCAGCGGATGCCGAGCTTGGCGAACGCGAGCTTGATGGGCCGCAAGTCGGGCGGGTTCACGTCCGTGATCGCGATCGACCCGTGGGTGACCGCAGCGAGCCCGATGAAGGATCCGATTTCCATGAAGTCCGCGCCGATGCGGAAGTCCGTGCCGTGAAGGCGATCGACGCCGTCGATCGTGAGGATGTTCGACCCGATCCCCGCGACCTTCGCGCCCATGCCGTTGAGCATGCGGCACAGGTCCTGCACGTGCGGCTCGCTCGCCGCGTTCGTGATGACCGTCTGACCCTCGGCGGTGACCGCGGCCATAACCGCGTTTTCCGTCGCGGTGACGGACGCCTCGTCGAGGAAGATGTCCTTGCCCTTGAGCTTATTCGCGGTGAAGGTAAAAAGCCCCTCGACGTCGACGCGCGCGCCGAGTTCCGTGAGCGCGAGGAAGTGGGTGTCGAGCCTGCGGCGGCCGATGACGTCGCCTCCGGGCGGCGGGAGCACGGCCTTTCCCGAGCGCGCGACGAGCGGGCCGGCGAAGAGGATCGACGCGCGGATCTTTTTCGAGAGCGCGACGGGGATGTCGTTCCGCGCGACCTTCTTCATGGTGAGCGCGTATTCGTTCGTCGCGATCTTCGAGACCTCGCCGCCGAGTGCGGCGAATATCTCGAGCATGACCTGCATGTCCTCGATCTCCGGGAGGTTCCGGATCGTGACCGTTTCTTCGGTGAGGAGGGCGGCGGCGATGCACGGGAGCGCGGCGTTCTTGTTGCCGCTAGCCTTGACCGTTCCCTTGATCGGGAACCCGCCCTCGATGTGATATTCGTACATTATCGTTCTCCCCAGAGTTTCGCGAGCTCTATGAGCGTTCGGACCATCGCCGTCATCTCGGCGAGCGACGCCCATTCGGTCCGTGAGTGATAGTTATGCCCGCCGGTAAAGAGGTTCGGCGTCGGGATGCCGAGCTCGGTGAGCCGCGAGCCGTCCGTGCCTCCCCTGATCGGCTTCATGCGGGGCTCGACGCCCGCGCGCACGGCGGCCTTCTTTAAAAGCTCGAGGATCTCGGGCGACGCGTCGAGCTTTTCCTTCATGTTCCGGTATTGCTCGGTCTTCTTGACCTCGACGCGCCCGTTCGGGAAGCGCGCGCGCACGCCCGCGGCGATTCCGTCGAGGCGTTCGAGCCTGCGCGCCATGTTTTCGCGGTCGAAGTCGCGAAGGTACACGGTAAGCGAGGCTTCCTCGCAGGACCCTGAAACCTCGAGCGGGCAGAAGTAGCCCGCATGGCCATCGGTCGCCTCGGGGCTTTCCTGCGCGGGAAGGGACTCGATGAAGCTCGCGGCCATCGCGACGGCGTTGACCATCTTGCCGCGGGCGGCGCCGAGGTGCGCGGAAACGCCGGTGAACGAAACGTCGGCCTTCCACGCGTTAAAGCATTCGCTTTCGAGCTCGCCGACCGCGCCGCCGTCGACGGTGTAGAACGCGGAAGCGGCGAGCGCGGCGAGCGGGACGCGGTCCATGCCGTGGCCGGTTTCCTCGTCGGGACTGAAGAGAATCTCGATCGGGCCGTGCGCGATCTCGGGATGGCCGATAAGGTACTCGGCGAGGGTGACGATTCCGGCGATGCCCGCCTTGTCGTCGGCGCCGAGGAGGGTCGTGCCGTCCGAGGTGACGATCGTGTCGGGTTTCCCCGATTGCCTGGCGCGTTCCGCGCATGCGGCGAGCTCGCCGTCGGTCTCAGGATCAAGGACGAAGCCGCCCGAAAGCTCGATGCGCGCGCCGACCCACCCGCGGTGCGCGGTCGGCTTTACGCCGTCGCCGGGCGCGTCCGAGGCGGTATCCATGTGCGCCGAGAGCCCGAAGGCCGGTTTCGCCTCGCGTCCCGGGGTTGCCGGGAGCCGGGCGAGGAGATAGCAGTTCTCGTCGAGGCGCGCGTCCGCGACGCCGATGCCCTTGAGCTCCTCGGCGAGGCGGCGGGCGAATGCGCGCTGATTCTCGCTTGACGGAAAGACGCCTGAGTCGGCCTTAATCCTGTCGCTTTGGGTTCCGATCGCGGTGTATTCGAGAAATCGCGCAAGGAGGCGGTCTTCGAGGTCAATCATGGGTAAAAGACTACGATATTTGGCAGGGGTCGTCAATGTCGCGCCTTACTTCTTGCCATCGCGCGCCGAAAGCAGTAGCTTTAAGTCATGCACACTATACCCGCGTACCCCGAGTTTGCGCCGATATCCCTCGAGATGGCGCGCGAAATCTCGCCGTTTCTCGTTCAGCTTCCCGACGGGGTCTCAGAATACTGCTTCGCGGGTCTCTATCTCTTTCGGGAACGGTATGATTATCGCGTCTCGATCAGGGATTGCTTCCTCGTCGTCTCCGGGAAGCGGCACGGGAAGCGTTTCTTCCTGACGCCGTGCTGCTCGACGGGAATGGACACCA
Source organism: Treponemataceae bacterium (assembly GCA_035352735.1). Taxonomy (GTDB): domain Bacteria; phylum Spirochaetota; class Spirochaetia; order Treponematales; family Treponemataceae; genus Teretinema. The sequence goes on along the minus strand of DAOPYF010000191.1, from coordinate 613 downwards.
TCGACGAGCTTTTCCGGGAACATGATTTCTGGAAGCTCATCTCGCCGGCGTTCGTCGGGCAAAACCGCGCCGCGATCGAGGCGGCGGGCTACGTAATCGAGTCCGATCGCGATAACTTCGACTACCTCTATCTCAGGTCCGATCTCGCGACCCTTTCCGGGAAAAAGTTCCACAAGAAGAAAAATCACGTGAACGCGTTCGAGCTTACCTATCCGAACCACTCGATAAAGCCGCTCGATCCCTCGACGCGCGCGGACGCCCTCGCGGTGCTCGAACACTGGGTTTCCCGCGAGGAAAACCCCGAGGACACCGACTATAAGGCCGCGCGGGAAGCCCTCGAGCTTATGGATCAGTTTGACATGACCGGGCTCGTCCTCTACGTGGACGGTCTGCCCGTCGCGTGGACCCTTGCCGAGATGGTCGCCGGCGGGCGCACCGCGGCGGTGCATTTCGAGAAGGCTCGGACCGATATCCGCGGCGCGTATCAGTACATCAATTATGCCTTCGCCCAATCGCTTCCCGAATCGGTCGAGTTCGTCAACCGCGAGCAGGACCTCGGCGACGAGGGGATGCGCCAGGCGAAGATGACCTATCGCCCGGTCGGTTTCGTCGA
>DAOPYF010000190.1:0-3637 GCA_035352735.1 Treponemataceae bacterium | reverse complement strand
ACGGGCTCCGCATCGTCGACACGATCATGGAAAGCTCGACCCGCATGTTCGCCTCGAAGGAGGCGATGGCCAATCCCGCGAAGGCGAAAAAGATCGGCGAGCTCAAGATGCTCTTCGAGGCGGTGCTCGCCGCGCGGAGCCGCGTGATGCTCGAGATGAACGTCTCGAAGGCGCGCTTCCCCGATCTCGTGTCGGGAATCCCCGCCATGAAGAGCCCGACCGTCGCTCCCCTTTACGGCGACGACGGCTACGCGGTGAAGACCGTCGTGAAGAAAAGCGAGGTGCCGACCCTGATGCCCAAGCTGAAATCCCTCGGCGCGACCGACATCATCGAGTACGAGCTGCGAAAGGTAATGATGTAAGGAAGGTTGTTATGGAAAGAAACGTGGTGATCGAGCGAAAGACCGGGGAGACGGACGTGTACCTCACGCTGAATCTCGACGGGACGGGCAAGTGCGAGGTTGACTGCCCGATCGGGTTTTTGACGCACATGCTCCAGGCGTTTTGCAAGCACGGGATGTTCGATCTCGCGGGGAAGCTCTCGGGCGACCTCGAGGTCGACCAGCATCACCTCGTCGAGGACGCGGGGATTACCCTCGGGCAGGCGTTCGACAAGGCGCTCGGCAACCGCGCCGGCATCTTTCGCGCGGGATTTTTCGTCTACCCGATGGACGAGACCCTCGCGCGCGCCGCGGTCGACTTCGGCGGGAGGCCGTTCCTCGTGTGCGAGTCGACGGTGACCGGGATGCCGCTCGTCTCGGGCGGCGAGCCCGCCGCCGCGTTTCAGACCGACACCCTCGAGGATTTCTGGCAGGGATTCGTCACCGGCGCGAAGTGCAACCTACACATCGACGTGATCCGGGGCAGAAGCGACCATCACAAGATCGAGGCGATCTTTAAGGCGACGGCCCGCGCGCTTCGCGCCGCGTGCGCGATCGACGCCCGCGCCGGTGGCGCGATACCGAGCACGAAGGGCACCCTCACGAAATAAGGCGCCCCGCACACTCACGCAATGCGGCGCACCGGGGATCCCCTCGTGCGCGCGGCGGAAAAATCTCGCGGCGCGGGCCCGATCACGGCGACCGACGCCCATCAAGTAAGGACAGAGCATCATGATCATTTCATCAATCGACTTAAAGGACGGCAAGGTCGTTCAGCTCAGGCAGGGCAAGGACCTCGTGCTCGAGCGGGATAACCCCGACGAGCTCATCGCGGAATTCGACCGCTACGGCGAGGTCGCGGTCATCGACCTCGATCAAGCGCTCCGGAACGCAAAGCCGGACGGCACGACCGCGAACACCGCGATCCTCAAGAGCCTCCTCCGAAAGGGCAGCGTGCGCGTCGGCGGCGGCATCCGCGACGCGAAGAAGGCGAAGGAGCTCATCTCCCTCGGCGCCGAGAAGGTTATCGTCGGCTCCGCGGCGTTTACCATGCCTGACGGAAGCTCTGGCGTCAACGTCGCGTTTCTCGAGCAGATGGCTCAAGTCCTCGGGCGCGAGCGCATCATCGTGTCGGTAGACGCGCGCGACGGGAAGATCGCCGTGAAGGGCTGGACCGAGAGCGCCGGCATCGACCTCATCGAGGGGGCGAAGGCCGTCGAGCCTTTCTGCTCCGAGCTCCTCTTTACCTGCGTCGAGCGCGAGGGGACGATGACCGGGATCGACATGGGTCTCGTCGAGCGCCTCCGCGCCGCGGTGAAGTGCCGGCTCGTCGTCGCCGGCGGCGTCTCGACCCTCGAGGAGGTCGTCGCGCTCGAACGACTCGGCTGCGACGTGCAGCTCGGGATGGCGCTCTACACCGGGAAGGTCGCGCTTAAGGACGGCTTCATCGAGTGCCTCGACTGGAAGAAGGTCGAGCTCGTTACCGTCGTCGCTCAAGCCGAATCGGGCGAGGTTCTCATGGTCGGCTACGCGAACCGCGAGGCCTTCGAGAAGACCTTCGCGACCGGCAAGCTCACCTTCTGGAGCCGCTCGCGAAACGTCCTGTGGACGAAAGGCGAGACCTCGGGGAACACCCTGGACGTCGTGCGCCTCCGCGTCGACTGCGACCGCGACACCGTGCTCGCGACCGTGCGGCCCGCGGGCCCGTCCTGCCATACCGGCGCCTGGACTTGCTTCCGGACGACGGCAGACCGGCCCTATAGCCTCGAGTACCTCCAGTCGGTCATCGCCGACCGCTTCGTGAATCCGCGCCCCGGCTCGTACACCGCGACGCTCACCCCGGAGCGCGTGCGCGAAAAGATCGAGGAAGAGGCCGAGGAGCTCATCGAGGCGGAGGGAAAGGACGAGGTCGTCTGGGAGGCCGCCGACCTCCTCTACTTCGTGAACGTCCTCATGCACCGCGAGGGCGTCTCATGGAAGGACGTGCTCGACGAGCTCGATCGAAGGCACAAGAAGTAGTGGCCGATGGCCCGCCGCGCGAGCGCGCGACGGGCGAATGAGGCGCCGGTACGCCGCGGCGCCCCTTTCGCGACTATGTTCCGTGCGTCACGCGACCGGCGCGGCGAGGAAGTCCCGGATCGTTTCCGCGAATACGGCGGGCCGCTCGAAATAGGGAAGGTGCCCGCAATCGCGCATGATAACCCGCCGCGCGCCCCGAATGCCGTGTTCCAGGATACCCGCTTGCGCATGCACGTCGGGGATGTCTCCCTCGCCGGCGATCACGAGCGTCGGTACCCCGATCTCGCCCAATCGCGCGCACGCGCCGACCGCGTCGTCCTGAATCAGCCGCGGATCGTTGGTGATATTCCCGTAATGCGCGCAGAGCAGCCGATAGAATTCGCCGCGCGTTTCCCCGCTTATTCCGTTGATTAAATACGGATCCTCGCTCCACGCGCGGATACAGGCCTTGACGACGCCGCATTCCGCGAGCGGGCGCCAGTTTTCCCGGTTTCGACCGTTCATGTGGTCGGAGTAGGGAAAGCCGTTGATAACCGCGCCGACGAGGATGAGCTTCGTTACCATCTTCGGGTATTGCAGCGCGAAATCGACGGCGAGCGCGCCTCCCATCGAGCACGCGAGAAGCGTGACCGGGCCGAGTTCGAGCGCGCCTACGAGAGCACGGAGATCCTTGAGGTTCGAATACTCGCTTTTCGGCGCGGCGGACGTTCCGTATCCCCTACGGTCATACGCGATTACCTCGTTGGTCTCGGCGAGTTTTTCCGCGACCGCCGCCCATGCGCCGCTATCGAGAAGCCCGTCGTGGAGGATGAGTATCGGCGATCCTTTACCGCGCCGTTCGTAATTTAAGGTCGTGTCATTGACCGTTTCGCGTGGCATCGTTCTTTCTTTCCTTTCGCCTAGTAGCGCGTCTCGGCCGGAAACCGTTCCGACCAGAGCTCGCCGAGCGCGCGGACTTCCTCCGCGAACTCGGCGTCGCTTTCCTCGTCCTTTCGGTCGAGGGTTTCGAGGATCTCGAGCTCGAAGGCGTCGGGGCCGTAGGCCTTCCAGTCATCCGCGATAAGCGGGTGCACGCAGGACCCGGTCAGCTTCGCGAAGGAAAGGATGCCCTTCGCCTTCGAAATCGTCGTCGTGGTTTGGATGAGCGCGCGTCCCGTCTCGCGGTTCTTGATCGCGTAGACGCCGCCCACCTCGCGCTCCGCCTTGAAGGCGCGGAGCAATTCCTTTTTCGATCGTTT
>DAOPYF010000189.1:0-3682 GCA_035352735.1 Treponemataceae bacterium | reverse complement strand
CGCTCGAGGTTTTCCTTCTGCGCGTCCGAGAAGGTCTCGTTGTACCGGCGCTTCATGTCGGCGATGACTCCCGGCCAGCTTTGATGGTACTTAAAGTGCCCGGTGCCCTCGCGGTTCCGGTAGACGAAATCGATCGCCTCGTCCCCCGATCCGTAGAGGATTATGTTCAGAATCTTCTTCGGAAGCTCCTCAAGCGGCGTCGAGAGCGAGAACTTATAGCTCTTCGCGAGCGCTTCGAAGCGGCTCCGGTTCCACGCTGAGTCGGGATTGTATGGGAGGATACCGCCGTCCTCGAAGGAAAGGCTCATGTCGGGGATTATCAGGGCCGGGTCGAATTCCTGCTTCGCGCCGAGGCCGGTGCATTCGGGGCACGCACCGAAGGGGTTATTGAACGAGAAGAGCCGGGGCTGCAATTCCGGTATCGAGATGCCGCAGTCCGGGCACGCGTTCTTCTGCGAGAACAGGACCTCTGCCTCGTTCCCGTCCCGCTCCTGTTTCGTGACGAGGATGATCCCGCCCGAGCTCGTCAGTGCGGTCTCGACCGATTCCGCGAGGCGCTTTCTGACGTCCGCGTTGATGACGAGGCGGTCGACGACGATCTCGATCGTGTGTTTCTTCTGCTTGTCGAGCTTGATCTCGTCGTCAAGGCTCACGAGGAGCCCGTCAACGCGCGCGCGCGCGAAGCCCGCGCCCTTGGCGTCCGCGATTACCTTCTGGTGCTCGCCCTTTTTCGCCCGGATTACCGGCGCGAGGATCTGCACCTTCGTCCCTTCGGGCCACGATACGATCGTCGCGATGATTTGGTCGACGGACTGTTCCTGAATCTCCTTGCCGCATTGCGGGCAGTGAGGATGACCGATGCGGGCGAACAAAAGCCGGTAATAGTCGTAGATCTCGGTGACGGTTCCGACCGTCGATCGGGGGTTCCGATGGGTCGTTTTCTGCTCGATAGAGATCGCCGGGGAAAGTCCCTCGATGTAGTCGATGTCCGGCTTATCCATGCGGCCGAGAAACATTCGCGCGTAGGATGAAAGGGACTCGACGTACCGACGCTGCCCTTCGGCGAAGATCGTGTCGAAGGCCAAGGAACTCTTTCCCGAGCCCGAAAGGCCCGATATGACGATGAGCTTATCGCGGGGAAGCTCGATATCGATATTTTTAAGGTTGTGTTCCCGCGCGCCCTTGACGATGAGCTTGTTCATTGCCTGAACGCGTCTTGCGGGCACGTCCGTTTTCGAGATTTTTTTGTCCTTACCGTCCATGGCGAGAATAATACCTTCTAATTGATGCGGCGGTCAAGGAAGCGACGCCGGGACCGTTCGCCGATTTGCCTTATGCCCTACCCGCGGCCTATACTGTAAGGATACCGGCGTGTGCGAAGGAGGTTTGCCGATGCCCGCGAAATTCGAGTGGTATATCGATTCCTACGGTAAATACCGCTTCGCGATGAAGGCAGGAAACGGCCAGGTCATCGCGCGGAGCGACGCGTATGAATCGAAGGCAAGCTGCATGCACGGGATCGAATCGATCAGGAAAAACGCGCGCGACGCCGAGATCCTTGAGGTCAAGGGTTCATAAGGCTCTCGAGGATAAAACGGCTTTTCTTTAGGCCTTTCGCTTCCCGGTAATCTCCCTCGCGGTCATCTTGAGGACCGTCGTCATCTCGAATACCTTGCTGTCGTAGGAAAAGCCAGTTCTGCCCGAATATTGCCTCATGAGAAGATCGAGTCCCTTTTTCTTTTCATCGGGGCTCTCGACGAACTCAAGGCGGCCGCGCGCGACCACGCTCGAGTACTTCATGCTCCAGTCGCATCCCCGCTCGCCGGTCACGAGCTCATGGCCGATATCGATCACCAGGCACCCCGCGGGGTTCGCCCGGATACAATCGATCTTTTTCCCTTCGCGCGCGCAGTGAAAGTAGAACACCGGCATCTCGCCGTCGGGATCGACGCCGTAGCTGAGCGCGACGACATAGGGCGCATCACCGTCGATGAGCGCCAGATGGCAAACCTTACCCCGGGTGAGTATCGCGAGTATTTCTTCATGATCGGTAATCTCTCGGTCCGTTCGTCGCATTGGCGTTCTCCTTACTCAGAATACTCTACTGCATTGGCGCGCGATTATCCATCGCGAGAAGCGTTCTATTGAGCGCGGCAACCTCACCGAGCTCGTCGAAGAACGCACGCGGCTTCCCGTCCTTTCCTGCCGCGAATGATTCCTCTTTCGTTATCTCGACGACCTCGTACACGGTACGCCCCGCGATCTCGGCGATTACGTCCCGCAACGGGCGATCGAGCGCAAACGGCACGGTAACGCGGAGGGCGCCCTCGCCGGTTGTAGCCTCGTTTTGCGAAAGGTCTGCGTCAGTGGCTTGAGCCTTATCGAATTCGATTGAAAGGCCTTCCGTTCGGTGTGCCTCGAGGAATCCGCGAAAGCGATCGTCGCCAGTAACCGAGTCGTATTCGGCTCTCTCATAAAAGGAGTAACGATACGCGCTCCCCCACAGGAACTTCGAAAGCGGTTGCCGTTTCGTCAGCGGGCTCACCGGGTGCACGAGCACGCGGGTAATCGCTAACCCTTTGGGGAGTGCCGGGGCGAGACGCCCAAGGAGCGTCGCTTCGTCTACCGCCTCGGTAAGGAGGAACGACGCGATCTCGTCTTCCGAGAAGACGCCGAGTGAAAGGCTTTGCGCGATCTCGAACCGCGGAAGCGGATTGAATCCCTCGGTGTACGCGACCGGAAGCCCCGAGCGCTGGAATGCCTTATGCCAAGTCTCCAGAAGCGACAGGTGCGGAATGAACGCCGCCGCGCCCCGCTTCGAGAAGGAGACGAACGCGCGCCACTGAATCTCGTTTCGCGCGCGCGGGGTTATTCCATTCGCCAAGGGCCGCGCCTCCGTCGGTTGCGCTTCATTCGTTTTCGCCGGAGCGGATGCGGCAGACGCGCCCGTTGCGGCGGCGGCGATTTCGCTTTCGGGAATCTTCGCAACCGAGGCCTTCAAACCGCAAACGCCGCAGGGTTCCGCGCAAGACTCTTCGCAGCGAGCGGTAAGCACCTGCGCCTCAGACCTTTCCATCTCGCGCTTGAGCCATGACTTACTAACCCCGAGGCTGACCCCGTCCCAGGGAAGCGTCTCGTCGAACGAGCGAGCGCGAATCGTCTCTTCCTCGACCTTCCACGGCGCCTCGGCGATGACCGCCTTCCATACCTCGGGCTTAGCCCAGTCTTCCCAGGCGTCGAGCCTTGCCCCGCGCGCGAAGGCCTCGAGGATGATCGCGCCGACGCGCTCGTCGCCGCGCGTTATCATCGCCTCGAGGAAGGAGTTGAACGGCCGATGGGTGCTCACCTTAAAGCGGCCGCGCGGCAACGCGTCATGGACGTATTTCAGCTTTCGGTCGGCCTCTTCCATCGAAAGCTGCCGTGACCATTGGTAGGGCGTATGCGGTTTCGGGATGAAGGTTCCGACGTTCGCCGTGCACTGCATTCGCGTGCGTTCCTGGATATCGATGAGGAAGTTGACGATCTCCTCTTCCTCGCGCTGGCCGCCGCGCTCGACGGGAAGCCCGATCATGAAGTAGAACTTCGCCTTGCTCCAGCCGTGCCGCTTTGCCTCGTTCATGATCCCGATGATGCGGTCGCGGTACACTTCCTTGTTGAGCGCGAGCTGCCAGGCGTCGACCGG
>DAOPYF010000188.1:0-3732 GCA_035352735.1 Treponemataceae bacterium | reverse complement strand
ACCATCGGTAAAACGTCCGAACGACCCCGGCGCGCGGCCGTGCTATAAAAAACTTGTGGGCGACGCATTTCATGGCTTATGATTAAAGCCGAGCCCGTTTGGAGGTTTTTTATGGACGCATACAGGAACGCGAGCCTTTCCGCCGACGAGCGAACCGCGGATCTCATGGCGCGGATGACCCTTGAGGAGAAGGCCGCGCAGCTAAGCGGCATTTGGGTGTACGAGATCCTTTCGGGGACCGACTTTGACGGCGAGAAGGCGGCGTCGCGCATGGGTTCGGGAATCGGGCAGATTACCCGGCTCGGCGGCGCGAGCAACTTCGTCCCGGCGATCGCCGCCGCGCGCGCGAACGAGATTCAGCGCTTCCTCGTCGAGCGCACCCGGCTCGGCGTCCCCGCCCTCATTCACGAGGAATCGTGCTCGGGCTACCTCACCCGCGGCGCGGACGTGTTCCCCCAAACCATCGGCATCGCGTCGAGCTTCGACGACGGCATCGCCTCGGAGATGGGACGCATCATCCGCGAGCAGATGCGCGCGCTCGGCGCCCGCCAGGCGCTCGCGCCCCTTCTCGACATCACGCGCGACCCGCGCTGGGGACGCACCGAGGAAACCTTCGGCGAGGACCGCTTCCTTACCTCCCGGATGGGCGTCGCGTACATCAAGGGACTCCAGGGCGACTCTTTGGGCGAGGGCATACTCGCGACCGGGAAGCACTTCGTCGGCTACGGGATGACCGAGGGCGCAATGAACTGGTCGCCCGCGCACATACCCGAGCGCGAGATGCGCGAGACGTACCTGTATCCGTTCGAGGCAGCCGTCCGCGAGGGCAATCTCCGCTCGATCATGCCCGGATACCACGAGCTCGACGGGATCCCGTGCCACACGAACGAATGGCTCCTCGACACCGTGCTCCGCAAGGAATGGGGCTTCGAGGGCCTCGTCGTGAGCGATTACTTCGCGATCAACATGATCCACGACTACCACAAGACGACCGAGGGGAAGCATTTCGCGGCGCGCATGGCGCTCAAGGCCGGCGTCGACGTCGAGTTGCCCTCGACCGACGTGTACGGCGCGCCGCTCGTCGAGGCGGTGAAGTCGGGCATCGTCCCGATCGCGCTCGTCGACGCGTGCGTGCGGCGCATCCTTTCCCTCAAGTTCAACCTGGGGCTTTTCGACCGGCCGTACGTCGACGAGAAGGCCGCGCCCGCGCATTTCCAGACCGCGGGCCAGCGCGCGTTCTCGCGGAAGGCCGCGGAGAAGTCGATCGTCCTCCTCAAGAACGACGGCGTCCTCCCGCTCGCCCGCGCGAAAAGGCGCATAGCGGTGATCGGGCCGAACGCCGACTCGATCCGCAACATGCTCGGCGACTATTCCTATCCCGCGCACGTCGAGTCGCTCATCGACATGGCGAGCGATAACTTCGCGAACACCGCGCTTCCCTCCGGGATGCCGAAGATAGAGGACGCGATGCCCGATATGGACTCCATCCTCGCGGGCCTCCGCAAGGCCGCGCCCGAGGCCGAGTTTACCTACGCCAAGGGCTGCGACGTGATCGGCGGCGGGACGGAGGGTTTCGCCGAGGCCGTTCGGCTCTCGCTCGAGGCGGACCTCGTCGTCGCCGTCATGGGCGACAAGGCCGGGCTCATCGACGGATGCACCTCGGGCGAGGCGCACGATCGGCTATCGATCGACCTACCCGGCCACCAAAGGGAATTGCTCGAGGCCGTCGCGAAAACGGGTAAGAAGATCGTGCTCGTGCTCGTCACCGGGCGCCCGACCGCGCTCGTCCGCGAGGCGGAGCTCTGCTCGGCCATCGTCGAGGCATGGTTCCCCGGCGAGGAGGGAGCCGCCGCTGTCGCCCGCGTCCTCTTCGGCGACGTGAACCCCGCCGGTCGCCTCCCGATCTCGTTTCCCCGCACGGTCGGTCAGGTTCCGGTCTATTACTCCCACAAGCCCTCGGGCGGGCAAGCTCACTGGAAGGGAAACTACGCCGACGGTCCCACGACCCCGCTCTTCCCGTTCGGGTACGGGCTTTCGTACACGAACTTTGAGTATTCAAGCCTTTCCGTCCCCGAGCGGTGCGACGTCGCGGGTAGCTTTACCGTTTCGGTCTCGGTGAAGAATACGGGCTCGCGCGACGGCGAGGAGGTCGCGCAGCTTTACCTCCGCGACATGGTCTCGGACGTCACGCGGCCGGTCGCCGAGCTCTTCGGGTTCGCGCGCGTTTCCCTCAGGGCAGGCGAGACGAAGCGGATTTCGTTCACTGTGCATACCGATCAGCTCGCCTTCCTCGACCGCGAGATGCGCCTCGTCGTGGAGCCGGGCGAGATCAAGGCGATGGTCGGAGCGTCCTCGGCCGATATCAGGCTTGCGGGAAGCGTGAACCTCGTCGGTGAGCGGCGCGCGGTCGCCGCGCGGAAGTTCGCGACGGAAACGCGCGTGGAATGACGGATGGGACCAGAGCGGTACCGGCGGTTAGGTTTCGCGCCGCCGGTACCGCCTTGGGGACGGTGCGCGAGTGATACGAAGCACTTGACAGCCGGTCGCCGTAGTCGAAAGCCTGTTTCTACAGGAAAGAATATTTAGTGGCATCTCGTTCGATTACGGTGTATACTTCTTTCATTATGATATGGAATCCTGACCATGAGTGCATGGACTCGGCGGCGCTGCAGACCTTACAGTTCGCCCGCCTTAAAAATCTGGTTGAACGCGTATATACCAATGTGCCGTTTTATCGAAAGAAACTCGAGGCGGCCGGCGTAAAGCCCTCCGATATCAAGTCCCTCGCGGACATCGCGAAGCTTCCGTTTACCTCGAAGGATGACCTCAGGGAGACCTATCCCTACGGACTCCTCGCCGTCCCGCAGTCCGAGATCGTCGAGATCCACATGTCGAGCGGCACCACCGGCACGCCCGTCGTCGACGCCTACACGAGGCGCGACATGGACGACTGGTCCGAGGGCATGGCGCGCACCCTCTCGGGCGCGGGCGCGACTCGGAACGACACCGTCCAGAACGCCTATGGTTACGGCCTCTTTACCGGCGGGCTCGGGTCCCATTACGGCGCCACGAAGATCGGCGCGACGATCATCCCGATCTCCTCGGGCAACACCCAAAAGCAGATGATGCTCATCCGCGACTTCAAGACGACGATCATCACCTGCACCCCGAGCTACGCGCTCTACATGGCCGAGCAGGCCCGCGAGATGGGCATCGACCCCACGAAGCTCGGCCTCCGCGCCGGCTGCTTCGGCGCCGAGCCCTGGAGCGAGAACATGCGCAAGGAGATCGAGAAGGCATGGGGCATCAAGGCCTATGACATCTACGGCCTCACCGAGATCACCGGCCCCGGCGTCGCCTTCGAGTGCGAGGCCCAGTACGGCATGCACGTGAACGAGGACCTCTGGTACCCCGAGATCATCGATCCCGCGACGGGTAAGGTACTCCCCGAGGGCGAGAAGGGCGAGCTCGTCATCACGACGATCACGAAGGAAGGCACGCCGCTCATCCGCTACCGAACCCGCGACATCACCAATTTCATCACGGAAAAATGCGGCTGCGGGCGCACGACGCGGCGCATTCATCGGCTCTTCGGCCGCACGGACGACCTCCTCATCATTCGCGGCGTCAACGTCTTCCCGAGCCAGATCGAGCATGCGCTCATCGAGATCCAGGGAGTCGAGCCGAACTACCTGATCATCGTCGACCGGAGCGCGCAGACGCACCTCGACG
>DAOPYF010000187.1:0-3756 GCA_035352735.1 Treponemataceae bacterium | reverse complement strand
AGGACCTTCTTGGTCAGTTTCTTGCCGAGCTGAACGCCTTCCTGGTCAAAGCTGTTGAGGTTCCAAACAAAGCCCTGGAACATGATCTTGTTCTCGTAGTGCGCGAGGAGCGCGCCGAGGGCTTCGGGGGTGAGCTTCTTGCCGTGGATGAGGCTCGACGGGCGCTCGCCGGGGAAGTTCTTGTTCGGGTTCGCGTCCTTGGTGCCCTTCGCGAAGGCGACGATCTGGGCCGAGAGGTTCGCGCAGAGCTTTTTCTGGCTCGTCGATCCGTCGACCGTGATGTCCGCTCCCGCCTGGCTTTCGGTGAAGCCGATGAACTGGAGCGGGATGATGTCGGTTCCCTGATGGAGGAGCTGGTAGAAGGAGTGTTGGCCGTTCGTTCCGGGCTCGCCGAAGAGGACGGCACCAGTTTCGTAGTCGACCTTTTCTCCGCGGCGGTTCACCTGCTTGCCGTTCGACTCCATGTCGGTCTGCTGGAGGTGGGCCGGGAAGCGGGAGAGCGCCTGGCTGTAGGGAAGGATCGCGGTCGAAGGATACCCTTGCGCGTTTCGCTCGTACACGCCGATGAGCGCGTCGAGGAGCGAGGGGTTTTTGCGGATGTCTTTTTCGAGGGCTGACTTATCGGCCGCGTGCGCGCCTTTGAGGAAGTCGGCGAAGGTCTCGGGCCCGAAGGCGAGCGAGAGGATCGCGCCGCCGACGGCGGACGAGGAGGAATAGCGGCCGCCGATGAAGTCGTCCATGTAGAACGACGCGAGGTAGCTCGGGTTGTTCGCGAGCGGGCTCGTCTCGCTCGTGACGGCGATCATGTGCTTGGTCGCGTCGAGGCCGGCCTTCTTGAGGAAGTCCTTGACGAAGAGTTCGTTCGACAGGGTTTCCTGGGTGGTGCCGCTCTTGGAGACGAGGATGAAAAGGGTCTTCGCGAGATCGCACGATGCAACGACCGCCGCCCCGTCGTCGGGGTCGACGTTGGAGATGAACTTCGCGTCCATTCGCTTCTTGCCGTTCTTGACGGCCCAGCCGTCCATAGCGAGGTAGAGGGCGCGAGGGCCGAGGTCGGAGCCGCCGATGCCGATCTGGCAGACGGTGGTAAACTTGTCGCCCTTCGAGCCTTTTATCTCGCCCGAGTGCACCTTCTTCGCGAAGGCGGCGATCTTCTCGGTCTGCTCTTCGTAGAACTTCCTGAGGTTCTTGCCCTCGAAGATAACGTCTTTCCCGAGCTGTCCGCGCGCGAGCTGGTGGAGGACCTTGCGGTTCTCCCCGGTGTTGATGACTTCGCCGTCGAGGAGGGCCTTATACTTCGCGATGAGCTCCTGCTCGTCGGCGAGCTCCTGAAGGACGGTAAGGATCGGCTCGTTCACCTGCTTCGCCGCATAATTATACGATAAGCCCGCGGCCATCGGGGCCTCGTACTTCTTGACGCGGTCGGCGTCGAGCGCGTCGGCGAGCTTGACCTGACCCTTGAGGGTAAGCATCTTCTTGTACGAGTTGAGGGTATCAAGATTGTTCCAGTTGATCATGTAAGTCTCCTATCTATGATAATCGTGATGATGGTTTCGAGGTTTCCCGAGCGGTAACGGGTGCGGGCTTTCGGGACATCGCGCAACGCCTTGCGCGACGTTTCTCCCCGCCCGATCCTGGGCGCGCGGGCGATCACTCGTCGAGTTCGGGGATCTTGAGCTTGAGGGTATCGAGGAAATCCTCGCCCGTGACGCCCTCGCGGAGGCACACGAACACGCAGTTATCGCGGCCGGAGATGCAGCCCAAGACCTCGTCGAGGTTGAGGCTGTCGATGGCGGTCGCGACGACGTCGGAATGCCCCGAATAGGTCTTGATGACGCCCATGTTTCCGGAGAAATCGATCGAGACGTAGCCCCGAAGGAAATCCTGGACGACAGTTTGCTCGGATTCCTGGCGTTCCTCGTCGCCCGGCAGGGTATAGACGTAGCCGTTGTGGCCGTCGGAAAGCTTGCCGACCTTGAGGAGCTTGAGATCGCGGGAAAGGGTCGCCTGGGTGACGGCGAAGCCCTCGCGGGAAAGGTATCCGAGCAGGGCTTCCTGGGATTCAATCCGGTAGGTTTTGATGAGGCGGCGGATTGTCTTGAGGCGCGTGAGTCGTTCTTTCACTAAAGTCCTGCCATTTGTACCGTGAATAATTATGCACTTATAATGAATAAAGATAGCGGTAATGTCAAGCTGACGAGGTGCCGATCATGGAATGGGAGAAGGCTAGTGTCCACCATCGAGAACGAGCAAACGACGAATGATACCCCGGAACCGGCGCGCGAGCGGGAGACCGCCCGATCAGGCGATGCACCGGATGAGGCACGCCCGGAGGAAGCGCAGGTTCAAGGCGAATCGGACGACACGAACCAAACCCTCTGCATCCGGCAAAACGACCAAAAATCGGGCTATGCCGACGTAAAGATCGCGAACGACAACGCCTCGGCGACCGCCTCGTTCTTTCCGCCCATGCCAGGCGGCGACTTCCTCGCCTACCCGCTCGTCGCCGAACGGCTCAACGCGGCGGGAATCGTCGCGGGAGTCCTCCACGACGCGATCCAGGACGCCATTCTCCGAACAAACTCGACCCATTCGCCGGTAAAGGACGTCATGGTCGCCCAGGCCGTACGCGCGACGCCCGAAATCCCCGAGCATTTCGTCATCCGCAAGGAATTCCTCGACCGCAAGCCAGAAATCGACCCGAACGCCGCGCGCGTCGACTGGCACTCGATCAGCGCCTTTTCGATCGTTCAGTTCAAGGAGCCGATCGCCCGGCGCATCCTAAAGGTCGACGGGAAGCCCGGAACCGACATCTACGGGAAGGAAATCCCCTATCACGTCACGAGGATGCAGGAGTTCACCGCGGGAATCAACGTCATCACCCACGAGAAGGGCCTCTTCGCCGCGAAGAGCGGCAGGCTTTCCATCGATTCCAAGGGCGTCGTTTCCGTCGAGGACGTTCTCGTGCTCAAGAAGGGCGTCGACTTCACGACCGGCAACATCACCTTCCCCGGGGACGTGATCCTCCACGGAAAGATCGCCGACGGCTTTAAGATATACGCCTCGGGCTCGTTCGTCTCGAGCGAGATCGTCGACGTGACCGAGATCGTGTGCAAGAAGGACATGATCGTGCAGGGCGGGATCGAGGGCCGGGTGAACGGCGCGGTCCGCGTCGGCGGGAATCTCCAGGCCCGTTTCATCCAGAACTGCCGGGTCGCCGTGCGCGGGGACATCGTCGTGCCGGGGAGCATCGTGCAGTCGACCGTTTACTCCATGGGCATGATCAAGATGGGAGACTCGGGGAAGCTCGTCGGCTGCGAATGCATCGTCATCGGGGGCGTCCAGGCCTTCGAGATCGGCAGCGCGCGCGGAGCGCGGACCCGGGTGCGCTGCGGCACGGACTTTACCGTCCAGCAGGAACTCGACATCGCGAACGAGCAGCTCAAGGTCATCGCGATCAAGCTCCAGAAAGCGGAAGAGATGTACAAGGAAGAGCCGCTTGAGGACATTCAAAAGCACATCGAGAGCCTCAAGGCGCGGCGCGACGAGATCAACGCGCGCATCCCGCTGTTCCTCCCGAGGATAGACCGAAACGACGGCGCGTTCATCGAGGTTCGCGGCAGCATCTATCCGGGAACCGACCTCGAAATCTGCCACGTGCCCTATGTCGTCCAAAAGGTGCACAAGTCCGTCGTGTTCCGCCTCGACAAATCACGCGGCATGATCGTCATCGAGCCGTATAAGAAGGCATAAGCG
>DAOPYF010000186.1:0-3779 GCA_035352735.1 Treponemataceae bacterium | reverse complement strand
TGCGCTGGGCGACCTGCATGACCTGCTCCTGGTAGACGATGACGCCGTAGGTCTCGGCGAGGATGTCCTCGAGGCAGGGATCGGGGTACTTGATCTTCGAGCGGTCCCACTTCGACTCGATGAACTGATCGATGAAGTCCATCGGGCCGGGGCGGTAGAGCGCGTTCAACGCTATGAGGTCTTCCATCTTGTCGGGCTTCGCGCGCTTGAGGATGTTCTGCATCCCCTGGCTCTCGAACTGGAACACCGCGGTGCTCTTGCCCTCGCAGAGCATCTTGAAGGTCGTCGGGTCGGCGTCGCTTTCTTCCTTGACGGAGAACGAGGCGAGCTCGCCGCCTCGCTTGCGGATCAGGTCTTCGCAGTGGCGGATGAGGGTGAGGGTCTTGAGCCCGAGGAAGTCCATCTTGACGAGCCCGCAGTCCTCGATGAGGTCCATCGTGTACTGCGTCGCGATCTTGCCGGTCTTCGAGTCCTTGTAGACCGGCACGTAGTCGGTGAGCTTCGTGCGGCCGATGACCATGCCGCACGCGTGGAGGCTCGTGTTGCGGTTCGCGCCCTCGAGCGCGAGCGCGATGTCGAAGAGCTCTTTATAGCGCGGGTCCTCGCGGAGCGGGGCGAGCTGCCCGGAGCCCTGGAACTTCGGGTTCTCGACGAACGCGTCGATGAGGTGCGCCTTAAGGGCGTCGGGAACCTGCTTCGTGATCATGCTGACGTCGGGGAGCGGGATCTCGAGGACGCGCGCGACGTCCTTGATCGCGGCCTTCGGCTTCAGGGTTCCGAAGGTGATGATCTGCCCGACGTGGTCGTCGCCGTATTTCTCGCGGACGTACTCGATGACCTCCTGCCGCCGTTCGAAGTCGAAGTCGACGTCGAAGTCCGGCATGGAGATTCGGTCCGGGTTGAGGAATCGCTCGAAGAGGAGCTTGTAGCGCAGGGGATCGATGTCGGTGATCGTCATCGCGTACGCGACGATGGATCCCGCGCCCGAGCCGCGGCCGGGCCCGACGGGGATGCCGTGCTGCTTGGCCCAGTTGATGAAGTCCCACACGATGAGGAAGTAGCCGACGAAGTCCATCTTGATGACGACCGAAAGCTCGTATTCGGCGCGCTCGCGGATCTCGTCGGTGATGATCGGATAGCGCTTCTTGAGGCCCTCTGCGACGATGTGCCTGATGTAGTCGTTCTTGTCCGCGAAGTCGGAGGGAATCTCGTAGATCGGGAGGATCGGGCCGGGCTGCGGGATCTTGAGGTCGCACATCGCGGCGATGCGCGCGGTGTTCGAGAGCATCTCGGGGTACTCGGGGAAGAGTGCTTGCATCTCGCTCGCGTCCTTGAGGTAGAACTCCGAGCCGTCGAACTTCATCCGGTTCGGCTCGCTCCGTACCCGCTTGGTCCCAATGCACAGGAGGATGTCCTGCGCGATATAGTCCTTTCGCTCCGAGTAGTGCGCGTCGTTCGTGACGACCATCGGCACGCCGAGGCGCCGGGCGATCGCGATGAGCTTGGGCGCGACTTCCTTCTGCTCTTTTATCCCATGATCCTGGAGCTCGATGAAGTAGTTCTCGGCGCCGAAGTACCCGCGGTAGCGCTTGACGAGCGCCATCGCCTCCGCGGTCTTTCCCTCGAGGAGGTACTGGGGGAGCTGGCCCGCGAGGCAGGCCGAAAGGCACACGAGGCCGCCTGAGTATTCCTTGATGAGCTCCTCGTCGATGCGCGGCTTATAGTACATGCCCTCGGTAAAGGACTTCGAGGTGAGGACCATGAGGTTTCGGTAGCCTTGCTCGTTCTTCGCGATAAGGATGAGGTGATAGTATTTCGTCAGGTGCTCGCTCCCGCCGCGCTCGGCGCGGTTGCCCGGGGCGACGTAGAACTCGCACCCGATGAGCGGCTTGATCCCCTGCTCGCGGCATTCCTTGTAAAAGCGGAGCGCGCCGAACATGTTGCCGTGGTCGGTGATCGCGAGGGCCTGTTGACCCATGGCCTTGGCGTGCGCGATCATTTTCTTATAGGAAGAGGCCCCATCGAGGAGGGAGTAGTCGGTGTGGACGTGAAGGTGGACGAAATCCTGCATGCGACGATGATAGCATGAAAACCCCGTTCTCGTCAGGAGATAGGCCTGTTTGCGGCGCCCTACCTACCGGTCGGTATACTGGTCCCGTGCGCCTGTCCTTCCCGAGAATTTAGGCCTGTTTTGCGCGGTAAATGCTTACTGCGTCTAACAATTCCGCGCCTTGACAGAGGTGGGCGTCGGCGGTACGATTTCATTTTTAATGAGGTGAGCGTATGCAAATATCGGTGAAAGACGCGGCGGCGATTCTCGATGTCACGGAATCGACGCTGTACCGATGGATCGACCATTCAGAAATTCCTTTTTACCGGATTAACGATACCTACCGTTTCAATCGGTCCGAGTTGCTCGAATGGGCGACTTCCCGCGGCATGCGGATATCCCCCGATAAATTCGCGGAGTACTCGGACGAGGATGCCGAGCTTCCGCTCCTCGCGGACGCGCTTCGCGCCGGGTCAGTCCTCTATGACGTTGAGGGAACCACGAACGCCGAGGTCCTCAAGTCACTCGTCGACCGCCTGGTCCTTCCTCCCGAGGCCGATCGCGAGTATCTCTACCAGATTCTCGTGGCGCGCGAGGCCTTGGGGTCGACCGGGATCGGCAAGGGCATCGCGATCCCGCACGTGCGGAATCCCGTGGTCCTTCACGTGGCCGAGCCGTCGGTGACCCTGTGCTTCCTCAAGCGGCCCATCGATTTTAAGGCCATCGACGGCATTCCCGTTTCGATCCTCTTCACGATCATCAGTCCTACGGTCCGCTCCCACCTCCACCTCCTTTCGCGGATCGCGTTCGTCCTTCGGGACCCGGATGTCTTGGCGACGCTCGATCGACGCGGTAGCGCCGAGGAAATCCTTTCGGTTCTGGCGGCGGCGGAAAGCCGGATCCCAGAAACGAAGTGATGAAGGGGCGAGAATGACTGTCGTGCCGGTGAACTTGATCTCTGTCGCGATATCGCTTCTCGCCGTGAGCGGGATCCCCGGCCTTTTCATGCGCCCGCGCTCGAGCTGGGTTGCCCGCGCGCATGCCATCATGGTCGTATCAGGATCCGTGTTGGGTATCGTCGGCGCGACCTTGGCATTTGTTGCCCCCGATACCGCCCTCTACGTCTTCCCCTGGCCCGCTATCCAATGCGGACTCCTCGGCGTCGACTCCTTGAGCGCGTTTTTCCTGATCCCCGTTTTTCTCATCGGCGCGCTCGGCGCCGTGTACGGCATCGGGTATTGGTCCCCGTCAGAGCGCGAGCGAACCGCCCGTTCCGTGCGGTTCTTTTGGGGTCTGACCCTCGCCGGGATGGCGCTGCTCGTGATCGCGCGTCACGCCCTGAGTTTTATGTTAGGCTGGGAGACGATGGCCCTTTCGGCTTTCTTTCTGGTATCGACGGAAGACGAAAAGGCCGATTGCCGGAAAAGCGGCTTGATCTACCTGATCGCGACCCACGTGGGAACCCTCGCGCTCTTTGGCTTCTTTGCCTTCTGGCGCGCAGCTACCGGATCTTTCGACCTCATCCCTCAGGCGGTCGGTTCCCTTTCCGCCGTTGCGGTGAACGTCCTTTTATTCCTCGCGCTCTTCGGGTTCGGGCTCAAGGCGGGCATCATGCCCCTCCATTTCTGGCTTCCCGGTGCGCACGCCAACGCGCCGAGCCACGTGTCGGCCCTACTTTCGGGCGTCATGCTCAAGATGGGCGTGTACGGCATCGTGCGGACGCTCACGC
>DAOPYF010000185.1:2239-3812 GCA_035352735.1 Treponemataceae bacterium | reverse complement strand
CTTTCCCGAGTCGATGTGGGCGCTGATACCGATATTCCTCATCTTGGAAATATCAATACTCATAATCATGTACCTCACTCATTATTGTTTTGCGGTAAACGCAAAAGTTTTCATAAACATGTAATCAATTGCAGTATATCGAAAACAATGATGAGTTGCAATAGAGTCCGAGCCTTGGGGATCACCGGAACTCGGTCTCGAGCCCGAGCGCGCCGCGCCACGGTACGTCGCCTTGAGAGATTCCAGCCTCGGCTTGGAGCTTCATTCGGGAATGCCTCCCCGATACCGAGAGCGCGAAGCCCAGGGTTCCGGAGAGGACGGCGCTCGCAGCCGGTTCTGGGCGCTCAAGCATACCCGTGAGGATCGTATCAAGCGATGCGGATCGGTCTTTCGCGTGCCGTTTCGTCCCGCAAAGGGCGCTCGTCCACACCGTTCCCGCCGAAAGCTCAAGGTCATTTCCGTCGAGAAGTCCCGAAGAGCCCTTCGGGAGCGTCGTTTTCGCGTGTGCCGCGAAAGCGAGCGGAATGCTTTTAAGCCGTTTGAGCGAAAATCGCCCGGTAAGTGCCGTTTCATCCTCCTTTGCCATACACTGAAGCTCGAGATTTGAGCGATTTCCGCAAAGGGCGCAGAAACCGCCAAGCGTGAGCGCGGTCGTATCGGCTTCATAATACCGCTCGCGCCGGAAGATGTCTGAAATGACGATGCCGCCGAAGCTGATTTCAGGCGGCAAACGCGAGCGCGCTTCGCGGTATCGCGTACCTCGGGCGTTTCGGCGGGGAAAGAGGGTTACGCTTGGCGCGACGAACGCCCGCTTGAGGAGGGATTCCCGCTTTGCGTCAAGGGAAAGAAAATCCCCGAAGCTTTGGGCGTACCCGGCGGCAAGGGCGCAGTACCGCCCCGTCGCCGAGCAATCGGCGCGAATAAGGTAGCCCGGATCGCGGAATTGGCCTACCGACTCGAGGATCGTCGCGCTTCCGGTGAAAACCGTTCCGGAAAAGGCAACCTCGGCCCCCGGGACGTAGAGTTTCGTCTTGGGCGTAAAGGGTTCGTCGAGGAACCATGAGGTTTCCTTCCGGCTGGAACTCTCGCGCGTGCCGCCGAAAAGGGAAAGGGAAAGTCGCTTGGCGTCCGCGTTCCTGGAGCCGAATCGCCTTCCGACGAGGATCCACGCGGGGTCGTCGAATTGATGCCGGGGATCGCCCGCCGCCGCAAGGCTCCAGCGATCGGTTTCGCACTCGAATGCGAGATCGTCCGCCTCGAGCGTGGTTCCCGGCCGGACGATCGGATTCTCGGTTGGTACCAGCGGCGTATAGCGCGGCTTCGTGAGGGTGAAAAAGGGATTTTTCGCGCGGGCCGGAAGGCCAGAGAGCGCAAGGGAGCCCGCGGAGACGACGCACGCTCGCGCGGGCTTGAGGGCGAGGCTCCAGGTTCTCAAGTCGAGATCCCCGACGGGATTGACCGGTTCCCCCGGATAATCCGACGGTGCGGGAAGGGGCGTCTCGTTCCTGAGCGTGAGCGTTCCGTCGAGGATTGGGCTTTTTAGGGAAAGGTCGGCGCTATACCATCCGGGAAG
>DAOPYF010000185.1:0-2139 GCA_035352735.1 Treponemataceae bacterium | reverse complement strand
TCTCCGGCTCATGCGGGATTATTCGGGGGAAAACGTCGTTTTGCCCGAATAATCCCACTCGAGGGGAAGAGATCGTTAGCGCTTTGCCTTGACTTCGGACACGAAGCTACC
Organism: Treponemataceae bacterium; assembly: GCA_035352735.1. GTDB lineage: Bacteria > Spirochaetota > Spirochaetia > Treponematales > Treponemataceae > Teretinema. Next base: position 2,028 of record DAOPYF010000185.1, on the reverse strand, counting down.
GGCGAATTCCTTCATCTCGGTAATCGTCCCGAGCCAGTATTCGGCTTCGGTCTTGGATTTATACGGCCCCACGCGAACGCGGAACGAGGTCTTACCCGCTTGGTCCTTCGTGAAGATTTCGGCGGAAAGGTAGCGCGCGGCGAGATCCTCGCGGGCCTTTTCGGCGTTGATCTTGCTCGAGAAGGAACCGGTTTGGATCCAGTACTCGGTGACGCTTACCGGCTTCGCGTTCGTCACCTTCGCGGGAGCCGCTTTGGCGCTTGTCGTTTTCGCGCTCGCGCTTTTTGCGGTCGATGCCTTTGTGTCGGTCGTTGCCTTAGCGCCCTTTTCGGTCGTCACGGTCGTGGTCGTTACCTTGGTGGTTTCAACCGTCGCCTTCACGTCACCCGTGGTCGTTCCCGCCTTGGCTCCCGGAGCGGTCGCGTCCTGTCCGGGAATTCCTTCGGGCGTCGGGGCCGTCTGGTCCCCTGCGGTGCCCGAGGCGCCGTTGGCGAGCTTGCGCACGTCGAGGGTTCCGTAGTTCGCCCCGGCGTTATCGCCGTTGACGATCGTCAGGTTGATGTCGCCCTGATTCGGGGTAATCGAGGAATCGAGCCCCGGGGTCTTATTGGGATCGCGAACCCATGAGTCCGGGTCGATGTTCTTTTGCGCGGTTCCCGTCGGCTGCGCGGTAACGGCCGCCTCGTGCGAGGCTGCGCTCGATCGGGAGGGCGCATACAGGAGGAGTGCGGTTCCGAAGATGATCAGCACGAAGACGCTGATCGCGACGACTATCCATAGAATCTTTTTCTGTTCCATAACTGCCTCAATAACCTCTGCGCGAGAGTAGGATGACGAGCCGCTTTTCGAGGGCCCGGATGCTGCCACGGTTCTGTACCCTCTGAATATCGACATTTTTCGCGCGGTATTGAGCGAAGAGATGCTTTTGCGCGGAAAATCGCGCTAAAATCTGCCGGAACGGGAGTTTGTCGCGCTTCCTGGCGCGGACGAGCCTCATGAGGAGCGGTGAATCGACGAAGATGACGAAGTTGCAACGGTCGAGGACGGGGGATTTATGGAGAAGCGGGGCGTTGATCACGATGCCGCGGAGGGGAGCCTTCTCGTTCGGTGACGGTGTCGCCGGAGCGTTGCGCTCGGCGTGAGAGTCACTCGCTGCACGAGCATTGCACCCTGCGGGGGTTATACTTGCCGCCGGTGTTTTGCTCCCCGCCGCCGCGTGCTCGTCGATGAAGGCGGAAAGGAGCGCGTTGATCCTCGGGTAAATGATCGCCTCGTGCCGGGCGAGGAGCGCGGGATCGGAAAAAAGGAGGGCGCCCAATGCGCGGCGGTCGATGCAGCCTTCGGGGGTGAGGAGGGTGAGACCCCGATCCCGCGCGATACCCGAAAAGGCGGCAAGAACCGAGTCCTGGACGTCGATGAGCGCCTGGTGCGCGGTTTGGTCAGAATCGACGACCGCGAACCCCAACCGCTCGAGGATGGCTCCCGCGACGTTTTTCCCCGAGCTCATGGGACCGGTGAGCCCAATGACGGGAAGCGCGCCCTTCGTCGGCGCGGGATGGCGGGCCTTTTTCAATGGAAGTCCCCCCAGCTTGCGCCCGACTCGACGCTGACCCGTAACGGGACGGCGAGGGCAATGACCGCCTCCATCTCGCGCTTGACGAGGTCTCGGACACGGGCGACTTCCGCTTTCGGCGCCTCGAGTATGAGCTCGTCGTGCACCTGGAGGAGAAGCCGGGTTTTGAGCTTTTCGCGGATGAGCGCCGAGTCAACTCGGAGCATCGCCGCCTTCACGATATCGGCGGCGGAGCCCTGGATCGGGGTGTTGACCGCGATTCGCTCGGCGCCGGCTCGCTCGAGCTTGTTCGAGCTCGAGATCGCGCGGATATAGCGCCTCCGTCCCATGATCGTCTCGACGTAGCCCGTTTCCGCCGCCTTCGCCTTGGTCTCCGCGATAAAGGAGGCGACCCCCGCGTAGGTCTCGAAATAGGAATTGATGAAGCCCGCGGCCTGGCCGCGCGGGATGCGGAG
>DAOPYF010000184.1:0-3828 GCA_035352735.1 Treponemataceae bacterium | reverse complement strand
GGGTACCCGCTCGCCGAATACGTGCGGCGACGCCGCTTGAGCCAAAGTCTCGAATACCTTAGGGACGGTACGCGTTCCATCCTCGACGTCGCCCTCGCGAGCGGTTTCGCCCATGAGCAAAGCTACGATCGCGCGTTTAAGAATCGCTGGGGACTCACGCCCGGGGCGTGGCGCGCGAGCAAAACGCTCCTCGAGGTCACCGAGCCGATCAAGCCCGACGGGATCGTCCCCGTCGGCACCGAGAGCGCCCTCCTCGCCCCGCGCCTCGTCGCGCGGCCGCCGATGGCGCTCTGCGGCGTCAGGCACTTCGTCACCGACGAGGAGAACATCGCCGACAACACGGTCGCCCAGATCGCGAATCGATTTATCGCCGAGGAACTCCCCCGCATTCGCGAGCCCCTCTTTCCCCGGCGCTACGTAGGGTATATCGAGTATTGCGACAACCCGAACGACAACCGATACCATACCTGCGCGGAGCTCCGCGGCGAACCAAAGTTACCGCCGCCGGAAGGGATGCGACACATCGCGATCGCGCAGGGCACGTTTCGCGAGTTTCTCCTCGTCTCGCGCGTTCACCCCACGCGCCTCCTCTGGTCCGACGTCTCCGCCCTCTACGACGCGGTCTTTCGCGACTGGCTCCCGCAAAACCTCGAACGAGTCCGCGCGGGATGGCATCTTGAGTACGTCGACTTCGCGAACGCCGCGGACGACTATGGGGAGTTCAGGATTCTCATACCGGTCGAGGGATGACCCGGAACCCCGTTCGGTAAATTCTTGTTTTCTAATTAATGGCTATAGCGCGAGATTGAGCGGCAAGCCCTCAATCTGGGAAAAATGCGCGTCGCGACTAAATAGTATCGCGCCACGCTCGAGCGCGACGGCCGCGATCCAGACATCGTTGATCGGTATCGGCGAGCCCTTTCGCTTGAGCGTGCCAAAGATCTCGGCATACAGGATGGCGGTCTGCTCGGTCATGGGCGGAACCTCGACGCGAGGGCTCGATAAGAACCGTTCAAGCTCTTCAAGGTTTTGCTTCTCCCGAATTCCCCCGCGAAACCCGACGCGAAGCTCCGCGAGTACGGGTAATGGAACGACGATCAGGTCAGCCCGCGCGATTCGGTCTATCGCCGTCGCGTCGCCACGCTTAAAGGCCGCGTATTCGCATGTGTCGAGCGCGATCGTTTTCATTTCCAGTCCTCGGGATCGACCGTTCTCGAACCCGCGAGCGCCTCGGCGAAAACGCGCGCGTCTTCCTCAGACCACGTCCCCGCGAGCGCGTCGAGATCCGAATGCCGACGGCTCTTCTTTTCCTTTCCGTATCGCGCCTCGAGAGCCTCAAGAACGAGCTTGTTAATACTTTCCGTCCGGTCTTGGCTTTCCCGCCTGATCGCGTCCATGAGCGCGTCGTCGCACCCGCGAATGGTCAAAGTACACATAGAACGCCTCCTTATATTGACGGCATACTGCAAGCATACCATGCAGGCATCCAAACGTCAACGCAATTGCGGTAAACCCCACACCGCACCCGAACGCGATTCTTCGCTCTTCGCGTGAGGGATACACCAGCGCATTCGCAGGCGAAGCCGAGAACGCGCACGTCGATAACTTCCACTCCGCACCCGAACGCGATTCTTTCTTTTCTTCGCGTGAGGGATGCCGTTGTCCGTGCGTAACGAAGTGAGCGCGGGCAATCGATCCATTCCATTCGGCAAGCGGCACGGAGCGACGCATAGTTCAGCGCATTCGTAGGCGAAGCCGAGAACGCGCACGTTCAATAAATTTCCACTCCGCACCCGAACGCGATTCTTTCTTTTCTTCGCGTGAGGGACTGAAATGGAAATCCTTTTTCCCCGGTCTAACAGCATGTAATCGCCAACTCTGAAGCGCTCGAGGCAGAAAAGGGCCGCAAGCATCGCACGATTGAGAACGACGATGACCGTCAGATGGAGCATGATGAACTCGAACACGCTCAGTTACTGAAGGAAGTCCCACGATAAACGTGCGAAGAAACCCGATGCATATCACATGCGTCAAAAAAATGGACTCATGTGATATGCGGCCTCTTGTCGCTTTTTTCCGCCTTGCCCAATGTAGCTTCGTCTTTCAAGCCGTCTCCTGTACGAGCATTGTAGCTAAGAATCGGGTTATATTGGCAGAAGTAACGTATGCTGTGGATCGGTTCACCTCAACGCACAGAATCACTCCATGGCGCCGTATTTTTTTAATTTCCGGATGATCCAATAATCTTGAGGCTCTTGTTTTTTCGCATACTGAAGAGTCGTCTCTCCGTCGTTTGTCCGAATTGAAGGATTTGCCCCAGCCTGAAGCAATACGTCGATAATGGCATGATTCTTCGCCATTACCGCCAAAAGAAGCGGTGTCTCCATACGATAATTAACGATATTGGGATTTGCCCTCCGTGCCAACAACGCAGAACACGCGGTAACGTTTTCTCTTTCCACAGCGCGATGTAGCGCGGTATTACCTTCCGGTCCCCAGAAATCAATCTCCGCGTCATGGTCAAGCAACGCGTTAATCAATGGGGTACAATCTTCCCGCACAGAACAGCACATAAGGGAAGTATCCCCGCTACTATCTTGATTGACGGGCATAACGCCATGCTCAAAGAGGACCCTGAACATTGAAAGGCATTTTTGAGTATCACCTATACGATTAACCGCTGAAACGAAAGCATTCTTATTCCAGTCTTCATTTGGATTGACCCCATGATCCAGCAAAAAAGAAACCATGGCGACGTCATTCCGGGCAATCGAGTGCAGAAGCGCCGAATCCTTATTTACCGCCGCATGATCGATCGGATACCCATGTGCCTGCAGCATTAGAAAAACGAAGACATTATTGGATTCACTGATCCAGTTCCAGGGAAGATCGTCAACGTCAAAGCCATGATCCAAAAGGCGATCGACCTTATTTAAGTCTTCTTGCGCTATCGCTCTGTCGAGTTGATACAAAGTATCAAAACGCGAGCGATACAACTCAACCGCATCGTTCCATACTGGTATTATCAGGAAACAAAAAAAACAATCACTGACTCAACCGTAAAAATCACCGATAAACATTTCGTAGCAACGGGGTCAGATTCCCGACCAATCTCGAAGTTAAGCCTGTAGCCGGCCAGAACAAGAGCACCGATAAGACCCAGAATCATGCCAATAAAAAAACCGATGCCCACTCCAATTGGAGCAAGCATCTCACCGGCACCGATAAAACCCGTAATCATGGCTATGACCAAACCGCAAATAGGAACACAGGGTACAGCGAAAAGCAATACATACCCGAAGTATCTCAACAGGACCCGTCCCATGCTTTGCCATGTGATGGCATTCGGTTTTGTTTTTTTCATAGTAATGATATATAGCACATAACCACAGAAATAAACCCTATGCCCAGTTATAACCATGGCATAATTCCCCCCCCCAACAAAGAGATGATCCGACGGATTACTTGGATATTGCTAACAAACGCGCGGGATAACAAACAAGTATTACTCCGTCATGACCTCAGAACAAACGTGGAACATCTCCTTGGAAGACAATACCGTGTGATTGACCCGAACGCGATTCTTTCTTTTCTTCGCGTGAGGGACTGAAATGGAAATCCTTTGGGGCGACACCCCGCGAGGGGCGGAGTCGCCAAAGATTGGAATGGAAGGCCCGACCGGAGGATGGGGCCGAAGGCGCTATCCTCCGGGCACGCCCAAAATAAAAAAGTTCCCATAGAAAAAATCTAAGGGAAATTCTCGAAAAACTCGCAATGCGAACCGCAAAAAAAAGCCGCGAACCCTTGCGGGCCCGCGGCTTCTCGAAA
>DAOPYF010000183.1:0-4007 GCA_035352735.1 Treponemataceae bacterium | reverse complement strand
ATGATACTGCTGCAAAGTGGGAAAGTAGGTAGCTGCCAGGCTTTTTTATTTTAAAAGCCCACCGATTGGTGGGCTTTTAAAATATAAAGGTCTAAGGATAGTTATGAGAAGAATGCCGGTTAAGACCTGACGGGAGTTGATTGTCGTACATCGCCATTCTTCTCCAAGCGAAACCGCTCAAGCGGTTTCGCCGGTAGCTGCCAGGCTTTTTTTGAAATAAACGGCTCACCGAAAGGTGGGCCGCTAAAATATGCGGGAAATGCGGGGAAAATCACTCAATGAACTTGCACACGCGGTTGCGGCCTTCTTCCTTCGCGCGATAGAGCGCGCGGTCGGCCACGTGAAAAAGCTCGGTCTCCGTTTTCGCATCATCGGGGCTTGAGGCTACGCCGATGCTGAGCGTAAGGGTAACCTGCCTGGAAGGCGCGCCGGGGGTAGTGCGGAACTCAAGAAAAAGCGAGGCGGTTTCGGATTGAAGCTCGCATGCGAGGGCCATCGCCTCGTCGGCGTTCGCGTCGGGAAGGAAGATCGCGAACTCGTCGCCTGAAAGCCGCGAGGCGATATGCGCGTCGCCGACGAGCCGTTGGATCGTGGCGCCCACGTTGCTGATGACCGCGTCCCCGGCGATGGCGCCGTAGTCGCTGTTGATATCGCGGAATCGATCGAAGTCAATCATTAAAAGGGCGCAACTGCGCGACTCGCGAAAGCCACGGGCGAAGCGAGCGCTGACGGCTTCCTCGACGAAGCGGCGGTTGAAGAGGCCGGAAAGATCGTCGGTAACCGCGCGTCTCCGCGCGGTCTCGCCCCATCTGACCATGTCGTCAAGAAAACTATTCGCCTTTGATAACTGCTCAATCCTCGAGGCCGCCATCGCCTTGAGGAATTTCACGCCGAGCATCGGGGTATCCCACACCATGCCGTGAAAACCGAGGCCGGAGAGCGCGAAGGCGCTCGTGTTCTCAAGCGCGTACGCGGTCTTGCTTCGGGCCTCGCCCGAGATGAGGGACATCTCGCCGAAGTAACCGTTGGGACCGAGCGGCTTTGACTCGCGGCGCGATCCGTCGGGGCCGCGCGCGAAAAAACCGACCTTGCCCGAGCTCACGAAGAACATCTCGGTACCCGCGTCCCCTTCGGAAAAGATAACCTCGCCCGCGGCATACCGTCTGCGTTCGAGCAGCTCGGCGATCGCATCGAGTTCAAGCGGGGTCATCCCCGCGAAGGCCGAGAAGGACTTGATCAAGTCGCTCTTTTTCACGAAGGGACCTCCCTGAGGAGTGAAACCCTGTTTCCGCCTTTTTTCCAAATCGCCTGCATGGCCTCGTTCGTTCGGTCGGCGAGACGCTGCCAGTTCGCGTCGTCCTCGGGCCAGAAACCGATCGCGACGCTCGCCGTCATGATAAAGGGGATCTCGGGCCCGTCTTCCGGGAGAACGCCCCCGAGCCCTGCCTGAAACGCGCGCGCGGCCTTAAGCGCTTCCTTTTCGGAGCTACTAGGAAGGATGAGGCACATCTCGTTGCTTCTGAGCCGAATCGCCCAGCCTTTGGCGAGCTTCGCGGCGTAGGAGATCAGGAGTGCCGCGATACCTTTTAAAATTTCGTCCCCGATAACATGCCCGAGGGTGTCGTTGAGTTCCTTAAAATTGTCGGGCTTGACCATGATGGCCGCGACGGTGCCGGAGAGCGAGTGGGGGAGTTCCCCGTCCATGAAGGAGCGGTTCCAAAGCCCGGTTGAGGGATCGATGAAGACCTGTTTCCTCAATTCGCGGATCCAAGGCGCATTTTCCGCGATGAGTCGCCGAGTCGAATGGAGCCGGGACTCAATCATCGAGATTGATTTAAGAAGGATGCGCGAAGCGGTGTCGGGCTTCTCGTCGCAGAGTCGGTTAAAGCTGAGCCCGTCGTCCGGGAAAACGAGGAGTTCCGTCGGTTCGGTGGCGCGCGCGGCGGCGTTATAGGTCCCGGAGATGACGAAGTGAAAGTCGCCGAATACGTCGCCTTGGGCGTACCGGGCCAGCTCCTGTTCCGAGGGCGTCGTGACCGTAACCGACCCCGACTTGACGATAAAGAATTGCTTTGCCGTGTCGCCGGAGCGAAAAAGGAACGTCCCCTCGGGAACCGACCGATAACCGCTCCGTGACGCGAGATAGGCAAGGTCATCATCAAGCAGCGTCGAGAAAAGCTCGACGCCCGAGATGAGCGTGAGTGTATCGCGTTCGGCCTTATCGCGCGCAGGGGAAGGGTTCACCAGTACTCCTTAGGAGTAAGTATACTACCAAACCATACCGAAATTGAGAAGGTAAAGCGCGATTCTGTCGTGTAAATAACGTTTCCCCGAGGTTAAAAGGCATCGCCTGAAACAGCGGAACCGACCTTTTCACCCGCTTCTCCTTGAAGATTTGCCCAATCCATAGTATTCTTGAAATGGTTTCCGGAGGTTTGTATGGCTGCAGGCGATTCTCAGTTTCAACTCGTTACGTTTCAACTCGGTGAGGAATTGTACGGCGTCGACATCATGGACGTGAAGGAAATCGTGAGAATTCAGGATATCAGAACGATTCCGAACGCGCCGTATTACGTCGAGGGAATCTTTAACCTCCGCAGCGAGATTATCCCGATCATCAATCTCCACAAGCGCTTTCACCTGAAAAAAGCCGTGCTTGAGGAGGGCGACGAATACCTCGGCGGCTTTATCATCCTTAACATCGAAGGAAATAAGCTCGGGATCATCATTGACCGCATCGCGCGGGTCGTCATGGTTCAGCACAGCGATATCCAGCCGCCCCCCCAGATGATCAGCGGCATCGGCGCCGAATACATCAACGGCGTCGTCAGGCAGGAAGCGGGATACCTGATCGTGCTCGACATTCGCAGGCTTTTCAACCCGAAAGAACTGCAGAAACTCGCCAGTTTGTGATATACTCTTCACCTGAGAAAAATCTAGAAAAAAGCGTTTGGTGCACATGAAACTACCAGTTTATAGCTCTACGATCCGCCGCAAGGAAATGGACGCGGTCCTTACCTGTATGGTCGCCGAAAAGGTCGGTCCCGGCGAGATGAACCTGAAACTCACCCAGCTCGTCCGCGAATCGTTCGCGGTCGAGGGCGCGTCCGCCTTCAGAAGCGCGGCGATCGCACTTCAGTACGCGCTTAAGGCCCTGGACTTTCCCGCGGGGTCGGGGATTATCGTCTCCGCGCTCGCGCCCGACTGGCAGTACCTCGCGGTTAAGGCCATGGGCTATGAGCCGATCGTCGTCGACGTCGACCCCGAAACCGCGCTCGTGACCCCCGCGATCGTCGAAGGTGTGATTTCGCACGGTGGGCGGCTTCTCCTCCTTCACGAAACCCTCGGCTTCTTGCCCGACATGCAGGGAATCCTCGCGCTCAACATACCGGTCATCGAGGACCTTTCACAGAGCGTCGGCGCCCAACTCGCCGAAAAGCAGGCGGGACAGTTCGGTGTCTTCTCGATCATCGGGCTCGAGGAACGCGATCTTTTAACCGGCGGCGGCGGCGCGGTCCTCATCGCGCCGGCGAAGCGCGAGGCGATCGTCCTGAAAAAACTTACCGAGGAAGCCCCGGTTACCGACATTCTCCCCGATATCAACTCGGCGCTCGCGTACGTGCAGCTCAAGGAACTGCCGCGCAACGCCGAACTACGCAAGGAAATCCAGGGGCTCTACGTCGGCTCACTCCTTCAGGGCAGGCACAAGACCTTCACCCAGGGAGGCGAGGGCTCAGGCGCGCCGTATTCCTTCCCCGTGGTCCTATCGAGCGGCTTGAAGGAAGTGAAGCAGTACGTCGGGCGGAAGGAAATCGAGATTGAGCCTGCTTTCGCCTCTTCGATAGCGGCCCACCTCGGCGAGAGCCTCGAGGGCGCGAGCGGGGCGAAAAGCCTTCTCATGCGCTGCATCCTTTTCCCGCTTTACCCAAGGCTCGGGAACGGCAACGCCGCGAAGATCGCGAAGATACTCGCGACGCTGCCGTAGGGCGCCCGTACCGGGACAAGGA
>DAOPYF010000182.1:0-4011 GCA_035352735.1 Treponemataceae bacterium | reverse complement strand
GAGCGAAACCCGGATCGTATCCAGCGCCTTTTTTTCACCCAGGATCGCGCGCGCTTTTTCGGCCCGGTTTGCAAGGCGCTCGCGGCTTCCCATCGCGTGTACCGCGCCGTGGAGTCTCCCTCCGAGCTCGAAAGGCTCAGCCAAAGCGTCCACCATCAGGGCGTGGTCGCGATGATCGCCGAGCCCGAGATCCCGCGCCTGACCGTCGAGGCCGTCCGCGCCTGGGAGGGAAAGCGCGAGCGGGTTCTCGTCCTCGACCGCGTCGGCAACGCGAACAACCTCGGCGCGATAGTCCGGAGCTCCGCGTTCTTCGGCGTCAAGAAGATCGTCATCGGCGAGGACGACGATCAGGCCCAGATCACGACGAGCGCCTATCGCGTCGCGGAAGGCGGCATGGAATTCGTCGAGATCTTCCGCGCGCCGTCGGCGGCGTGGCTCGTCGAGCTTACCGCCGATCGGATGGTCCGAATCGGCGCGGACCATCGCGCCCGAAACCTGCTCTCCGAGCTCCAAGGGCTCGTCGGCTCAAGCCCGCGCGCCCAGGACGGCGTGCTCGTCGTCATGGGCAACGAGGAAACGGGCCTATCCCCTGAGGTCAAGGCCCAATGCGACTATCTCGTCCGCATACCGGGAACCGGCGACGTCGAGAGCCTGAACGTCGCGCAGGCCGCGACCCTTTTTCTCTACGAGATGGCACGGATCTAAAAAAACGATCGCGGGAAAAGTTTCCTCTTTTCCCCGTTTTTTTCGTATATTTAAACCGTACCCATTCACGACGCAATGAGGAGGCGATTTTATGGCAGTGCTCCATACCAACGCGGCAAGTTTCGACAAGGTCATCAATCAAGACGTACCGGTCCTCGTGGACTTCTGGGCGCCCTGGTGCGGCCCCTGCAAGATGCTCGGTCCCGTTCTCGAGGAAGTCGAGAAGGAGATCGGCGGCAAGGCCGTGATCGCGAAGGTCAACGTCGACGAGGAGGAGGACCTCGCGGTGAAGTTCAACGTCTCGAGCATCCCGACCATGATCCTCTTCAAAAAGGGCGTTTCCCTCGAGCGCACCGTCGGCTTCATGGCCAAGGAAAAGGTTCTCGAGCTCATCGCGAAGCATCAATAGCTCGCGGGGCCGTTTAGCTCCCGGGGCGATGGTCCTAGAGCTCGACCTTTCGCTCAAGGAGCCACGCGCTGAGCGCGAAGAGCGCGGCGGCTACGGCGAGGAAGCACAGGAACGGCGCGACGGGAATTGCGAGCTGCTGCGCGGACCCCGCAAAGGACTGGCTCACGCCGCCGGAGCCGAACGCCGAGCCGCGCATGGAAAATTCGGGGACCGCGATCGGCAGGCGGACGAACCATCCGAGCCTTTCGCTGAGCTTAATGCCAAGGTCCGAGACCCGGTGGCTCACGAAGACGAATATCGCGATGATCGCCGCGGTCGCGAGCCCTCGGTTCCTGACGAAGGAGCGCGAGGCGATCGCCGCGAAGGTGAGCGCCACGCCCGCGGTGACGAAAACGCAGAGCGCGAGAAGGAGCGCGAGCGCCGTCGGGGCCGGGTTCGCGACGAAGATCCTTCCGTAGATCTGCGAGAGAAAACCCCAGAAACCGAGGCCGCCGGGGCCCGCGTACGCGCCGATGAAGGCGAGGTGCACGCTCATCATGACGAAGGCGGGAACCGCGATCGCGAGGAATTCCGCGAGGCCCGCGATGAGCCTCCCTGCGAGAATCTCCCAGCCGCGCCGGGGGATCGTCAGCATGAGGTAGCTCGTGTTCCGCCACAGAAGGTCGTTCACGTGCCCCGACCCGCAGAGGAAGAACGAGACGATCGTGACGATGACCGTCACCGCGATCGAGACGGGAAACCAGAACGCGCACGCCGCCGGGAGCCGATCGAGCCCCCGAAAGAGGCCGATCCCGGCGAAGGCCCAGGCGATCGCGTTGACCGCCGCGAAGATCCCCAGAAGGAGCGCGAGCGATTCCTTCCTTCCCTTCAGTTGATACTTGATTATCTCCAACATGGCCTCGTCTCCTTATCGGTCCGCGAATATTTCAAGATAGAGCTGATCGATCGACTTACCGCGCTCGCTCCTGAGCGTTTCGGCGTCGCCCGTGAGAATGACCTCGCCCGAGTCGATGAAGGCGACGTCGTTGAAGAGCCGCTCGACGTCGTTGACGAGGTGCGTGCTGATGATGATCGAGGAATCCTCCGTCCAGGTCTTGATGATCGTCGAAACGATCCGCTCGCGCGCCACGGGATCGACGCCGCCGAGCGGCTCGTCGAGGAGGAAGAGCCGTGCCTTCCGCGAGAAGGCGAGGACGAGGTCCATCTTCTCGGTCATCCCCTTCGACATCTCCTTGACCTTTTGCCCCGGCTCGAGCTTCATGAAACCGAGCATGTCGAGCGCCTTCGCGCGGTCGAAATCCGCGAAGAAGTCCGCGTAAAAGTCGATCGCGTCGCTCGCGCGCATCCATGAGTAGAGCGCGTTTCGGTCGGGGAGGAAGGAAACGAGCCCCTTCGTCTTGACGCCCGCGGTCTCGCCGCATACGGCGAACGTGCCGCCCGAGGGCTTTTGGAGCCCGGCGATGATCTTCATGAAGGTCGTCTTTCCCGAACCGTTCGGGCCCATGAGCCCGAGGATGCGCCCGCTGTCGAGCCTCAGGGTGATGTCCCTGAGGGCGGGTTTCGAAAGATAGTTTTTCTTCAGGCCGTTCGTTTCAAGTATCGTTGCCATCAGGCATTTCCTCCCTTCGTTTTCGCGAGTCGGTCGGACAGCGCCTTGGCCGTCTCGCGGGGCGAGTAGCCGAGCGCGCGCATTCTCTCGACGAAGCCGTCGAGGATCGCCTCGGCCATTTCGGACTTGAGGTCCTCGATGAGCGAATCCCGCTCGACGATAAAGCTCCCCATCCCGCGCCGGGTTTCGCTCACCCCCTCGCGCTCGAGTTCCTGATACGCGCGCTGGACGGTGTTGGGGTTGACCGTCAGCGCCTCCGCGCGCTCGCGCACCGAGCTCAGTCGGTCGCCCGGCTTGAGCGCGCCGGTCACGATGTCTCGCTTGATGGAATCGACGATCTGAGCGTAGATCGGCGTGTTCGGATCGAATTCGCTCATCCTGCCTCCGTTCTAGTGTATTACACAACTAATACACTAGATTGCTCGTGCTGTCAAGAGAGCGCGTGACTTTGGACAGATCGCGTGCGCATAATCAAGACCGTACCGCGGCCCTCGTGTCGCGATTCAAACGGGACGGGCTTTGCGCGATGCTCTCCAGAATGAAGCCCTTGGCCATAAAAAAGAAAAAAACTTGACGATGGGAACGGTAATGCCCTATCATGGGAAACCGTATTTCTTCCATAAATACAAAACGCGCGCAACAAAAAACATGAATGCGCCGAGGAGTAAGGTCAATGGGCATAGCAAACGTGCAAATTCTCATCGCGATGGGAATTTATCTTCTGTTTACCATCGGAATCAGCCTGTGGTATTCCAAAAAGAGCAGCGAAAGCGCGGAAGCGTATTTCCTCGGCGGACGGGGCTTAGGCCCGTGGGTCGCGGCGATGAGCGCCGAGGCATCGGACATGTCGGGATGGCTCTTGATGGGGCTTCCGGGCGTCGCGTACTTTACCGGCGCGGGCGAGGCGGCCTGGACCGCGATCGGGCTTGCCATCGGTACCTGGATCAACTGGCGCGTCGTCGCCTATCGGCTCCGCTCGTACTCGCAGGTCGCGAACAACGCGATCACGCTCCCCGAGTTCTTCAGCAATCGCTTCCATGACAAGCGCCACGTGCTCTCGATCATCGCGGCGGTCTTGCTCATCGCGTTCTTTTCCATTTATGTCGGAAGCCAGTTCGTCACCTTCGGCAAGCTCTTCGGCTACGTGTTCGGGATGGAGGAGATGTACGTCCGCATGGTGATCTTCGGCGCGCTCTTTGTCCTCCTCTATACCTTCATCGGCGGCTTCCTCGCCGAGACCATGTCGGATTTCGTCCAGGGCACGCTGATGTTCGTCGTGATCGTGCTC
>DAOPYF010000181.1:0-4014 GCA_035352735.1 Treponemataceae bacterium | reverse complement strand
AGAAGTTGCGCTGGAAGTTCGTCGTGTCGTCGAGCGCGTTGTAGAGGCACCACTCGACGTAGGAGACGAGGGACACCGACTTCTTCGAGCCCGAGGTATTGGTGAGGGTAATCTGCTGGATCTCGGCGTTCTCGCCGTTCGGTACCATGTAGAGGGTGTCGGCCTTGAGCCCGTTCTTCGAGGAGGAGAACTTCGTGTAGCCGAAACCGTGGCGGCACTCGTAGGAGTCGAGCTCCACGCGCATCGGCTTCCAACCGGGGTTCCAGACGGTATCGCCGTCCTTGATGAAGAAGTAGCGGCCATTGTTGTCGAGCGGGACGTCGTTATAGCGATACCGGGTCAGGCGGCGAAGGCGCGCGTCGGTGTAAAACGCGTAACCGCCAGCGGTATTGGAGATCAACGAGAAAAACTGGGTGTTTCCGAGATAGTTGATCCAGGGATACGGGGTGCGCGGGGTATCGATCACGTACTCGCGCGCGGAATCGTCAAAATGTCCGAATTTCATAACATCTCCTTGAAACTGTGTTGGTTCAATGCCTTAAAACTGCATAGATTCAATGCTTCAGGTTGATTGAAGTCTTCAACTAACTTACACTATCATACCATGAACCGGTTGTCAAACCGGTAACCACGTCCAGGATCGTTCCTTACGTTGATTTTACTCACGGGTTAGGGGCGATTATTGTTTTTCGCCTCGATATCCTTAAAATACCGGGCGGTGCCGACGCGAAGCTCGTCCGTGGCGTCCTCGTCGCAGATAATGATCGCGCGGGGATGCAGCTGGAGCACGCTTAGGGTCCACATGTGATTCACGCCTTCCTCAATGCCATGATGCAGGGCGCGCGCCTTGGTAAAGCCCGAGGCGAGGATCATCACCTCCTCGGCGTCGGTTATGGTTCCCACGCCGACGGTAAGGGTTCGGGTCGGAACCTGTTCGGGGTCGCCGCCGAAGAATCGCGAGTTCATGATGATCGTGTCTTGGGTAAGGGTCTTCACCCTTGTTCGGGAGGTTAAGCACGACCCCGGTTCGTTATACGCGATGTGCCCGTCGGCGCCGACTCCCCCGAGAAAGAGGTTGATGAGCCCAAATTTGGCGATCTTTTTCTCATACAGCCGGCATTCCTCATCAGGATCCTTTGCCATGCCGTCGAGAAAGTTGATATTGGCGGCCGGGATATCGATATGCGAGAAGAAATTATCCATCATAAAGCGATAATAGCTTTGGGGATGGTTCTTCTCGAGACCAAGGTATTCATCCATATTAAAGGTGACGACGTTCTTAAACGAAACCTTCCCCGCCTTGTGCATGAGGATGAGTTCCTTATATACGCCAAGCGGCGTTGATCCGGTCGGAAGTCCAAGCACAAACGGTTTATCGGGGGTCGGCGCGAAGGTCGCGATGCGCCAAGCGATATGGTTTGCAGCCCATTCGGCACACGTCGCGTAATCTTCCTTGATTATTACCCTCATACACTCTCCTGGGTTTCATGATAATCGACTTCAGGGGCGATTGCAACGTTTTTACGCCGAGCCGGCGCGTATCGGCGGGTTACCCGTTTGACTCACGCGCGCCGAAACGGCTAGAATCGGACAAAAGTAAATCTTAATACGCACCCATGACCGACCCTAGGAGATTTACATGGTTAGCAAAACGATGACCGTCCGCAAGAAACTTGCCATCGCGCTCTTTTCGCTCGCCGGCGCCTGCGGCGTGGCGATTCTCGCCGTTTCCGCCTTCACCCTCACCTCCGGCCTCACCTCCTACTTCACCGAATCCTTTGAGACCAACGTCCGCGTCCTCCAGGACGACTTCGCGGAAAATGGGCTGGAACTTAAAAACACCCTTGACTGGCTCTCGGGCGACGAGACTACGGCCGATATGCTCCTCGCGAAAGACCGCTTGGAAGCCGGGCGAAAGGCCAAGTTCATCGTTGACACGAAACAGGCCGATAGCGTCGTTTTCTTCGACGCAAACGGCGACGATATCGTCACGGGCATACGCGCCGAGCCCGCGGGGCTCGTAAGCCAAGTCCTCGGCGGGCAATCGACGGGCGACATGATCATCGACGGTCTCGGACTCACGATGGCCTCGGGTACGACCATCAGCAAAGGGGGTCGGCTCGCCGGCGGCGCCCTCGCCCTCCGGTCGCTCGGCACGAGCGAGGCGCTCGACGCCTACAAACATAAGCTCAACTGCGAGGTCACGTACTTCTACGGAAACAAGCGGATCATGACCACCCTTACCGATAAGGCGGGAAACCGCGAGGTCGGGACGAATCTCGAGAACAAGGCCATCCTCACCGCCGTCCTCGAAAACGGGAAGGAATACGTCGGGGAAAGCACGATTATGGGCAAGCGATTCCTTGCCCTGTATATCCCGCTGAAGGACCAAGCCGGCGATACCCTGGGCATGTTCTTCATCGGCCAACCGTTCGACCATATCTATGGGCTCACCGCGCGCCTATTCCGGGTCCAAGCGCTCTTTCTCGTCATCTCCGGCATCATCATGCTCGTGATCGGCTATTTCATCATCAGGGCGCTGATCATCAAGCCGCTTTCGGAGATCAGCGGGGCCGTGCACAACCTCGCCTCGGGCCACGCGGACCTCTCCTTCCGGATCGCGACCGATCGCCACGACGAGTTTGGCGCCATCGGGCGCGACGTGAACGCCTTTATGGAGCTCCTGAAGGAACTCTTCGCCGAGGTGCAGCAAACGCAGGCGTCGCTCGAGCACGTCGCCGACCGGCTTGGCTCCGCGGCCACGGAGTCCGCGAGCTCGACCACCCAGATCATGGCGAACATCGAAGGGGTGCGGGAAGAATCCAGCGGGCAGGAGAACGCCGTCGATAAAACCGGCGAGATACTCACTGCCTCGACGAAGACGGTCGAGGACCTCGACGCACTCATACATAACCAGAGCGCGGGGATCATCGAGTCGTCGGCGGCCATCGAGGAGATGGTCGGCAACATCGGCTCGGTGTCGGCGTCGGTTCGCAAGATGAGCGCGATGTTCGACGAACTCATCAAGACGACGGGCACGGGCAAAGAACGCCAGGGTAAGGTCGATGAGCGGGTCCACAACATCGCCGAGCAGTCCCGCCTCCTCCTCGAGGCGAACGCGATCATCGCGAAGATCGCCGCCCAGACGAACCTCCTCGCGATGAACGCCGCGATCGAGGCCGCGCACGCGGGCGAGGCGGGCGCGGGATTCTCCGTCGTCGCCGACGAGATCAGGCGGCTCGCGGAGACCTCAAGCGACCGATCGAAGGCCATCAACGCGGAGCTCAAGAAGATATCGGCTTCCATCGCGGAGGTCGTCGAGGCGTCGAAGGACGCGCAGCGATCCTTCGGGGACGTCGTCGGCGCGATCGGCGAGACGAACAACCTGGTACGGGAAATTGACGGCGCGATGGGCGAGCAAAAGGACGCGTCTCAGCAGATACTCGAGGCGCTCCGGGACATGAACGCGGACGCGATGCGCGTTCAGGAGCATTCGGGGAAGCTCACCCAAGGGGTAAGCACGGTCACCTCCGAGATGGATCGCGTCGCGAAGAACGCGAAACTCATCCGCGGGAACCTCGACGAGATGAGCTCTGGCGCCCACGAAATCAACACAAGCGCGCACGAGGTCTCGACGCTCGCCGTGGAGACGCAGGACGCCGTTAAGAAAATGGGCAAGACACTGGGAATGTTCGGCCTTTAGGCCGCCATCCCCGATGTCCGGCCTTTAGGTCCCCCGAGCTACATCCTCCCGAAGGGCAGTTCCGAAAATATCGAACCGCGAATTCTCCTGACGAGGACGGCCTTCCCGATCGAGACGGTCTCGAGGGCGTGGTCGGGCTCGGTGACGATCTTGAGGTACACGTCACCCGTCCGCTTCTCGGTGGACACCGGGCGGCCGAGTATCGCGCGGTTCCCTTCCTTCTCGTCATACGCGATCTCGAGGAGCGATCCCGAGGTTATCGCGTATTCCGCGATCCGCACCTTTCCGAGAAAATCCATTCCCCGCGCCTC
>DAOPYF010000180.1:0-4089 GCA_035352735.1 Treponemataceae bacterium | reverse complement strand
CTGCTCGTCGCGCTCGGGGGAACGGCGCTCCTATCATTCAGATTCTTCTTCCCCGCGGCCTCCGACCTAACCGCCTTCGCGGGCCTCGTCCTCATGGGCGCGGGCTTTGCACCCGTGTTCCCCTGCATGACCCACGAAACCCCGCGCCGCTTCCGCGCCGAAACCGCGCAGCGGATTATCGGATACCAAGGCGGCGCGGCATGCCTCGGCGGCGCGATCCTACCCGCCCTCGTCGGTTTGATCGGCGCGCACACGACCCTCGAGATTCTGCCCTTCGTGGAAGCGGCGCTCATCGCCTTGACCCTTGCCCTGATCATCCCGCTCGATCGGCTCACCGCGAAGCGGACGCTTTAGCGCGGGAGGACCGCGTAATTCTGCGTGCGTCCCGCCGGGGTAGTATCCCGCATCCACGTGGGGTACGATCCCGCGCGGGGTACGCTCCCGCGCGGTTTATCGCCGCAATCCCGGCCAATTCGAGCGAGGTTCCCGAATAACTGGGCATGACGAAAACGACCGCACGTGGCGGGAAACGCAACCTCGACTGCAACCTCCGAGCAGGGATCCTCCTCGCAAGGGGATTCCTCGCGTCGCTTACCATCAGCCTCATTTCGCTTCTCGCGCTGATCTCGTGCCGGGCGGTCACGGACCCGCTTCGCGGGACCGAGCGGGTGCTCGTAACCCTGCCTGAGCCGCATCCGGCGTGGGTTCTCGCGGCGGGTGGCGCGCCGCCGAGCTATCGCGTCCGGTGGCTCGACTCCGAAGGAGACGCGCGGGAAGTCTCGGGCGTTTCTACCGATATCGAGCTTGAGCTCGAGGCGGGGACATTCACCCCGATCATCGTGGAGACGGAAAGCGAGCGCGCGGGAATCCCCCAGGGATTCCTTCCGCTCGCCGGGGCCGTGTATCCCATCCATGCCCGACAGGCGGGCGACTCGGCCGTCGTCGAGGCGGACTGGATGCGCGGCATCGACGCCGCTTGCGCGGAGCTCGTTTGCCTTAAGGCAAACGGGGGATACGGCTGCGGGCACGCGATCGCCGCGCATTTCAACTGGATGCGCTTCGACGCCGAGCTCGAGAAAAAGGCAAACCCTTTCCTCGTCGACGCGCGATCGGCCGCCGACGCGATCCTCTCGGGGAAGGTGTCGGTCTACGACATCAAGGAACGGAAGCTCTTCGTGCTTTCAGGGGTGCGCGCGACGGGCGGCGTCCCGCACGGAGAGGCGTTCATCCCCGCCTGGCCTCAGGCGCCGGGCAACCCGCTCGAGGGTGACGGGGCCTTCGCGGCGGCGATGAACGGCGCCTTCGCGACGGCGGCGGACGGTTCCTTCGCCGTGAGCTGCCCCGCGGGGATTTCGCGCTGGTTCGGGAAGGACGGCGTCCTGACCGTGAACGCGGAAAACGGAAAACTTGCCTGCGCCTTTTTTACGCGATACGGCTTGCGCGATTGAGCTCCCCCGCGTTACTGTAGACGTACCATGAAACGCACACCTGTACTCCTTCTTGCCGTTCTTTTGTCAATGTCGCTCGCGCCGCTTTGCGTGACGGGCTGCACATACCGAAACCAAGCCGGGGCTAAAGACTCCGACGCGGGGAAATCGGCCGAACCGGAAAAGGCCGCCGCGAGCTGGTACTATTTCTCCGATACGGGCATCCACGCGGCGACAAGCCCGCAGGAAATTCCCGCGCGAAAGTTCACGCCATGGACCGAGGCGGTCCGCGTCGCGGACGCATGCGTCATCGACGGGACGCCCGCGTTTCTCATCAACCATCTTGGGATCATGACGACCGCGACCGAGTCGGGCGCGGCAGCGCTGCACCAAGAAGGGAGCCTCTTCCCCGCGAGCACCGCGGGGGGAATCTACCGGTCAGGAGAGTCGACCCTCGTTCGCCTTTACCGAAACACCTTCTTCTCGGACGGAAAGGCCGCCTCGGGATCCGATTCGGCGAACGCGTGCATCGCGCGCTACGAAGGCGCGTCGGGAACCTTCACCCCGATCCTCAGCGCACCCGATTTCGGGCTTTCAAAGACCGCGCAATGCGTCGCCCTCGACCGCATCGGGTCGATGTGGTACGCGTCCTTTAAGGATGAGAGCGCGGGAAAGGTCGACTTCGCCTATCTCGAGTTCCCCGCGCTGCCAACCGAGAAGGCAAACGGGATTACCGGGATGCGCCGCATATCGAAGGACGACTACCAAAAGTCGGTGACGCCCTTCGCGTTCAAGGACGCGCCCGAGGCCCTCGTGACCCTCCTTGCGGGGATACCCGCCGATACCGCGTTCAACCTGAAGGTTCATTCCCCGTCGGCCGAGGCCGCCGAAACCTTCGTGCGGGATGGAACCGGCACGCCGGTCGAGGGCACTGCGCTCGTCTCGGGAGAGGAGACCGCGGCGCTCTTCGCCGACGGGAGCTTCTACTTCCGCCCGGCGAAATCTGACGCCAAGGTGGCGCACCTGCAGCTCCCCGCGCTTTCCCGCGGCTACGTGTACACCGATTTCGTGATCGCGGGGAAAAAGATCCTCGCGGCCTGGGAGGAACAGCGGTTCTTCGAGACCGGACGCGCGGGACTTCTGGAAATCTCCATACCCGATGGGGTATACTGACGATATAAGGAACCCATGAAAAACAGCGCTATCCTTGCCGTTTTCTTGACTGTCCTCACCGCGGCCTCGGCCGCCGCCCAAAAGGCAAATCCGCAGGACGCCCCCGCCGGGGCGGCTCCCGCGCAAGAGACGGCCGGTGACAAGCATGAAGGCGCGCCTGCGTCGACCGGATTCTCGCACGTCGAGGCCCTTTCCGGGTATTCGCCATGGAGCTTTTTCGGGGGACTCAACCTCATCATCAACTCGAACGGCGCGGGCGTCACCTTCGTCGGCATCAATCCCGACGGGTCGACGGGAGGCCTTTCGAGCGCGCCAAGCCCCATCGCGGGCTTTCTCGGCGCCGAATATCGGTACCCGATCAAGCGGAACGTGCTCATCGCGCCGTCCGTCTCCCTCTATGGGCTCAGATACCTTTGGGCCGACGACCGCGCCCTTCCCGCGGAAATCGAAAACCGCACGGCTTTCGTCCCGACGCTCCTCATCGACTGCCCCTTCCTCTATCGCGTTGAAAAAGGCCGGATGCTCTACACCTTCGGCGGCGGTCCGGGCTTTACGCTCCGCTGGGGCTTCCTCGAGTCCGGCGTCGGGAAAAACGAAAAGAGCTACAGCGAGGACATGACCGCAGGCGACCAAGTCAAGGAAGTCAATAAGTACCTCTGGGGAAGCGGGCGCTGGTTCTATCCCATGATCGCGGGAAGCGCGCGCTACCGGCTCGAAAACGGCTGGGGCGCGGGGCTCAACCTCCGCGTCGGGATCCCGATATTCAACCTCTGGTCGACCCCGAGCGTCCCGTTCTACGACTCGATGATGATCATGGCGGCCCTCGCCATTACCCCTCCGGCAAAAAAAATGGCGGACTCCGACGAGGAATCCGCCAATCAGGAAATGTTGCCAACCGTCCGCGATCAGAACCCGGTTACAGGTCAACCGACCGCGAGGTAACCTTCGCCTGGAGGAATCCGGTGAACGCCTCCAGCGTCATGGTCTCTTGCCTTCCGTCGCGGAAACGCACCGCGACCGTCCGCTCATTCCGTTCCTTTTCCCCGACGACCAGCTGATAGGGAACCTTCAGCGACTGATGCTTGCGAATCTTCGCGTTCATGCGGTCGGTGTCGAGGTCCGCCTTCACGCGGAAGCCGAGCGCCGTAAGCGAGTCGGCGACCTCGGTCGCGTATCCGTTGACCTCGGGAAGGACGGGGATGACGACGGCCTGACGGGGCGCGAGCCAGGCGGGAAAGGCGCCCGCGTAGTTCTCGATAAGGATGCCGAGGAACCGCTCAAGCGAGCCCAAGGCCGCGCGATGGAGCATGACCGGGTTATGCTTCGCGTTGTCCTCGCCGATGTACTCGGCGTTGAGGCGCTCCTTCGAGGGAAGCTGATAGTCGACCTGGATCGTCCCGCACTGCCACTGGCGGCCAAGCGCGTCGACGAGCGTGAACTCGAGCTTCGGCCCGTAGAACGCGCCCTCGCCGGGGGATATCTCGTAGGG
>DAOPYF010000179.1:0-4093 GCA_035352735.1 Treponemataceae bacterium | reverse complement strand
GTCGACTGGTCGAGCGAGGTGGCGGCGAGCTTCCTGATCTCGTCGGCGACGACCGCGAAGCCCTTGCCCGACTCTCCCGCGTGAGCCGCCTCGATGGCGGCGTTCATCGCGAGGAGGCTTGTCTGGTCAGCGATCGCGCGGATGATCACGTTCGCCTCCGAAAGCCCCTCGGAATCCCGGAGGATCTCCCCTGCCTTCTCGGCGACCTCCTCCTGAATCTCCTTTCCCCGCTCGGTATCGCTGACGAGGAAGCCGTACTGCTTCGAGATTTCCTCGATCGTCCCGCTGACCTTTTGAACGATTTCGGCCATGGCCTCGATCTCCCCGAACGCGCGCGCGAGGGCCGTCGCCTGGGCCGCAACCTGCGCGTCGAGACTTCGCATGCGTTCCTCGAAGGACGAAATTTCCTTAAAGGTCTCGCTGGCCATCGCGTCCTGCCTGAGCGCGAGCTCTCGAATCCCCGCCACGTCCTCGAGAAATTCGGAAAGCTTCGCGTTCGTGCGCTCGCTGTCGGCCTTGAGCGATTCTCCCGTCCGCGAAAGTAGGGAGACCGATTCCCTGATCGAAAGGACGATGTCCCGAAGCTTCCGCATGAACTGGTTAAAGTCGCCCGCGAGCACGCTGATCTCGTTCACCGAATGCGCGGGGATCTCCCGCGTGAGGTCTCCCGCGCCCGAGGCGATCTCGCGCATCGGGCCGGCGATCATCCTAACCGGCGAGAAGATGAGCCGGGCCAGGTACCAAACGAACGCGAGCCCGAGCAGGAAACAGGCGAGCGTGACGAACGCCTGTCGCCAGACAAACCCGACGATGCTCGCGCGAAGGGTCGCGCCCTTGAAGTCGCAGCCCACGATGCCGATGACCGCGCCCGAGGCATCCTTGATGGGAACGTATATAGAGAGAAGCCAACCCCATCCGGTTTGGTACTCAAGGTGGGAAAAGGTGATGGCGCCTGAGTCGAACGCGCGAAGGAACTCGGGGCCATAGCCGCTCACGTCCTCCTCGGTTCCGATCGGCGAGAAGTTCTCGGTATCGGCGGGAGGGCAACTCCCGTCAATAACGTAGAGGAATCGCCCATCCTTCGTCCGGACCATCGTGTAAAGAAAGGCGCATTGGATCGATTCCTTTTCCTTGAGCATCCATTGCCTGGTCGGCTCGTAATAGGGATCCGCGCTGTCAAGCGAGGAAGAAAGGCGCACAAAGCCTTCCGGGTCGATCCCGTCGGCCACCTTCTTCGCGAGGGGAAGCCCGTTCTCGATGAAGATCTCGGTCGCCGAGCGCTCCATGGTCGTGACGGAAAGCCAGGCGGAGAAGGAGCAGAGCACGATGACGAACACGGTAAAAAGGGCGATGAACTTAAACTTGAGCGTTTTATAAAATGGAAGCATGGTCTCTCCCTATTCGATGATACGGCAAGTATACAATGCCGCCGCGGTGAATTGTGGCGAAAACTTTTTTTCTTTCACGGTTTCACGACCTTTTTGAAGCACACGTCGACCTCAAAAGGCCCCGCTTTCGTGATAAACGGAATGCCGACGACGGGAAGGCTCTTTGGCCAGGCGATCTCGTGATTTTCGCCCAAGATCACCACGGGCGGGGAAATATCGATTGAAGCATGCACGATGCCGGTCGCGGCGTTACCGGCGATGATATTCGTGATCTCGCCGATCATCCCATACAGAGTTTCGAGCCGCTCGTCTTCGTTTTTGGTTTGGACCCCGGTCTTCTGGAGCATTTTATCGCCGAGGTTTCGCGGTAGGCGAAAGGCAACGATGCCGTGATAGTCGCCGGTTATGCCAAGTATTCCCGACATCTCCCAGCGATGCTTGTATTCCCCCTCAAGGAGAAAGGGCGTGTTCGCTTGGGCCTCGAGGTCGAACATGCTGGCGAAAAGGTTCATCGCGGCAGACAAAAACGGATTGATGATCTGAACGTCCATAGGTACCCCTTGCGGATGCGATACCTAAAGTGTAATGCATGCCGTCCCGGCGCTGCCGCCCCTTTCCGCGGGATACGTAAAAAGTATCGCGGTTTCGCCGCCGTCCGCCCCAAAGGCAAACCGCTCGTACTCTGTGCGCGCATACCCTTCGCGCCGCGAAAGCCGATGGGCTCCGGGACGCTCAAGGATTCCCGAGGACTCAAGCGCCGCGTCGTGCGCCTCCTTGGAATACCGGCGGACGAACCACGGAGGAAACGAGCCGGGCTTCCCCTGCAGGAGGAAATCATACCGAAGCCATTCGAGCGCCTCGGTCGCCCCGCGCCCCGCGAGATACGCGGCCGCGCACGCGTAGGCGTCGACGGGCTTACGGGGGAGGAAGGGATCGTGATCGGGGAAAAAGCCGCGCGCGAACGCGACGAGCGACCGAAAGACGGCGAACGGGCTTTCATCCCCGCCGCAGAGTCTCCCGAGCGCGTTCCGCATGAGCCCGGCGTTATACCACGCGTCGAGGAGGGACTCGACCTCCTTGAGCGCGACGAGATCCCCGTATACCAGGGAAGGGCTCGAAAGGACCTCGTACGGGGGCGTCGCGGACCAACGGTAGCCATCCATCCCCCGCGCGAGCGCTTCCATGGGCGCGCCGGGAAGGACTTTCAGGAAACCGAGCTGGAGCATGTCGGCGCCGAGCGCGAAGGCGAAATCGAAGGACGCGGCGAAGCTCGCGAGATCCTCGGCGGGAAGCCCCGCGATGAGGTCCACGTGCGTGTGGATATGCCGCGGGATACGCTTGATCTTCCCGGCGAGTTCCTCGATGTGCGCCGGCCGCCCGACGAGCCTAAGCGTTTCCGCGTTCGCGCTTTGGATGCCGATCTCGAACTGGATCGCGCCCGAGGGCATGGACTCGAGGAGCGAGAAGGCTTCGTCAGGTAGGTATTCGGCGGCGATCTCAAAATGGAAAAGGGTTTTCCCGTTATGGTGATCCCGGATAAAGGCCCAAATCGCGAGGAAGCGCGCGGGATCAAGATTGAAGGTGCGATCGACGAATTTTACGAGCGGAAAGCCCGCTTCCATGAAATACGCGATCTCCCGTAAAACCCGGTCAAGGGGATAGTATCGGACACGGGTATCGAGGGCGGAAAGGCAATACGCGCAGCGAAAGGGGCAGCCCCTGCTCGACTCATAATACACGATCCGGTGCTCGGGATCGAAGTTAAGGGAATCGGGCCCGAAAGGAAACGCGATCTCGTCGAGATCCTCGATAAGCGGCCGCGTTCCGCCAAAGAGAATATCGCCAGCGCCAGCCGTGCCGTCTGCGCCGTCTATAGCGTCCGCAGCCCTTGCGCCGCCATGCCCAATACGCGCGCGCGCGTAGAGCCCGGCGATATCCGCGAAGGGATTTCCCGCGTCGCCCATCGTCCAGCCCCGCGAGAGAAAGACCTCTGCCGCGCGATCCGCGAACGCGGCGAACGTCGCCTCTCCTTCGCCCGCGAGGATAACGTCGGCCGCGGGACACTCGGCGAACGCCCGCTCGGGCGCCCAGGAAACCTCGGGTCCGCCAAAACCGATTACCGCTTTGGGAAGGACCTGCCTAACGTCGGAGGCCGCGCGAAATACCATATCGCGATTCCACGCGTACGTGGAAAAAAGAATCGCGTCGGCGCCCGTCGCGTAAATGCCGCGAACGATCGCGCCGAGCGGCTGGTTCACGTTCCATTCGCCGATCTCGACCGACGCCGATCCGTCCCGCACGGCGGCAGCATGCCGCGCGGCATAAGCCTTGAGCAGCCGGACGGCGAGGTTTGTTTGCACATATTTCGCGTTGATCGCGACTAAGAGGATTTTCACCGAGGGAGAGGATAGCATACCCGCGACGGGCAAAAAAAGACCTTTCCGAGAAGTCCAGGTACACTACGGCACAAAACCCGGCTGCCTACCGTTGCTTCCTTCCGGATCTGGCGGGGTTCGGTAGCGGATCCTTGCATAGGACCTGGACTATTCGAAAAGGTCACGGTACGGAGAGAGAGGGATTCGAACCCTCGGTACTCTTTCGAGCACACACGCCTTCCAAGCGTGCACCTTCGACCACTCGGACATCTCTCCAAAAGTCAAAACGCGCGATGCATTTGCATGCGATACCGGAGAGAGGGGGATTCG
>DAOPYF010000178.1:0-4120 GCA_035352735.1 Treponemataceae bacterium | reverse complement strand
CTTATCGATCTCGAACTTGATCGCGCGGCCGACCATCATCTCGGCCATCTCTTCCTCGGAGACCTCGGGAACATTGACGGTGCCGACGAGCTTCCCGCGCCTGAGCACGGTGCATCGCTCGGCGACCGCTTTGATTTCCTTGAGCTTGTGGGTGATGAGGATGATCGTCTTTCCCTCGGCCTTGAGCCGCCTGATTATTTCCATGAGCTCGTCGATTTCCTGCGGGGTTAGGACCGCGCTCGGCTCGTCGAGTATGAGTATGTCGGCGTTTCGATAAAGCGTTTTCAGGATCTCGACGCGCTGCTGCATCCCTACCGAGATATCTTCTATCTTGTCGCGCGGGTTGACCTTGAGCCCGTAGCGCTCCGAGATCGCCGCGACCCGCTTCTCCGCCGCCTTAAGATCAAGCATCCCAAACCGGTCTCGGCTCTCGATCCCGAGAATGATGTTCTCGGTCACGGTATAGTTGTTCACGAGCTTGAAATGCTGATGAACCATGCCGATCCCGAGCGCGGTCGCCGCGTTGGGGTCCTTGATCTTAACCTCTTTTCCGCGGATCTTGATGGTCCCCTCGTCGGGGTCATAGGATCCGAAAAGAATTGACATGAGGGTCGACTTTCCCGCGCCGTTTTCGCCGAGGAGCGCGTGCACCTCGTTCTCGCGCACGGAAAGGTTAACGTGGTCGTTCGCGACCACGCCGGGAAACGTTTTTGTGATACCAAGCATCTCGATTGCGATTGATTCCATCAAACTCTCCGTTTCGCCCGACTCTCATCGGGTTCTGTTTACCGCGAAAAAGGGCTGCCCGGCAGCGCTTGCCAGACAGCCCCGTTGCCCGAGAATCAGGCAGTCGGATTAGTTATCCTTTGCGCCGAGTCCCTCGGGAACGGCCTTCGCGGCGAGCGCTTCCTTGTAGGTCGCGTAGACCTTCACCTTTCCGTCGATGATGTCTTTCTTGACCGCGTTGACCT
The DNA here is from genome assembly GCA_035352735.1 of Treponemataceae bacterium. Taxonomy (GTDB): domain Bacteria; phylum Spirochaetota; class Spirochaetia; order Treponematales; family Treponemataceae; genus Teretinema. Next base: position 3,149 of record DAOPYF010000178.1, on the reverse strand, counting down.
TGGCGACGATGTCCGCGCCAAGCTCGGGGTTCTTGTCGGAGAAGCCGATACCGTCGGCCTTCATGTCCAGGACGACGACGCCGGGGGCGAATGTCTTGGACTGGATGGCCTTAAGCGCGGCCTGGGTCGAGGTTTCCACGCGCTTGAGCATGGAGGTCAGGACCGCGGACTTTCCCTCGATATACACGCCTTCCTCGAACTGGTCGGAGTCGACGCCGATAGCCCACACGTTCTTTCCCTGGCTCCGGTATTCCTTCGCCTGAGCGATGGTTCCGTTTCCGGTACCGCCGGCGGCGGAGTAGATCGCGTACACGCCGGAGTCGAACCAGTTCTTGGCCTGGGCCTTCGCGAGCTCGGGCTTACCCCAGTCGTTCGCGTAGTAGTCGACGATCGTCGCGTTGGGGAGCACGGACTTGATGCCCATGATGTATCCAACCTCGAACTTCGTGATGACCGCTCCGGGAACGCCGCCGATAAAGCCGAACTTCGGGTTCTTGATCTTGTCGGCCTGGGCCTTGAGCGCGGCCGCGACGCCGACGAGGTAGGATCCCTCGTGCTCGGAGAAGGTGAACTGCATGACGTTCGGGGCCTTAACCCAGTCGACGTCGACGATCATGTATTTCTGGTTCGGATAGAGCTTTGCGACCTCGGTCAGCGCGTCCGCGAAGGTAAAGCCGGTGACGCAGATGAGGTCGTAGCCCTCGTCGGACGCCTGCTTCAGGTTCGGGATGTACTTATCCTGGGTCTGGCAGGTCACGACGTCGTAGAGCTTTCCGCGGTTCGTCTGGTTCTCCCAGGTATCGCCGTAGAACGCGAGAATCCCGCGCCACGCGGCGGCGTTGAACGACTTGTCGTCGATTCCGGTCGCGTCGGTGATAAGGCGAATCGTGGGCTTGTCCGACTTCGCGGCAGCCTTCTTGGCGCATCCGGTAACCGCGGTGAACGCGATGAGCACTACCAGAGCGATCGCAATAAGTTTCTTCATATTGCCTCCTGATTTTTCGTGACGTCTCGTTTTCGCAGGTCCGTCACACGATAAGTATAGTGTTTTCGCCCGTATAACTCAATGGAGGCGAACCGCGAAGGAATGATCGCGAGGATGGCTATATCCCGCTCGGTTTACCAAATCGCTCAGTCGCGATCGCGATACCGACCAAGGGCGTCCTCAAGCCGCGCCCAAAACCTCGCATTGTCGATGGAGAGCGCGACGAGCGCGTTCTGCTTTTTCCCGCTTGAGCCCACGAGGTCGACGACCGTCCGCCCCCGGGTATACGCGCCCGAAAGCTCGATATCGACGGCGGCGCGCCGCGCGGCAATGATCGAGGGATCGCTTGCGTACGCGACGCAGCAGGGGTCGTGCATCGCCGGGCACTCGCCCGTATAGGCCTTGCACGCGGCCGAATAATGCTCCATGCTCGCCGCGAATATTTTCGCCGCGCTTCCCGGTATCCCCTTGAGGGCATTGAGCCGCGCATCGTCAAGGACGACGGTCGTCGTCACGTCGAGACCGATCATCGTGATGTTCGCCCCCGAGTTAAACACGATCGAGGCGGCCTCGGGATCGGCGTGGATGTTGAACTCCGCCGAAGGCGTCACGTTACCCCGCCCCATCGAGCCGCCCATGATGATTAGCTCGCCGAGGCGTCCGGCGAAGGCGGGCTCGAGACGCATGGCCATCGCTATGTTCGTCAGGGGCGCCACGGCGATGAGGGTAATCTCCCCCGAGGCGGCGCCCATCACCGCGTCGACGAGGAAATTGACCGCGTGTTCCTTTTCCGCTTTCTTGCCGCATGAATCGAATACGGGACCGTCGAACCCGGACTCGCCGTGTATGCGCGCGGCGGGCTCGAGCTCCGCCATGAGGGGCCGCGTCATGCCCCCGTATACCGGCGCCGCGATATCGAGGGCCGAGCAAAGGTTCAATGTGTTCTGGAGGGTTTTCGGGAGCGTTTGGTTTCCCGCGGTCACGGTTATCCCCTCGAGCGCGAGCGCGGGATCGCGCGCGGCCATCATGATCGCGACCGCGTCGTCGTGACCGGTATCAACGTCGAGAATGGCCCGCCGATAGCTCATTTTTTCTGGGCCTCGCTCTTCTTGTGGTCCATCTCCATCTTTCCCTTCCAGATGTCGGCCTTCTTCTTCGCTTCCTCGGCGGCGTCGCGCTCGTTGAGTATCAGGTGAATGCGCCTCAGCGCGAGGAGGTAGTTGATCGCGAGCCTGAAGTCGTCGATGCGCCCGGTCGAGAGCTCGTACTTCTCGCGATAGCGGTCGGCGGCCTGCTGCAGGAGGCGCTTGACGAGCCTTAAGTGATAGACGGTGTCGTCGTAATCGGGCGAATGGGGATCGAGCCCGTCCTTCGACGCGGACTTGAGGTCGAGGATATTCTTCGCGACGGTCGCGAACCGAGCCTCGAGCTCGACGAAGGTCCAGCGCCACTTGGTGTTGTCCCCGTACGCGTCCATGATCTGCCGGATCGCGAGGCCGAGCTTCCGCACGAGGTAGTAGCGCTTCGACTCGGGCAGGTTGCGGATCTCCGCGACCTTGTCCTCGTAGTCGGCGAACGGCGCGTCGATGTAGCTCGACACGACCTCCTCGAGGTAGATGACGGCCTTGTAGAGGGTTTTTCGCGCGTCGTTGAGCGCGTCCTCGTTCTTGACGCTGAGCATGGCGACTGAGAGGTTGTGCTTGGCGAGGAAGAGCGTGGTGAGGTAGAGCATCTCGTCGGTGAGCATGAGCCGCTTGTACGAGGCGCCGGTCGGGTCCTTCTCGATCATCATGAGCATATTCTTCTCGCGGATAAGAAGGGCATCGATTTGCTGCTGGTAGGCGGCGACCTGCTCTCCGTAGGTCTGCCGCGCCTCGTCGGTAACTTTTGCCATACTCACACTCCTCGCGCGCTTTCCCCGAGGGAAAACGCCCGTTATTGCGTCGCGTACTTGCCGAGAAGCTCCTCCGCGTGCTGCATGGACGCGGCGCTCAAGCCGTCTCCCGCGAGCATGCGCGCGATTTCCTCCACGCGGGCCTTGCCGTCGACGTGAAAGGCGCGGGTGACGGTCTTTCCCGACTCCGCGGACTTTTCGATCTTTATCTGATTATCGGCACGAACCGCGATGCTCGCGAGATGGGTTATGCACAAAATCTGCTTTCTT
>DAOPYF010000177.1:0-4185 GCA_035352735.1 Treponemataceae bacterium | reverse complement strand
ATATTCTGCCGCGTGGGCGCGTCGGACAACCTCGCGCGCGGGGAATCGACCTTCCTCGTGGAGATGACCGAGACCGCGCACATCCTCCGTTCGGCCACCCGCGATAGCCTCGTCATCATGGACGAGGTCGGACGGGGAACCTCGACCGAGGACGGGCTTTCGATCGCCCAAGCCGTGACGGAATATCTCCTGACGTCGGTCGGCGCGAAAACCCTCTTCGCGACGCACTATCATGAGCTTTCCCGCATGGAACACGCAAAGCTCGCCAACTACTGCCTCGACGTCCTTGAAACCGAGGGCACCGTTGTGTTCCTCAAGAAGGTACGCCCCGGCGCGTCGGCGAACTCGTACGGGGTACACGTCGCGCGCCTCGCGGGAATTCCCGAGCCGGTGCTCTCTCGCGCGCGTGAGATACTCGTCTCGCTCCACGAGGAAAGGATCTCCGGAGCGGGGGAGGGGCCGAACGAAGCGTCAGGCGCGACCGCCGCTGCCGCGGGCACTGACGCTCCGGCGACAAGCGCTCTGGCCCCGCGCGCGCCGGCAGTGATCGAGCCTCGGCCATCCTTACCCCAGCTTTTCTCCGAGGAAGAGCTCGTGCTCGAGGAGATCATCTCGGCGGAGCCCGACTCGATCACCCCGCTCGAGGCGTTGCAGCTCATCGCGCGCTGGAAAAAGCGCCTCTTCCCCGTCGGAAAATAAGCCAAAGCGCGCCCTCTTGCGCGAGAATCGAACGCGTGAAGGGGCTCATACCCGATACGCTTCGGAAGATACTCGGAACCCTCGTGTTACCCTCGCGATGCCTTCTTTGCGGAAAGGAATCGGGCGAGGGCTATCCTTTATGCGAGCCCTGTAGGCATTCTTTCCTTACCGAGCGGATTGAGGATCTTTCCTTTAAAAGCGAGATGCCGGACCGGTGCGATCGCTGCGGGCGCCCGCTTATCTCGGCCTTGAAACGCTGTATCGAGTGTCGGGAAACGAACGCGCTTTCCGCGATCGATCGCGTCTTGCCCCTTTTCTTCTATACGGCAGAGGCTCAAGCCCTATTAACGGCTTGGAAGGTTACGGGGATCCGCGGGTTTTCCGCGGTCTTCGCCGAATGCCTCGCGCTCGTCCTTGCGCGCACGGAAGGGGCAATCGCCGTTCCTGTGCCGCCCAGGCCGGGGAAGCTCCGCGACCGGGGATGGGACCAAATCGAGGATATCGCGCGACTTCTTGAGTCACGGCATGGCATCGCGGTTTCCCGCTGCCTCGAGCGGCGATCGGCAGTCCAGCAAAAAAAACTCGGCAAGCTCGCCAGGCTCACGAATATGCGCGGTGCGATAGCGGTAAAGGAGAAAGCCGCGGTTCCCCAAACGGCTATCGTAATCGACGACCTCATGACGACGGGCGCGACGCTCGAGGCATGCGCCGACGCCCTTAAGGCCGCGGGATGCGGAAAAGTGTACGGTTTAACCCTATTCTTTGACTGACTCTACCGGCAACCTTGACAATATATCCTTTGTATGGTAGCTTCTTTAGTGAACATTTTTATCCTTTAAAAATCAGGAGTCGTTCGAACGGCTCCTTTTTCATATACGGAGCCCAGCGTTCGAACGGTTCCGTCAACGGGGAGTTGCACAGTAGTGGAGTATATCGCGCCTGAGAAGATCCCGTATTACGGGGATTGCGAGCCCCTTATTCGGGGTATGGGCTACAGCCTGGTGGAATTGGCGATCTTCAAGCGCCATACTACGTGGCAGGTTAAGGTGGTCATCACCGGGCCAAACGGAGTCGGCATCGCCGACTGTTCGAAAGTGCATCGCGCGCTCTTGCCGCGGCTTGAGGCGATCCTTTCGTCTCAGGACATGTATGTCGAGGTAGCTTCCCCCGGCCTCGATCGCATACTGAAAAATGCCGCCGAATTCGGCGTTTTTACGGGTAAATTGGTAAAGGTATGGAATTCCGATATATCGGACTGGATGCAGGGTACCGTTCTCGAGTCAGGAACCGAGAGCGTGAAACTCGCGTCCGAGTCGGGCGAGATGGACATTCCATTTACAAAAATCGCGAAAGCAAAATTGTTTGACCGGGCATAAGTCCGGAAATCGTACCGGTTAAGGAGATTTTTAATGTCCGCAGAAATGGCAGAAGCAATACGCCAGCTCGTTCAGGAAAAAGGCATAGACGAAGATTTGGTTTTTAGGATGATTGAGGATACGCTCAAGGCGGCCTATAAACGAAAGTACGGCACGAACGATAACGCCGTCGTCACCTTTAACGACGCGCATACCGACGTTTCGATATATTCACGCAAGACGATCGTCGACGGGGTGTACAATCCCGTGCTCGAGATCGAGCTCGAGGAAGCCCTCCAGCTCGATCCCGAATGCGAGGAAGGCGACGAGCTCCTCATCGAAGTCGACCCGAAGGAGTTCGACCGGATCTCGGTCCAGTCGGCCAAGCAGACGGCGCATCAGTCCATCAGGGACATCCAGAAGGACAGCCTCTACTCGGAATACAAGGATAAGGTCAGCGAGATCATCATCGGGTATTATCAGCGCGAGAGGAACGGGAACATCTACGTCGACCTCGGAAAGGTCGAGGGAATCCTCCCCAAGAAGTTCCAGTCCCCGCGCGAGACCTACCGCCAGAACGACCGCATCAAGGCGCTCATCACCGAGGTCAAGAAGACCCCGTCGGGGCTTCAGATCGTGCTTTCCCGCACCGATCCCGATTTCGTGCGGAGAATCCTTGAGCTCGAGGTTCCGGAGATTTACGACAAGACCGTCGAGATCCATAAGATCGTCCGAGAGCCGGGGTACCGGACCAAGGTCGCGGTGTTCTCCCACCGGGAGGATGTCGACCCGGTCGGCGCGTGCGTCGGCTTGAAGGGAGTGCGCATCCAGGCGGTTATCCGCGAGCTTGAGGGCGAGAAGATCGACATCCTCAAATACGACGAGAACCCGCTCGTGTTCATCAAGAACGCGCTCTCTCCCGCCGAGGTCAACGAGGTCGTCATCCTCGACACGGCGAAGCGCTCGGCCCTCGCGGTCGTCGCGGAGCAGCAGTTCTCCCTCGCGATCGGAAAGCAGGGCCTCAACGTGCGCCTCGCGAACCGACTCGCCGACTGGAGCATCGACGTCAAGACCGACGAGCAGTTCGCGGAGATGGACCTCACCGCCGAATCGCGCCGCGCGGCGAACGATCTGTTCTCCGACGAGACGCCGGTCGACGAGCTCAGCCTCATAACGGAACTTCCCGGAATCACCGAGGTGCTTTCGGAGATTCTTAAAAATAACAAGATCGAGCGGATCGAAGAGCTCCTCTCGCTGAGCGAAGAGCAGCTCCATGGCCTCGAGGGCATGACGGACGAGAATTACACGCTACTTTCCACGCTGCTCAAGGAATCCTTCGAGGTCGTGGACGAAACGGAAAAGAGCGCCGAAGGCGAAGCCCCGAGCGCGCCAGAAGAAGCCGCGGCCGGAACCGCGCCCGAAGCCGGCGCGGAAAGCGAAGAGTACGAATGCCCCGAGTGCGGCGCGCGGATAACGATCGATATGACAACTTGTCCAAATTGTGGTATTGGTCTCAGCTTTGAATTTGAGGACGAGGAATAGGATACCATATGGCCGAAGATAGCGATAATACACAGAAACCCAAAGTAACTCTCATCAAGCAGAAGAAAACCGAACCGACGGCGGCAGAACCCGCGGCCGCTTCGACCGCCCCAGCCGCGCCCGAAGGCGCGGAAAAGAAGAAGGTCGTCGTCGTCAAGAAAAAAGCCGCGGCTCACGAGACCCCGGCGGCGAGTCCCGCTCCTCAAAGCGAGCAAGAGGCCCATGCCGCCAAGCGGCAGGTTCACGTCGTTCCCGTACACCATGCGGAAACCGAGAAACCCCAAGCGACGGGCGAATCGGGAGAGGCTGCGGATTCGCAGAAGCGCAAGCCTTCCTCTATCGAGCTCAGTCCGCCCCGACCGAACGTGAAGGTCGGTAATCTTGCCGACCGTTCACGGTCCGCGCCGAGGCCCTCATCCTCCGGTGGCTATCAGGGGACCCGCGGTCCCAGTCAGTATTCCTCGGGACGCGATACCTTTTCCGGCTCTCAGGCCCGCGAAGGCGCCCGTGAGCAGTCATCAGGTGGCTATCAAGGCGGCGGCTATCAGGGTGGCGCCGGGAGAACCGGCGGGTATCAAGGCGGCGGCTA
>DAOPYF010000176.1:0-4230 GCA_035352735.1 Treponemataceae bacterium | reverse complement strand
GCTCGCGCGGAACCGTTTTCGGCCTCGCGTCGTCCCGCCTCATCGGTCGCCTCGGCAGATGCCTCGGGCGCATTTTGCTCGGCCGTCGCCGGGGCATTCGCGCGAAGCGCGTCGGCCTTCGCGGACTCGATCTCTCGGTCGCGCTGCACGCGAACCCAGAGTCCGAGGGAGAGGAACAGGATCACGGAAAGGGAAAGCTGGATCGAGCCGAGTGTCAGGTAGCCTGAGCGCCAGGCGCCGTTTTTCGCGACGAACGCGGTCAGGATGACCGGCCCGAGCGTCGCGCCGATGCCCCAGCAGCAGTGAAGCCAGTTCATGTGCCGGGAAGAATAGTTCTTGGCGACGAAGAAGTTGAGCCCGCTATCGATCGCGCCGGCGCCGAACCCAAGGAGCGGCACGCAGGGGAGGAGCCAGAGGAAGGAAGGCGCCAGGGAATAGCCAATGAGCCCGAGCGCGGTCATCAGACAGCTGACGAAGGTCACCCGTCCCGTGCCGAAGCGGATGAGCACGTGCCCGCTCAGGATGCTCGAGAGCGCCGAAAAGATCGTCGCCGCAATCGTCAGGATACCAGCCGCCTCGAGCGGCATGGCGAAATCCGCGCGCATGAATGGCCACGCGATCCCGAAGACGCTGTCGGGAAGCCCGAGGCTGATGAAGGCGAGATAGATAACGATGAGCAATAAAAAGGATGCCGTTGAGGTTCTCATATTTGTTGATTATCGCAACAAAATATCCAACTGTCAAGGGATCAGCACAATTCGGCGTGAATAGCGCAGAAACACGCAGAAAGGCTCAGAAAGGCGCGCGCATTGACAGCTGGCCAGAGGGGGGTATACTCAAGGAAAGCGGCGTTCGCGCGGAGCCGGACGGCATCAGTTTCGGTGGCTGGAGCGTCGCCTGTTGCGGGAGGCAGATACACGGATGAAAGCGCTCTTAATCGGCGGAACCGGCACCATCAGCTCGGGAATCGCGCGGCGGCTCTCCTCGCTTGGCTGGGATCTCTGGCTTCTCAACCGGGGAAACCGGGCGGACCGCGTGATGCCCGGCGTCAACGTCCTGACCGGGGACATCAATCTCGGCGAGGAAACGATCGTCTCGCTCATCGAGGGGATGGCGTTCGACGTCATCGTCGACTTTATCGCCTTCGTGCCCGAGCAGCTCGAGCGCGACGTCAGGCTCTTTTCCGGCAAGACCCGGCAGTTCATCTTCATCAGTTCCGCCTCCGCGTACCAGAAGCCCCTGAACCACTACCGAATCACCGAGTCCACCCCGCTCGCGAATCCCCTGTGGGAGTATTCCCGGAACAAGATCGCGTGCGAGGAATTCCTCATGGCCGAGTATCGGCGAAACGGATTCCCGTGCACGATCGTCCGGCCGAGCCATACCTACGACGAGCGCTACCTTCCGGTCGCCGTGCACGGCAAGAAGGGCTCCTGGCAGGTCGTCGACCGAATCATCAGGGGAAAGCCCGTGATCGTCCATGGCGACGGTTCGTCCCTGTGGACGATCACGCACACGGACGATTTCGCGAAGGCGTTTTGCGGCATCATGGGAAACCCCGCCGCGATCGGCGAGACCTTCCATATCACATCGGACGAGTCCCTTACCTGGGACCAGATCTACGACCGCATCGGCGCCGCGCTCGGGAAGGACGTCGTGAAGTATCACGTCGCGACCGACTTCCTCGCCGCCTGCGACCCCGAGTATTTGGGCACCCTCGCGGGCGACAAGGCGAACTCCGTCGTATTCGACAACGCGAAGGTCAAGCGGCTCGTACCCGACTTCGCCGCGACGATCCGGTTCGACGAGGGCGCCCGGCGCTGCGTCCGCTACCTTCTCGACAACCCGCGCGCGCAGGTCCCGGACCCCGATTTCGAAACCTTCTGCGACGACGTCATCGCCGCGCTCGATTCCGCGAAGGCATCGTTCTTCGCGACAATCACGCGCTAGTTTTCATCGCTCGCCTTCGCGCATTTTCGCCGTGACGTTCGCCATCGCGCGCTAGCTCCTCGTCAGGATGAGGAGCGATGAGGGCGGCACGCATGCGCGGAGCTCGCCGCCCCGCGCGTCGAATGAAACGCGGCCCTCGACGACGTCGCGCCAAAGCCCGTCGGACCCCGCCTTCATACGGGGCGAAAGAGTTATCCTCGCTTCCGATACGGCCGAGTTGACGATGACGATCGCGGCCCCGCCTCCGCCCGGCATCTCCCTGATGAACGCGAATTGCTCCGGCGCGACGTGGAGCTGTCGGTACGTACCTTCCCGCAAGGCGGGCGTCTCGGCGCGAATCCGGGCAAAGCGCCTGATCGCGTCCTCAAGCCTCGCCGAATCGACCTTCGGCGCGCACGCGGGCGGAACCCCGCTGTAGGCGCCGTGCTCGGCGGTCTCGCGGACGGGCGGCCGCAATTCGGCGTCGCTTCCGTTTTTCTTCTCGCCCCTGAGTCCCCATTCGCCGCCGTAATATACCGAGGGAACCCCGGGGACGGCGAAGAGAAGCCCATAGAGCGGCACGAGGTTGGCGTTCGATTTGAGGACGCTCGCGACGCGGTTGACGTCGTGGTTTTCCAGAAAGTTGTAGAGCACCCGGTCGCGATACATCCCCTCGGACCCGAATTGCCTATTAAGGCTCCAGGCGATCTCGAAGAAATTCCGGTCGTTGAAGCTCGACCATAATCCCTTATAAAGCTCGTAGTTCGTCACCGAGTCGAGCCTGCCGGGCGCGGCCCAATTCCGGTAGTCGCCGTGCACGACCTCGCCCATGAGCCAAAAGTCCGGCTTGAACGATTTGGCGAACGCGGAAAGCGCGTCCAGGAAATCCGGGGCGAGCACGTCCGCCGCGTCGAGCCTGAGCCCGTCGATGCCGAACTCGTCGATCCAGAATTTCACCGCGGAGAAAAGGTGTTCCCGCACCGCGGGGGCACCGGTGTCGAGCTTCGCGAGATCGTAGTATCCGCTCCATCCCTCGTAGGCAAAATTGTCCCCCGCCGCGCTCTTCCGCGAGAAATCGACGCCCCGATACCAGGCGGCGTAAGGGGACGCGCGCCCTTTTTCCTGCAGGTCGCGAAAGGCGAAAAAGTTCCGCCCCGTATGGTTGAGGACCGCGTCGAGGATCACCGCGATCCCCGCGTCATGAAACGCCTTGACGAGGTCTTTCAGATCGTCGTTCGTCCCCAGTCTGCGGTCTACGTGAAAGTAATCGACCGTGTCGTATCCGTGCGCCGTCGACTCGAACAAGGGACCGATATAGACCGCGTTGACGCCGAGGTAGGAGAGGTGGGGTATCCGTTCTTTCAAGATTTTAAGACCTGATCCCGCCGCTTGAGTGAAGTCGTTATGGCTTGGCGCGCCGCACATCCCGAGGGGATAGATGTGGTAGAAGAAGCGCGAGGTGATTGAATGATTCATAGGTACTCCTTATTCGACTATACCTACCGGTAGGTATAGTAATGTTTGCCGCTAACTCTTGTATACCTACCGGTAGGTATACTGCCCATCTTAATAAAAGGACGAAAAACCTTTCGTCCTTTCATTCGACTACCCCCGCATCGCGACATGCCCCGATGCCGGGTAATGCCTCTAACCGTTTTTTTGTATCGTGATCTTCGCGAGCGACATAATTGACAGCGCATCCGATATCCACATCCCCAACCGTTTTGGGAATGGGTATTTCTTTCGATGATCGGCGAACATTTTCATATTCTCGTCGACGGTTATCCCGCATTTCCATGCCTCGATAGCCCTGATATCGTTAACTCCCCATTTCAAATAGGCGCTTTTGTCCATTCCTCCGTCATCGATGACCTTTTTATTCGCAATTTCCACGCCTTTTATCGAGCTGTAATCAAAAATCATCTGAACCGTTCCGAAATGATCGCTCAAAGCCTTAACGAGTTCTTTGATTTCATTCTCTTGGAAGTAGTAGATGACGCCCGCGATCATGACGAGAACGTGCGACTTTGCCGTGACTGCCGCATACCATGTGGGATCAAAGACCGAGTAAGGCAAGAAAATTCGATTCGATGTTTCTTGTACGACTTTTTTGCGCGTCTCGATGACCTCGGGAAAGTCCAACTCATACCAGGTCGCCTTTCCGTTGTGAACGCGTTCATAGGTGGTATCTAACCCGCAGCCGATATTGATAATGGTTCCGTTTGGAAATGACGTGAGGAAATCCGCGATCTTTTGGTCAAAGTAAATACTTCGGGCGACCCAAGCCATTCGGCTTAAGGG
>DAOPYF010000175.1:0-4320 GCA_035352735.1 Treponemataceae bacterium | reverse complement strand
ATTTTCAGGACGAAATTCCGGTCAAACATAGGTGACGATCTCCGAGGCGTTCATGCGGATCTTCTCGCGCGGCGCCTCTTCCGCGGAGTACCCGAAAACGGTAACGATCCCGGTTTCCCATTTTTTTGGATCGAGCCCAAGAACCGAGAGCACTGCGCCGTCGTCGTAGCCTTCAATGGCGCACGAGTCTATATCCGCTGCCGCGGCGCCGGTCATCATGTTCGCGCAGGCTATGTAGCATTGTGCCCTTGCCCACTGGTCGGTTAACCCGTTCGTTTCAAGAAACTCGTAGTATCCCCGAAAGTCTTCGCGAAAAACCGAAAGACCGCCGGGGAAGCGGCCTCCTCGCTCGGCAATGAACGCGCCTTCGGGATCATAGGCCCACGCACGGCGCGCGAGGGCAACGACGACGAGCGAAGCGGTTCCGACCGCGTCCTGATCGAAACACGCTGAGCGCAATCGCCCGATTACGTCGCGCGAGCGAACCGCGTAAAGATGCCAATGCTCGATCCCGAAGGAGCTCGGCGAAAGCCGCGCGCACTCAAGGATGTAATCCACATCGGCGTCCGATAGGACGCGCTCGGAATCGTAGAGTTTGCAGGCATAGCGCCGCTTGAGGGTTGTTAGGAAAGTCTCTTTCTGCTCGTCACGGGCGTCACGTGTATTGTGACCGTCCCGAGGAACATTTGCTTTTTTGTTCATCGAGAACTCTCTTGCCCGGTGTCGGAGGCGACGTCAAGGGCCACCTCGAACATCGCGTGGAGCGCGGCCATCCGCCGCTCTTTCGGCAAGCCCTCGCCCGATACGCAGGAATCCGTGTGGGTCAGTATCGAAAGCGCGCGCTTTTTGAGCCAATGCGCGTTGCAATAGAGCGCGTACGTCTCCATGTCCTGCGCGAGGCAGCCCATGCGCGCCCATGCTTTCCAAGATTTCTCGGGCCCGAGGGCGTTATACGCCGAGAAAAGGTCCGACGAGAAAACCGATCCCGCGCGGAAGGCTATGTCTCTCGTTCGGGCGGACGCGACCGCCCGCTCGAGAAGCGCATGGTCCGCGCACGGCGAAAATGTCCCTGGAAGCCTGTATTGATGGGCGTAGGCAGAGTCGGTGGACGCCGTCATCGCGAACACGAGCGACCCCACGGGAAGGTCATCCTGGAGACCGCCCGCCGTACCGACGCGTATGATCCGCTCGACGCCGTAGATACTAAAAAGCTCGTAGGAATAAATCCCCACGGACGGCCCGCCCATACCGGAACCCATGACGGAAAGCGGGCGCCCATTCCAGGTTCCGGTGAACCCAAGCATGCCGCGAACGGAGGTTACCTGAACCGAATCGGGCATATACCTCCCGGCGATGTACTGCGCGCGCTGGGGGTCTCCCGGAAGAAGCACGGTCTTCGCGATCTGAGATTTATCCGCGGCGTTATGGGGCGTTGCCATGCTAGCTCGACCCTTTTTCGTACGGCTTTCCCGCGGCGAGCGGCGCGTAGTTCTTGCCGCTGAATATGACGAGTGTCAGGAGGGTAATCGCGTACGGCATGATGTTGAACACCTCTTTGGGAAGGTGCCTGAGGATCTCGTAGTCGTTCGCGATTATCGAGAAGGCCAGGGCCGTGCCGAAAAGGAGCGAAGCGCCGGCGATCCCGAGCGGTTTCCAGCGGCCGAAGGAAACGACCGCAAGCGCGATGAAGCCGTGACCGTTCACTGTCGTCGAGTTGAACTGGGTGTTGGTCGTGAGCACGAGGCAACTTCCCGCGAGCCCGCCAAGGAACCCCGAGGCAAGAACCGCGACGTAGCGGATCCCAAGAACGTTAATGCCGACCGACGCCGCGGCCTGGGGATTTTCCCCGCACGCGCGAAGCCTGAGCCCGAATGGACGTCGGTAGAGGATGAACCACGCGATTACAAGGACGGCGAGCGCTATCCACGCCGTCGGGTAGATCCCGCCCGGTCCCGGCATCATCCCAAGCATAAACTGCTTCGTCCGATCCTGCTTGAAGAATATCTGCGAGAGAAAGATCGTCACGCCGCTCGCGAGAAGGTTAATGCCCGTGCCGGAGACGGTCTGGTCGGCGTTCAGCGATATCGAGGCGAACGCGTGTATGCTCGCGAAGGTCATCCCGAAAAGCGCGCCGATGAAGAGCGCTACCCACACCGAAAGCGGCCCGAGAACGGGCTCGAGGAAGAAGTGGGCGGTCGCCGCCGCGAAGGCGCCGAACACCATGAGGCCTTCGAGCGCGATGTTCACGACGCCCGAGCGCTCGCAGATCATGCCGCCGGTTGCGGTGATGAGGATGGGCGACACGAGCATGAGAATCGTCGGTATTTTTCCGAATATGCTATTCATTGTCCTGTGTCTCCCTTTTCGCCTTCTTGCTCGCCGCGTACTTGAGGAAAATGCGGAAGCCCACGCGTATCGCTATGAACACGACGACGAGTCCCTGGATGATGAAGGTTATCTCCTTCGGGATCCGGTTCGACTCCATGAGGGGCTGCGCCGAGGAAAGCATGCCGAACAGGAGTCCGGCGAGGAGAGTCCCGACCGCCGTGTTATTACCAACAAGCGCAACCGCGATGCCGGTAAACCCGTAGCCGTCGTTATTCGCGAGCACGCGACCGAACTTAAACGAGCCGAGCGCGACGATCCCGCCGCCGAGTCCGGCGAAGGCGCCGGCTATCGCCATCGAAAGGGCGATTGACTTTACCACGGGGATGCCGCTCGCGCGCGCCGCTTCCTTGTTAAAGCCCGTCGCGCGGAGGCCGAAGCCAAGGCGCGTCTTTTCTATGATGAACCAATACGCGAGCACCGATAGGAGGACGAAGATAATCCCGAGATTGAGCGTCGAGCCGTGCGTGATCCTCGAGAGAAAGGATGAGTCGAGAAGCGCGGTCGTGGGATAATCGGGAGTCTTGTAGGTGTTCGTTCCCGGTATCCGCATGATGAGGATGCGCGAGCCGTAGAGCGCGATGTAATTGAGCATGATCGTCGCGACGACCTCGGAGACCTCGAAGCGAGCCTTGAGCCACCCGACGATGCCGCCCCAGCAGGCGCCGGCCGCCATCGCGAGCGTGAGCGCGAGCATCCAGTGAAGGACGGGCACCTGCGGTCCCATGAGCGCGACCATCTGCGCGACGGTCAGCCCGACGACGTACTGTCCCTCGCCCCCGATGTTGAAGAGCCCGGTCCTCGCGGCGAACGCCATCGAGAGCCCGCACAGGATGAGCGGCATCGACTGCGCGAGCCACTCGCCGATATAGCGAACGTAGAAGCGCTGGCGGTCGACGTTGAACCCGGTAAGAACCTGTAGGATCGCCTTATACATGCCGACCGGGTTCCGCCCGACGGCGAGTATGAGGATCGTGCCGCACAGGAACCCGAGGAACACGACCATGACGGATATCGCGCCGTCCGAGGTCATGAGGAGATCGCGGAAGCTTTTCCTTTTTTTGAGCGACTTTTCTGCCATCTTACGCATGCTCCTTAACCGCGGCTTCCTTCTTAGAGCCTGCCATCATGAATCCGATCTGATGCTCGTCGACCTCTCCCTCCGCGAACACGCCGGCGATCTCTCCCTTCGAGATGATCGCGATGCGGTCGCAGAGGTTCATGATCTCGTCGAGCTCGAACGAAATGAGGAGAACGGCCCTTCCCTTGTCGCGTTCGGCGACGATGCGCTTTCTGATATACTCGATCGCGCCGACATCGAGCCCGCGCGTCGGCTGCGCGACGATGAGGACGTCGGGCGAAAGGTCGATCTCGCGCGCGATGATCACCTTCTGCTGGTTTCCTCCCGACATGTTCCGCGCCTTCATCGACGGGCCCTCGCCCGCGCGGATGTCGTATTCCGCGATGAGGTCCCGCGCGTGATTCTCGATCACGCCCTCGGCGAGAACGCCCATGGGCGACGAGTACGGCGCGCGGTCGTAGTTTTTAAGCACGCAATTCTCGGCGACCGAGAAATCGAGCACGAGGCCGTGCCTATGGCGGTCCTCCGGTATGTGGCCGATCCCCGCGAGGACGCGTTCCTTCACGGATAGTCGGGTCACGTCGCGTCCCTTGACGAGAATGCGCCCCGACTCTGCGCGCGCGAGGCCGGTTATCGCGTAGATGAGCTCGGTCTGCCCGTTTCCGTCAACGCCCGCTATCCCGACGATCTCGCCCGAGCGAACGTCGAGGGAGAAGTTCCTCACGCCGAGATTTCCCCGCGCGGTTCGCACGTTGAGGTCTTCTATCTTGAGGAGCACGTCGCCCGGCTTCGCGGGAGACTTATCGATCTCGAACTTGATCGCGCGGCCGACCATCATCTCGGCCATCTCTTCC
>DAOPYF010000174.1:0-4364 GCA_035352735.1 Treponemataceae bacterium | reverse complement strand
TTTCTGAAGGAGCGTACATGAGCATAGGGATGTCAGGGTATCAGCCCCCGCCTCAAATAATAGAAACGCTGCAAGAATACTATTCCGCGATTCTTGAATACTACGATGAGCTCTTTCCCGTTGACGAGTCCGTCGTGTCCTTCTTTCGCGCTCTGCAAGAGGAGCAAAAGGCCTTGTTTACGGAAGGACGCGCGCCCCTCATCCGTTTTCTCGGGATCGGGTGCGCGACCGGCACGCTCGAAAACAAGCTGGCGGGCGTAGGGCTCGACATAACCGGCATTGACCGCAACCCAGAGATGATCGAGACGGCAAAGCGGCGCATGAAGCGCGGCTTTTCGACGACGCGCTTCTTCGAGATGGCAACCCTCGACATGGTTCGCTACCTGAAAAAAGGGTCATTTAACATCATCGCGTGCCTCGATAATACGCTGCCGTACCTCGCCGACGAGACCCTCCTCCGAAAGTTCTTCCATGACGCGAGGGAACTCCTCGCGCCCGGCGGTAAGCTCGTAATCCACACGCTCAATTACGATTCCATCCCCCTGACGAAGCCTTCCCGCCTACCGGATCGGAGCTCCGTGCGCGTTACCCTCAAGCAGGGATACCTCCCCGACCCCGACGGGGCGTTCTTGCTCGACGCGACCCTTGAGCTCGGAAACGGGCGAAAGATCGCGCTCCAAAAGGGAACGAAGGTCCTGCCGCTGACGACGGGGAAGGTCGAGGCCCTCGCGCGCGAGGCGGGCTTCTCTGCCTGCGCGCTCGCGGGGTCGTTTTCCCGCGACCCCTGGTCGCCCGATCGGGCTGAAAGCATCATTATCCTCGGGTAAAAAAAAGCGGGATTCCCTTGGGAATCCCGCTCGCTTGCTTCCGTACAAATCCTTTACTGAATCTTCCACTTCCCCTCGACGCGAACCATCCGCGACGACGGGATCTCGAGCACGCGGCCGTCCTCGCCAAGGAGGCGGATCATCCGCGTCAGGGGATTAACCTCGGTCACGCGGAAATTCGCCTCGTCGTAAAAGAGCCTGATCCCCTCGTTCGGGAGGCTCTTCCGCTCCTCGCAGTACCAGTCGTGCTCATACGCGAGGCAACACAGGAGCCTGCCGCACTGCCCCGAGATCTTCAGGGAGTTGAGCGAGAGGTTCTGATCCTTGGCCATGCGAATCGAGACGGGCTTGAGCTTGTCGGTCACGGAATGGCAGCAATAGGGCCTGCCGCACACCCCGAGCCCGCCGGTAATCCGCGACTCGTCACGAACGCCGATTTGCCTAAGCTCGATGCGCATCTTGAAGATCGCGACGAGGTCCTTGACGAGGTCGCGGAAATCGACGCGATTCTCCGCGCTGAAGAAAAAGAGGATCTTCGGCTCGTCGAGAAGGTAATGGGTCGCGATGAGCTTCATGTCCAGCCGGTGCTGCACGACCTTTTCGCGGAAGACCTTGAACGCCTTATCCTCGCGTTCCCGAAAATCCTCTGCCCGCGCGAGATCCGCGCTATCTGCCTTTCGCTCGATCGTCACCACGTCGTCGGGACGGATCCCGATGGGCACGCGAACCTTGCCCATGACGAGGGCGAGGTCCTTGCCGTAGCGCGTCGGGACGAGCACGTACTCGCCCGGCTCGAACGCGAGCGTCGGATGCGTCGCGTAGAGGCTCTCGCTCGAGTAATCGAGCTTGAGGTGATACAGGGGGTCCGGGTACACGAAGTTACCGGGAGCGACCTCTATCGCCTCTCCCTGGGGATCCTCAAGACTGGAAAGATCCTGGGGTATATCGTCATTTTCGAACGTTGAGCTCATGCGCTTCCTCGCCTTCGGTCGCTAGGACAGTAAGTCCACCAGCAACCCGTTGATTTCTTCGATCTTTTCCAAAAGCCCGAGTTGCGGGCGCTGGTTGGAAAGGATCCCTGCAGCTAACTGCTCCAGTTTCTGGTCAATCACCTGTACCTGCGTGAATTTCTTGCGCTTGAGGACGTTCCCCCCCGAGGTACTTTCGGTGACGGTATAGGCTCGGTCGACTACGTAACGGACAAAAGACCGAACCGCGTTTTTATATGCCACGATATTATCGGGCAACGGCTTTTCCTTTAAAAGATCCCCCGAGGAATGCACCTCATCAAGGAGGGCCGAAAGAACCTTCTCCGGGGGAAGGCCGGCAAGATGGGCCGGGAGCGCCTGACCGGCGTCGGCTGCCTTGCTGCCGAGCTCTTCCTTAACCAGGCGGTCAAAGCGCTTTACGCCGGGCTTATCCTTTTCCTTTTTGTCGGAGGCCTTTAGGGCTCCGCCCGCGAGCGCGGCATGTCCCGCGATGGAGGCGAAAAAAGGCGATGAGTCGACGGGGCTTGGACCCGCCATCAGCGCGCGGACCCTTGGGACGAATACCGAGACTCGCCAAGGGAGGTCTCGCCGAGGGCCCGTCGGTTATTGTAATCGGAAAGCGCGGCGTCAAACCGCTCTTGGTCATCGACGGCGACGCAATGTCCGTTCAAGATGACCGAATCCTCGACCTGAAGCCGCTTAGTCAGCACGTTGCCGAGCACCATGCCGGTGGAAAGGATCGTCACGCCCTCGGGCGCGATGACGTCACCCTGCACGACGCCGCCGACGGTGATGACGAGGGAACGGATATCCCCGCGGATGCGCGCGTTCTCGCCGATGATGACGCGACCCGGCGTTTCCAGGTTACCGTCGATGTCGCCGTCGATCCTGATAAAGCCGGAAATCTTCAATTCCCCGCGGATAAACGCCCCGGGGCCAACAATCGTATTGATCGAAACGTCTTCCTGAATTTGGAAAGCCACTTGAAACCGTCCCTATTTGCTTGCGGCGACCTTGATGTTGAGGTACTTCATGGGGTCGACGACGTCGGATCCGATATGCACCTCGTAGTGACAGTGCGGACCGGTCGAAACGCCGGTATTTCCGATATAGCCGATAACCTGCCCCTGTTGCACATACTGGCCGCGCTGCACGCGGAAGGACTGCATATGACAGTAGCGGGTATAAAACCCGTGTTTATGCTTGATGAGCACGTAGTTTCCGAAACCGGGATCGTACTCAACCGTCACGACCTGGCCATCGGCCGTCGCGACGATCGGGTCGCCGGAGCGGTACGTCGAGATATCGACGCCCTTATGGATGTACCACTGTCCGGTGAAGGGATGGCGGTTTTGGCCGAAGGCCATCGAGATATGCCCGATGCCGCCCTGGATGGGCCACAGGCTCGGGATGTCCGAGAACAGGGTATTCTGGGAATCGAGGAGCTTACCGATCTCCTGGACCGGCTGGACGGAATTCTCGAGGTAGCCGGTAAGGCGCTGGATCTCGGCGATCTCCTTGACCGAACCGGTCGCCGATTCCTTGACGTTAAACAGCGAGGAAAGGTCGCCGTTCTGCATGCTGCTCTTCGCCACGGTCGCGTTCGGGTCAAGCCCGATGACCGAAAGGGTTCCGGAGAAGGCCGATTGGAAATTCTGCGCCGCGCGGAGAAGGTTGCCCGTCTCGTCCTTGAGGCTATCGAGGCTCGCGCGGGTCTCGCGCGATTCCTTCTCGAGGGAAGCGATGTTCCTGGCGGAGACGAGGGAATTCCGGCTAAACCAGAAAAACGAGGCAAAGATGCCTACGATGATGATGACGAAGGAAACGAGCGAAAAAACAGTAGTCTGGAAATTGACGACCCTTTTCTGTGAATGAGGGACGACCATTATGGTTAGCTTACGCCTGCCTCCGCGCATAAAAGCGGAGAACGCGTTACCGATGGCGGTAAAGCATTTTTTGAAAAAACGGCCGATGGAACGAACTATGTTGTTCTCGACCTTTTTATAACCTCTGGTTCTGGGCACATTGCACTCCCTATCCAAACGAGAAAACTTTTGGCATATAATATCATAGAACAAAAATACCTGTCAAATCGCCAACGCCCCCCCCCAAACAGGTTTTTTATTGACGGCACCGGAAAGCTATGCTATTTTAAGTATAATCTTTATATCCAGTTTGGATATATCTTTCGGCCTGTTCAGGCCATACTTCTCTCGGATTGGATGTCAGCAATGCAATTTTTCGATACTCACGCTCATATTGGGCTTATTTATGACGACCCCATAGAGCAGCTTCGCGTAATACAAGAAGCTAAACAAGCACAGGTCACCCGAATCGTGAGCATCTGCAACAGCCTCCATGATTTCTCCGTCGTCTATCCGACCCTCAAATCCGCGCCGTCGGTATACCATGCCATCGGCGTATCACCGTCGGAGGTCACCAACCCCGGCCGGGACTGGGTCCGCACCGTCGAGGACGGCCTCAAGCTCCCGAACGTCGTCGCGCTCGGGGAGATCGGGCTCGACTATTTTCGTAAATTCGGCGACAA
>DAOPYF010000173.1:0-4421 GCA_035352735.1 Treponemataceae bacterium | reverse complement strand
CTTTCGCCCATCGGGCTCATCCTTCCGGAAATCGCGAAAGCGGGCTCCGCGTGGGGAGAATGGGGCGCCGACGAGATATCCTCCGCCTGCGGGTACGTCCCCGCGGGGCTCGCGAAGCTCTCCGCGCTTTGGAGCGCGGCGCTCCCCGACTATGCGTTCCCCGGCTGGGAGGATAAGGGACTCGGGTCCTTGAGCCTCGCGTACGTCGCCTCAGCCGTGGTCGGCATCGCGCTCTGCGCCGGGGCCTGCTTCCTCCTCGGGAAGCTCCTCGCGAAGAAGGACAAGGCCTAACGGTGCGGTTCCTCGAGAAGACCCTTCGCGACATCATGCGCCTCATCAGGGAAACGGTCGCCGACGACGCGGTCGCCGCGCGGCCGGGCCTGCTCCAGGGAGCCGATCCCCGCTTCAAGCTCGCCGCGATCGGGACCCTCATCGCGGCCGCGGTCGCCGCGCGCGCGCCCGAGACCCTGGTAACCCTCTGGCTCGTCGCCTTTCTCGCGGCCCTCGCCTCGAAGATCGGCGCGCGCTTTTTTCTCGCGCGGACGGTCCTTTTTATCCCGCTCTTTACCGCCTTCCTCGCGGTCCCGGCGATCTTTTCCGTCGTGACGCCGGGCGACGAGCTCGCCGCGTTCTCCGTCGGCTCCCTTCGCCTCGCGATAACCCGGCAGGGCATCCTTTCGGGCGAGCTCCTTACCCTGCGCGCGCTTTGCGCCGTGTCCTTCTCGGTGCTCCTCGTCCTCACCACCCGGCGGAACGCGCTCCTCGCGTCGCTCCGCGCCTTCCGCGCGCCGCGGCTTTTCGTCATGACGATGGGCATGACCCTCCGCTACATCTACCTTCTCCTCGATACCGCCGAAAAAGGCTTCCTCGCGGTCCAAAGCCGCGTGGGCTCGGTTCGCGGTGGGAAGGACGGCCGCCGCGCGGTCGGCTGGGGCGCGGGGAGCCTCTGGCTCAAGTCGTACCGGCTCCAGGGCGCGGTGTACGACGCGATGGTCTCGCGGGGCTACTCGGGCGAGCCGGTGACCCTCGAGCGCTTCCGTCCCCGCGCGCGGGACGGTATACTCCTCGCGACCGCAATCCTTATCCTGGCGGGAACCCTATGGCTGAACCGATATTCAAAGTAAATAGCGTCTCGTACGCGTACACCGCAAGCATCCCGGCGCTCCGCGACCTCGACCTTACCGTCGAGCGAGGCGCGCGCGTCGCGCTCATCGGCGCGAACGGCACGGGAAAGTCCACGCTCCTTTCGATCCTTGACGCCCTCGTCTTCCCCGACTCGGGGGAGGTGCGCGCCTACGGGAAGCGGCTCGACGCGCGCGCGATGCGTGACGAGACGGCCCAGCGGGAGTTTCGCCGAAAGGTCGGCTTCGTGTTCCAAAACCCGGACGCCCAGCTCTTTTGCCCGACCGTCCGGGAGGACATCGCCTTCGGCCCGCTCCAGCTCGGCGTGTCGCGGGAGGAAACCCTCGACCGGCTCGACGCGGTCGCCCGGAGGCTCAGGATCGAGGCACTCCTCGACCGGGCGCCCCATCAGCTGAGCGTCGGGGAAAAGCGGAAGGTCGCGATCGCCGGCGTCCTCGCAATCGGCTGCGACGCGATCCTCCTCGACGAGCCGACCGCCGGGCTCGACCCCCGCACGACGCGGGACATCATCGGCGTCATCGAGGACGAGCATCGCGCGGGGAAGACGGTGGTCCTCGCGACGCACGACCTCCACGCCGTCGAGGAGCTCGCCGACGCGGTGTGCGTCTTCGGCCCCGAAGGCAGGATCGCCCGGAGCGGGACGCCGGCCGAGATCCTCGGCGACCACGATTTCCTCCGCGAGATGAACCTCATGCACGAGCACTCGTCCCGGTACCTCCACCCGTAAACGCAAAAAACGGCGCCGCAGCTTCTTCGCGTAAGCGGGTGAAGCGGAAATCCTTTGGGGCCGGGACGGCGATACGCCGAACCGGAACCAAAGATTGGAGCGGAACACGCGGCCCCGAGCGGCGCGCGCGCCGGGAGGGGACACGCCCGTTTTCCCCGCATTTCCCGTATTCTCACGCCCATTCTTTCATGCTATACTACAGCCACATTGTTCTTTTTGAAGAAATACTGAAATTACCGCGTGAGGGAGACTATACCTATGGCGATGAAACTTGCTTTTTCGACGCTCGGCTGCCCGGAATGGGATTGGACCGATATTTACCCGATGGCGCATGACCTCGGGTACGCGGGGATTGAGATTCGCGGGCTCGGCGCAGAGATCACCGCGAGCCGGGCGAAGCCCTTTTTGCCCGGCGAGGTCGACAGGACCGTCGATACCCTAAAAAAGCTGAACCTTTCGATTTCGTGCTTTTCGTCGAATTGCGTGCTTTCCGCCAAGGACGGCGCCAAGGCCGCCCCGGCCGAGATCGGCGAGTATATCGACCTCGCCGCCAAGACCGGCACACCCTTCGTCCGCGTGCTCGCCGACGCGCATCCCGCGCCCGCGGGGGAGATCGACGACGGCGCGGTCGTCGCGATCCTGAAGGGGCTCGCCGTCCGCGCGAAGGCTCGCGGCGTGACCCTTCTCGTCGAGACGAACGGCGTCTACGCCGACACGAAGCGGCTCGCCCGTCTCCTCGACGCGGTCGGAAGCGACGCGGTCGCGGCGCTCTGGGACATCCATCACCCCTTCCGCTTCTTCGGCGAGAGCCCCGATACCACCTGGAAAAACCTCGACGGAAGGATCAAGTACGTTCACGTGAAGGATTCCGTCGTCGACGGCTCAGGCGCCATCCACTACCGCATGCCCGGCGAGGGAAACCTTCCGCTCGCGGGGGCGCTCGACGTCCTGGCCGCGGGCGGGTACTCGGGCTTCGTTTCGCTCGAGTGGGTCAAGCGCTGGGCGAACGAGATCGAGGACGCGGCGGTCGTGTTCCCGAAGTTCGTCGCGTTCTTCCGCCAATGGGAGGCGGGGAAATCGGGCGCGAAGCCCGCGCAGGCGGTCGCGCGCGGAAAGGAAGGCGGCGCGGGAGCGGGGACGCGCGGCTACCGCGTGCCCGGCAAGGTCGGCACCGCGCCCGACGACCGGGTTACCTACGTCGAGCCCAAGGACGGCAAGCGCGTCTTCCCGAAGGACGAGCTCATCGACCTCACCTTCGGCCGGATGCTCGAGAAGGTCGCCGAGACATTCCCGAACCAGACCGCGTTCGCGTACACGACCCGCGACTATACCCGCACGTATAAGGAATTCCTCGAGGACACGGACCGGGTGGCGCGCATGTTCCTCGCGATGGGCGTCAAGAAGGGCGACCACGTCGCGATCTGGGCGACGAACGACCCGCACTGGTTCCTCACCTTCTGGGCCGCCGTCCGCATCGGCGCCGTGCTCGTCACCGTCAACACCTCCTACAAGATCCACGAGGCGGAGTACCTCCTCAAGCAGTCGGACACGCACACCCTCGTCCTCATCGACGGCTACAAGGACTCGAACTACCTCGAAACCCTGAACGAGATCTGCCCGGAGCTCGCGGGCTCGGAACCCGGTAAGCTTTCCTCGGCTCGCCTCCCCTTCCTCAAGAACGTGATCACCGTCGACTCGAAGATCCCCGGCGCCTACCACTGGGACGAGGCGCTCGCGATGGCCGACGCGTATCCCGAGGACGCGATCAGGAAGCTCCAGGGCACGCTCGACGCGCACGAGGTCTGCAACATGCAGTACACCTCGGGCACCACGGGCTTCCCAAAGGGCGTCATGCTCACCCACTACAACGTCGTCAACAACGGCAAGTGCATCGGCGACTGCATGGACCTTTCGACCGCCGACCGCTACCTCATCCAGGTCCCGATGTTCCACTGCTTCGGCATGGTCCTCTCGATGACCTCCTCGATGACGCACGGCTCGACGATGGTGCCGGTCGAGTACTTTAGCCCGAAGGTCGTCATGCCCGCGTTCACGCGGCGGAAGATCACCGCGGTCAACGGCGTGCCGACGATGTTCATCGCGATCCTCGAGCACCCCGACTTCGCGACCACCGACTTTAGCCACCTCCGCACCGGCATCATGGCGGGCTCGCCCTGCCCGATCCCGGTCATGGAGGCGGTCGTCGGCAAGATGGGGATGAAGGACATCACGATCGTATTCGGCCAGACCGAAAGCTCGCCCGGCTGCACGCAAAGCCGCGTCGGCGACCCGATCGAGGTCCGCGTCGGCACCGTCGGCCGCGCGCTCCCCGGCGTCGAGTGCAAGATCGTCGACCCCGCCACCGGGCTTGACTGCCCGGACAACGTCGACGGCGAGTTCGTCGCGCGCGGGTACAACATCATGAAGGGCTACTACAAGATGCCCGAGGCGACGAAGGCCGCGATCGACGAAAAGGGCTGGCTTCACACCGGCGACCTCGCGCGGCGCACCCCCGAGGGGAACTACAAGATCACCGGCCGCATCAAGGACA
>DAOPYF010000172.1:3390-4605 GCA_035352735.1 Treponemataceae bacterium | reverse complement strand
CGCGCGGGGTAAACGCTAACTGCTGGGTGCAGCCTCGTATTCGGAAAGTGATCTCCCCGCGCGGGGAGTTATCTCGCGCGCGCGGATTAATCACCCATGCGGCGCACACCCCCCCCCTCGCGGGGAGAAATCTCCCGCGCGCCGCGTTCTTCCCTATTCTACCGTGAGAACCGCCGTAAGGAGGCTTTCGGACCTTGAGTCGTGGCCCGCTTGGATCTCGAACTCGCCCGGCTCGAGGACGGTCCGCTCGTCGGGCGTGATAATCGAAAGATCCGAGACCGAAAGCTGTACGGACGCGGTGACGGTCGCGCCAGCGGGGATTGTCACCTGAACGAAGCCCTTGAG
Source organism: Treponemataceae bacterium (assembly GCA_035352735.1). Lineage (GTDB taxonomy): Bacteria > Spirochaetota > Spirochaetia > Treponematales > Treponemataceae > Teretinema. Next base: position 4,260 of record DAOPYF010000172.1, on the reverse strand, counting down.
CGTCCGCACGGGGGTGACGATCGACGCGACGCGGTCGGTCGCGTAGACCTGCACGGTCTCGATTCCCGCGCGCGATCCCGTATTGGTGAGCGTGACGAGCACCTCGATCGAGTCGCCTGCCTTCGCGCGGCTTTGCGAGAGCCGCACCGAGTCGTAGCGGAAGGCAGTGTACGAAAGCCCCTCGCCGAAGGCGAAAAGCGGGGTCGGCTCGCAGTCGCAGTAGCGGTCTGTATGCCAGCCCGGTATCTGGTTGTAGTACACCGGGAGCTGGCCGGTCGTTCGGGGGAAGGAGATCGGGAGCCTACCCGACGGGTTCACGCGGCCGAACGCGATCTCGGCGAGCGCCATGCCGCCGAGGGTGCCCGAGTTGAAGGTCTCGAGGATCGCGTCGGACGCGGCGGCGACCCGCGCGAACTCAAGCGGCTTTCCATTCACCAGAATCGCGACGAGCGGGACCTTTCGTTTTTTGCAGACGCGCGCGAGCGCCTCGGCGAGCGCGTCCTGGGCGCCGGTGAGCGCGAGGTTCGCGCGGTCGTGGGTCTCGCCGGTTTGGACGAGGGAATCGCCGACGGCGAGGAAGACGACGTCGGCCTTCTTCGCGAGCGAGACCGCGCGCGCGATCGATTCCTTCGCGGGGTCGAGTACGTCGCAGCCCTTGTCGAAAAGGACGCGGGATCCCGCGCTTCGCGCTTCCTCGCGGATGCCGTCGAGCATCGTCGTCACGCGGAAGGTCGGCACCGCGTCGTAGTGCGGCACGGGATGGGTAAAGAAGGTCCAGTCTCCGAACTGCGCGCGCACGGAGTCAGCGTTCGGCCCGACGACCGCGATCGTCTTTACCGCGCGGCCCTCGGGCCCGATCGGGAGCGCGGG
>DAOPYF010000172.1:0-3290 GCA_035352735.1 Treponemataceae bacterium | reverse complement strand
AATTCGGGGCTCGTCATGATCAGGTCGTTTCCCGCCTCGATCGCGATCTTCGAGACCTCCTTCGCGTCGCGGCCGAGCTTCTGCCGCTCGCGGAGGCTCGTCACGTTCTGCCAGTCGGTCACGACGAAGCCGTCGAAGGCGAGCTCCCCCTTGAGGACGTCGCGGAGCAGCTTGCGGTGCGCCGAGCACGGGACGCGGTCGACGCTCTGGTATCCGGCCATGAAGGTGAGGCAGCCTGCCTTGACCGCCTCGCGGAACGGCGGGAGGAAGGTCTCGCGCACCGCGCGCATCGAGACGGACGAGTCGTAGGAATCGCGCCCCCCTGTGCTTTCGCCGTAGGCGATGTAGTGCTTGGCGCACGCGGCGATGCGCTTGGGGTCGGCGGGGTTCTCTCCCTGGTACCCGCGAACCGTCGCCGCGCCCATCTTGCCCGCGAGGAAGGGGTCCTCGCCGAATGTCTCGTCGATCCTTCCCCACCGGAGATCGCGGCCGAGGCAGAACACCGGGGAGAACGTCCAATGGAGCCCCTCGGCGGCGACCTCGCGCGCGGTCACCTCGCCCATGCGCTCGGCGAGGGCGGGGTTCCAGCTCGCGGCCAGGGCGAGCTGCGAGGGGAAAACGGTCGCGCCGTTATGGATTCCGTGTCCGTGGATCGCGTCGATGCCGAAAAGCACCGGGACGCCGAGCCTGCTTTCGGTCGCGAGCCGCTGGACGCGGCGGGCGTTGTCGCCGAGCGTGTGGAGGAACGAGCCCGCGCCGAGCCGGGCCCAGTCGTCCGCCTCGCTTTCGCTGACGAGGCTGTAGCTGACCTGCACCATCTGCGCGACCTTTTCCTCGATCGTCATCGCGGAGCGGAGAAGCCTTACCCGTTCGTCGACGGGAAGCGCGGAATCAAGCCAGGGGCGGGCGGGTATACTCATGGGTCACTCCAAAAAAGTTATTTGTTTCTGCTAGAAACAATAATGGCGCATTATGGCTAAAAAAGCAAGAGAAGAGTGACCTCAAGATTGCGGATGAGGGGGATCGGCCTCATTCGCTTACCTCGTGCCTTCTTCCGACGGGTGAGCGAAAAAACGACGCGGCTCCCCCTGCGCCCGGGATCGCCCCGCGCGTTCCGCCCGAGGCGATCCCGCGCGACCCCCTCGTCCTACCAAGCGCTCATTCCCTGAGGGACTTCCATCGGCGGTCGGGTATCCTGCGGTGGGAAAGCCCGCGGGCGATCAGGGTATCGGCGAGCTCGTCGGCAAGCCGAAAGCACGCGAGGAGGACGGGTACCGCAAAAAGGCCCAGGTGACGAAAAAGCCCCCACGGGGTCTCGAGCGGAACCCCGCGCGCGCGCTCGGCGTCGTAAACGGCCTTGATCTCATCGGCCACGAGCGGGATGAACGACAGTGACGCGGAGAAGGCGAAGACGGCGAGTTCGGGAAGCCGCGCGTTGAGGAGGAGGCGCTCGAGCGCGCGCTTGTCGCAATAGAGGAAAAAGACGGCGGGGCCGAGCCCCAAGGCGACGAGGCGGAGCAGGGTCTCGAGCGCGTCGCGCGGGCCTGAGAGCGCGCAGACGAAAAGCGGGAGCGCGCAAAAACTCGGGAGGAGGAAGGCGAGGACGGGCACGATTTTTTTCCGCCGGGGACTCGCGAGCGTGAGGAGTCCCGCGCCGGCGATGAGGGCCCCGAGCGCCGCCGGGTCCGTGAAAGCGCTCGCGAGCGCGAGGTACGCGACGAGCGCGAGAAAGGCGAGCCGCGCGTCACGCATTGATCGCCTCCGCGCCGCGGCAAAGCGCGCGCGCGCGTACGGCGCCGCCCGAGAGCGCGAACTCGCGGTCGGCCCTCGCACGGAGGAAACCGGAGCCATGGACCGAGGCGAGAATACCGACCCCCGATTCGGCGCGCCCGAATAGCTCGCCCTCGAGAACCGCTCGGTAGCGCGCGTCGAGCCCCGCCTCGGATTCGTCGAGGAGTAAAAAGGTTGGCTCGAGCGCGAGTATCGTCGCGACGGAGAGGCGCCGCCGCTCGCCGGTCGAAAGCTCATCGGGATACGAGTCGAGGAGATCGCCGAGGCCAAAGCGCTCGACGAGCCGATCGATTTCCCGCAGCGCCGCGCGTCGCCCGGCGCCCCGCCGCGCGTCGGGCCGAAAGCGGAGGCCGATCTCGAGTTCCTCGCGCGCGCTCAGGCGAAAGAACTGCCGCCCGCTATCCTGCGGGACGAACCCGAGCGCGAGCGCCGCCGACGCCCGGCGAATCTCCTTCCCGTCGAAGAGAACGCGGCCCCTCGTCGGCTTGAGAAGCCCGCGGAGAAGCCGGAGGAGGGTCGACTTTCCCGCGCCGTTCCCGCCCCGAAGGAGCGAGATCCCGTTCGGTATCGAAAGGCCCGCTATCCCGATGACGCGCGCCGCGCCGTACGCGAACTCAAGCTCATCTGCCGAAAGCCGCGCGGGGCCTTCGCCACGCGTTTCCGCCGTCGCGCTTACGCTAACCGCGCGCGGGCTTTCCTCTGGCGGCCAGTCCGCATCAGGCGCCCGCTCGATGCGCCGCACGGCTCCGTCGTAGGCGAGCCGCCCGTTTTCAAGGCCAAGCTCTCGGTCGAGAAATCCCGCGACGTCGTCGACCCCATGCTCGGCCATGACGACGAGGTTTCCCCGATCCGCGTGGGCGCGGAGTACTCGCGCGACCATGAGCCGGTTCGCCGCGCTCAGGCCGGCGAGCGGTTCGTCGAGGAGGAGCGAGCGCGGCTCGAGGGCCATGAGGGCGGCGAGGAGAACGAGCTTTTGCTCGCCTCCCGAAAGCCGCCTGCTTTCCGCGGAGAGGAGCCTTTCAATCTGGAATAGAGCCGCGACGCGCGCGACGCGGTCGTCCCGTTCCCGTGTGGAAAGCCCGAGGTTCTCGAGGCCGAACGCGATCTCCTCGCGTACCGAGGGGCAAAAGAGCGCGGCCTCGGGGCGCGCGCCCATGAAAGCGACGGAACCGAAAAAGGCCGAGCCCTCGCCTGAGAGCGCGTCCTTCCCGAGTATCGCAAGGCTTCCGCCGACCGCGCCCGTAAGCGAGCGAGCCCGCCCGGCGAGAAGCTTCAGAAGGGTGCTTTTTCCGCTTCCGTTATCGCCTGATAGGAGCGCGAAGGTTCCCCCATCGAGGGAGAGATCAATCGGGCCAAGCGCGAAGCGCCCCCGCTCAGGGCGGTAGCAAAGTCCCTTAGCGGCGAGGATCATCGCTGCCGTTTCCAAGTCGGGGCAAGCGTCCCGCGCGGGCGAGGGTACCGAGGGCGATGACCGCGAGGGCGGAGCCGACGATCGTGCT
>DAOPYF010000171.1:0-4623 GCA_035352735.1 Treponemataceae bacterium | reverse complement strand
GATTTGAACTCCCGATCGCCCGCGATTCGGCGCATGTCGTTAAGCGCGTCCGTCGCGAGGTTCGGCGTCCCGAGCGTCTCCATCGCCGTCGGCTCGTCCGAGAAGCCCGTCTTCCCGAGGCAGCAGTTCTTGTACTTCTTACCCGAGCCGCACGGGCACGGATCGTTTCGTCCGGTTTTCATGGGAAATCTCCTCGTCACCGCTTGATAAAGCCGAATATACCAGCAGTCCGGGTAATCGTCAATTCAGGCATCCCGTTCGCCGGTCGGCTTCAGGGTTTTCAAATACGCGAAGGTGCCCGAGGCCATTCCCGCGACGACGATCACCAGAGCCAGTATCCACCACCTGAATGAAAGAAGGTACATCACGCCGTAACAAATGCCGAACGCGACGGCGATCATCAGCGTGAACGCGATCCAATACGCCCAGATCGGCTTTCCCGAAAGGACACCCATAACCTTTTTGCCCGCTTCATCGCTCACTTCATGGATATTTGCCATACAAGCCTCCTTGCTCGCTTAAAGTATAACGCAGGAAAGCGTCTCGGGTACGTGACGCTGCCGCTTGGCTCGGGTAATGAAAACGAAGCAGCGGGCTCAATGATCGGCGAACGTCGTCGCGCGGAGCTGCCGCGTATGAAGGTCCATGCGGGGGCGAAATGGCTCCGTGCCATAATGAAATGGCTTGCAGCCATATTGATATAGGTCGGAGTTATAATGGAATGGCTCGGAGTCATATTGATATAGGTCGCAGCCATAATGGAATGACGGCGCTGCTAGAGCCGATCGAGCATGTCTTGATACGCCTGGTATTCGGGAAACATCTCGCCGACCAACGACCAGAAGGCCGCGGAGTGGTTGCGATGGGCGAGGTGCGCAAGCTCGTGCGCCACGACGTATTCGAGGGCCTTCTTGGGGGCTTTCGCGAGCAGCCTATTGATATAGAGAATCCCGTCATGCCCGCAAGTCGCCCAGACGTTCTTTTGCTCCCGAACCCGCACCCGCTTAAAGCGCAGGCCGCGCGGCGCGCCGAGCGATTCCGCGATCTCGCGCGAATCCTCATAGAGCCGGGCGTCGAGCCACTTCTCGATGAGCGCCCGGATCGTTTCCGCGTTGTCCCGTCCACGTAAGGCTTCGGGAAGGGTCAGGCAAAAACGGCTCTTGAATGAAAGGGAAGGCTTCTCGACTTCCGCGTACTCGACGGAAACCATAAGCCTGCGACCCCGGAAGGAAACCTTCCCGCCCGCGAAGAATTGGTCGTCCTCGCGGAAGAGGCTCGCGTTTTTCTGCTTGAGCCTTTCCTGCGCGACGAACACGTCCTTGGCTTTCTCTTGCATGAAGGCGGCGATCTCCGCCTCGGGCGTTTCCTCGGGCGCGATGATCTCGACGCCAAACGGCGTGATCTCGATTCGCTTCTTTTGAGCCTTGGGGCTCAGGCGAATCCGGTACGTGAGGATCGTGTTTCCGAACGCTATGGAACCCATGCCGTTACCGTCAAACCTTCGCGAAATGCTTCAACGCGAACTTCTCGACCTCGGTCGGGACCCGTTGCCAATCGAGCTCGGCCTCAAACGCGATATGCCTGACTTCGCTCCGAAGTTCCTTTTTCAGTTCCTCTTTATGCTGCCAGCCCACGGGCGCGGTTTCATCAGAGGCGTAGATGCCCTCAATTTCCTGGGCGACCTTTTGCAATCGCTTGAGTTCTTCTTCGGAGTATGTCGCCTCTTTTTCGTTTGCCTCTGTGGGCTGCTTCTTGTCCCGTTCCCTCTTGGGCTTGAAGGCTTCAAGGATCTTCCAGATGCCGTAGGCGTTCTTGGTAAGGCCGGTCTTCCTGTGCGCGTTGTCCTCATCGACGAGATCCCGCGCGAGCCGCTCGGCGTCCTTCAGCAATTCGGCAACGTCGACCAGGCCGGAGTCAAGCCGCTTGATGAGCTCAAGGATGCGTTTGGAAAAAGGCTCGTATTCCTGCGGGTTTTCCTCGGTCCGCTCGGTAATGGTCTTCTTGAGTTCCGTTACCTTGCGAAGGACGGTATCGCGGATATCCGGCTCGCTCTTGCCTTCGGCCTTGAAATCCTCGAAGAAATCGGGGTCGGTAATGTGCTTGAGCTGGATGAGGGTCTTGATGCCGGAAACCGTAAGATGCTTGTCGAGCATGTCGCGGATTTTCGCGGAATAGTTCTTGGGCGAAAAAGCGTCATTGTGTTCGAATTTATTGATGCCCTTCGTGAGAAACGTCGAAACCCATTTCACGTCCTCCGTATAGTCCAGAATGAAGGGGTCTGGGCATAATGCTTCATAGGCTTTTATGAAGGCATTTGCCTTTATCTTGAATTGAAACCAAACGTCCACCGTTCCGAGGTCTTGGATGAGTCTCCAATACGCTTCATTGATGTCATTGTCGTAATGAATCGGAAACTTGACGTACCGCATCGCCTCGCGGTGCGTCGCCTTGAGGTTGGCCTTGAGCTCGTCGAGGGAATGGAGCGCGCCGTGGATGTCCTCCTTCCGGTAGGTCGAAAGGGCTTCGTTGAGGTTCCGCGTCACGCCGATGTAATCGACGATGAGACCGAACTGCTTATTGTCGCCCTCGATGCGGTTCGTGCGGGCGATCGCCTGCAAGAGGTTGTGCTCCTTGAGCGGGTTGTCGAGGTACATCACCGATTCTGCGGGGGCGTCGAAGCCCGTGAGGAGCTTGGCGCACACGATGATGAAGTAGGGCGGCTCGCCTTTTATCTTGAAGGCCTTCTTCACCTCCGCCTCGGAAAGGTTTTCGGAAACGTCGGTGACGTTCGACCACTTGCCGCCGCGATTATCGATGTGCTGGTATTTGATAAAGTCCTTGCGGAGCCGGTCGATGTATGGATCCTCGGATGGCATCGCGTCATCCCGATTGGACGAATACACGCATACCGAGAAGCTGTCGGCCTTTGCCTCGGCCGCTTCCTTACCCATGCCCTCGGACATGAAATCCTCGGCGATTGCCTTATCAAGCGCGCGTTTGTAGAGAATGATAGCTTCGCGATCGATGGCGACAATCTGAGCCTTGTATCCGTCCTGATACGCGAAGGTCTTGAAGTGGGTCCAGATGTCATACGCGATGAGTTCTACTCGATGCCTGTTCTTGGCGAGCGCTTCGATCGTCACGCCGCTCTTTTTGATCTTCTCGCGGGTCTTCTCATCTTCGTTCGCGAACCAGTTATCGAAAAGGATGTCGAGCTTTTCGGCTTCGATAGCCCATTCGGCCTTTCGCGCCGTGTAATGAATCGGAACCGTCGCGCCGTCGGCCACTGCGTCGTCGATGCCGTACTTATCGAGGTAGAACTCGCCGCTCGGGGAGAAGGTCGCGTAGGTGTCGTGGTTGTTCGACTGAACCGGAGTGCCGGTAAACCCGAAGAAGTACGCGTCGGGGAAGGTTGCGCGAAGGTACGCGCCCAGGTCCTGCTCTTGGGTTCGGTGCGCCTCGTCGACGCACACGATCCAGTTCTTGCTGTCCTTGATGGCGGTCGAGGATTTGTCCAGCTTAAAAATGGTCGAGAGGATCGTCTGCCCGGTCGTGCCTGAGTTTATCAGCTCTCTGAACGTGGTCGCGGATTTCGCCTGTTGGGGATTCGGGAGATTGCACGCCTGAAATGTTTTCGTGATCTGGTCGTCGAGGTCGATGCGATCGGTGATGATAAGGATGTTCGGGCTTGAAAGGCAGTCGGACGAGATGTCGAGATGGAGCTTGAGGCGGAGAACCGCATACGCCATCGTCAGGGATTTGCCCGAGCCTTGCGTATGCCAAATCAAGCCTTTCCGCTCGCCGGTCTTTCGGTTCTCAAGGATGCGCTCGACTATTTTATTGACGGCCCTGAACTGCTGGTATCGGCAGACCTTTTTAATCTGACGTCCGCTCTTATCATCCAATTCGAAGACGACGAAGTGGGCGAGGATGTTCAAGAGCCGCGAGGGCTCGAGGAGCGCCCAGAGCCCGAGCTCAAACTTATCACGGAAATCGTTTTGCGTTTTCGGATACGGGTCGCGCCATTCGGCCCAGTAATCGCTCGGGGAATGGGTCGCGCCGTAGAGAACCGAATAGCCGTTGGTGATGATATTGAAGAGGTTGGAGTAGAAGAGGCGAGGGACCTCTTCCTCGTATTGCTTTATCTGCTCGAAGGCTTCCCCGGCCTTGTCCTTCGAGGAGACGGGGCTCTTCGCCTCGATGACGACGAGCGGAATGCCGTTCACGAATACGACGCAATCCGCCCGCCGCGTCTTTGCCGCCTCGACGGTGAATTGGTTCGTGACGGTTAAGGTATTGTTCTCGAGGTTTTTGTAATCGATGAGCCAGATGGTCGTGTGTTTTGATTCGCCGGGAAGGATGCGCGAGTAGTTGCCCCGAAGTTTGCTCATCCAGTTATCGTTGTCATGGATGGCAAGGAGTTCCTGATAGGCGGCCCGCGCGGTTTCTTCGTCGATGCCGTTTATCCGTCGGATCGAATCGATGAAGATGTCCCGCAGGATGACGTTGTTGAGCCCGTCCCGCGCGTCTTCGTTCAGCTCAGGACGCATCCATTCGTATCCAAGGGATTGGAGATACTTGATGACCGGCTTTTCCGCTAACGCGTATTCTGGACTCGGCATG
>DAOPYF010000170.1:0-4658 GCA_035352735.1 Treponemataceae bacterium | reverse complement strand
GATGAGCGACCTCTACGAGCTCAAGGCCGCCGTCCTCGCGGTGAAGGAAAACACGGCGCTCCCCGTTATCGCGTCCGCGACCTTCCAGGACACCGACCGCACGCTCACCGGCGCGGACCCCGCGACCGTCGTCGCGACGATGGAAGGGCTCGGCGTCGACGCGGTCGGCTTTAACTGCGGCGGTGACCTCGCGCACGCGCGCGCCCTCGCCGACGAGTTCCTCCGCTGGGCGAGCGTTCCCGTCTTCATGGAACCGAACGCGGGCATCCCGGTCGTCGAGGGCGGCAAGACCGTATTCAAGGTCGGCCCGGAGGAATTCGCCGACGCCCTCGAATACGGCGCTCGGCAGGGCGTCAGGGTCCTCGGCGGCTGCTGCGGGACGACCCCCTCGCATATCGCGGCAATGACCGCGCGCGTCGCGTCGCTTTCCGCGCGGCCGATCGCGGATAAGGGACTCACGGTCGTTTCTTCCTGGAGCCAGGCGCTCGTCATCGGGGCCGCCTCAGGCTCAGGCTCGGCCGCGTGCCCCGTTACCGGACCCATCATCATCGGCGAAAGAATCAACCCAACCGGCAAGAAAAAATTCCGCGAGGCGATCCTCGCGAACGATATCGACTACGTCCTCGGCGAGGGAAAGGCCCAGCTCGACTCGGGCGCCCACGTCCTCGACGTCAACGTGGGGCTCCCCGGCATCGACGAAGGAGCCGTCATGCTCAGCGCGGTGCGCGCGCTCCAGCGAACCTATCCCGCGCCGCTCCAGATCGACTCGAGCGAACCCGCCGTCCTCGAAAAAGCGCTCCGTTACTACAACGGCAAGGCGCTCGTCAACTCGGTCAACGGAAAGGCCCACGTCATGGCGGAGGTTTTCCCGATCGTCAAGAAATACGGCGGCGTCCTCGTCGCGCTCGCGCTCGACGAAGAGGGCATTCCCCCGACCGCCGAGGGCCGCCTCGCCGTCGCGCGAAAGATCGTCGAGACCGCGGAGGCGCACGGCATACCGCGAAAGAACATCGTCGTCGATACGCTCACCCTGACGGTAAGCTCCCAGCAGAAGGAGGCGATGGAAACCGTCCGCGCCATCCCGCTCGTCAAGAAAAGCCTCGGCGTGAAGACCGTCCTCGGCGTCTCGAACATCTCCTTCGGTCTCCCCCAGCGCGAGCTCGTGAACTCGGTGTTCTTCGCCGCGGCGCTCAACGCGGGGCTCGACGCGTGCATCATCAACCCGCTTTCCGCGCAGATGATGGCCGTGTGGCGCTCGTACCGCGCGCTTTCGGGCCATGACGAAAACTGCCTCTCCTATATCGACGCCTACTCGGCCGCCGTCGTGCCCGCCGTCGCGCAAGCCGGCGCGGGGGCGCACGCTCAGCCCGCCGCTGCGGGACCGGTGCAGGCCGCAACGCAGGCGCAAGGAGCGACGACCGCGCAAACGTCCGCGCCCTCTGCAACAGCGGGCGCATGCGCCGCATCGGGCGACGACCTCCGCGCGCTCATCGTGAGCGGCCTCAGGGACCGCTCGCGCGCGGCCGCGGAGCGACTTCTCGAGACAAAGACGCCAATTGAGATTATCGACGGGTACATCGTCCCCGCGCTCGACGAGGTCGGCAAGGACTTCGAGCGGGGGAAGAAATTCCTCCCACAGCTCCTCCTGAGCGCGGAAACGGTATCGCGCGCCTTCGACGCGATCAAGGAATACCTCGAACGCACCGGCGCGAAGACGGAGTCGAAGGGAAAGATCCTCATCGCGACGGTCTCGGGCGACATCCACGATATCGGGAAGAACATCGTCAAGGCGATGCTCGAGAACTACGGCTACGCGGTCGTCGACCTCGGAAAGGACGTGCCGATCGAGACGGTCATCGAGCGCGCGAAGGCGGAGAAGCCCGGCATCGTCGGGCTTTCCGCGCTCATGACGACGACCGTCGCGAGCATGGAGCGGACGATCGCGCGCATCCGCGAGGAAAGGCTCCCCGTGCGCGTCATGGTCGGCGGCGCGGTGCTCACCCCCGAATACGCGAGCCGCATCGGCGCGGACTTTTTCGCGCGCGACGCGATGGCGTCGGTGGGAATCGCGAAAGAGGTTTTCGGGAAATGAAAGCCGATAAAAAAAACTACACCACGCGCACGATTTCGGTCGCGCGCGTTTTCTTCAGGACCTTTGCCCATCGGCGGACGAGGAAGGCGATGCTCGCGTACCTCGGGACCGTCATGAGGGATTTCTTCTGGCTTCAGTTCTCGGTCAAGCTCGGGTTCAAGAAGATACCGATACTCAACGTCGACCATCCGCTCGACGACACGGTTCCCTTCACCCCGGAGAAGGTTTCGATCTATCTCGATTTCATCGCGTACTGGGTCAGGCCGCTCGGCTACATTGGGAAGCGCTTTGGAAAGGCCGCGCAGATCGAGTATACCGCGCGGTTCCTCGAGACCGTCGAGCGCTGCTACCGCGACGCCGCCGACGTCTATCGCTTCAGGATGACGACGACGCGGAGGCCCCATTACCATAAGGGCAAGTTCCTCACGATTCACCTTTTCGACCCGCATTACCTTTGCGTCCCGAGCCTCCACGTGATCATCGTCGTGCTCGCGTACACCTTCTACCGCAAGGTCTTCGCCGAGCTTGGGATGGGGGACGAGGAAGCCGACGCGCTGGGCCGCGAGCTCTACGACGGCGCCGTCGCGATCACCGAGACCGTGCTCTACATCAAGCAGCACAGCGTCAACTGCATCCCCGCCGCGCTCTACGCGATGACGCGCATCACCCCCGCCGAGGTCACCCCGATCGAGGTCACCCGCTTTATCGAGAGCCTCTTCGCGGGCGACTGCCCCGTGACGCGCGAGAACGCCGAGCGGATCAGGGAGCACATCTCGTTCCTGTACGAGGAGCTCTTCCTCGAGGGCTGCCACGACGACAACTGGATCACGCCGCTCCAACGGCTCCTCAACCGCTATACGGTCGAGGGCTTTATCAACATCGCGTAAAAAAACCGCCCCGCGAATCGCGGGGCGGCGAAATCTCATTGATGGCAGGGCGCTTATTCGCCCGAGTCCTCATTTCTTTTTTTCTTTTTGTACGCCGAAGCGCCGCCTACAGCCGGTTGCGCCGAGCCTCTATAGCCCGCGCCTTCGCCCTTCGGGCCCCTACTGTACGTGCGCGCGACCCTCGGCGGTACCGCGCCTTCCGGTCTGTCGCCGAATCCTGATCGGCCGTGGTCGAAGCGCGGTCCCCGGGATCCCCGGTCGAACCGCTCCCCTCGTTCAGGATAACCGCCGCGATCCGGTCGGTCTCCGCGATCTATTCGATCGCCGTGCTCCGGTCGGTCGCCGCGATCCGGCCGTGAGCCCTTATATCCGCCTTCGCCCCTCGGCCCGCGCGCGGCTCTATCGCCGCGGAAGCCTGAGCGAAATCCGGGACGGGGACCAGAGTGGAAATCCCCGCCCGCGTCGTTTATATCGACATGCATGTGCGGCACGTTGCGCCGTTGGCGCGAAAGGTCAAGCGCCGCGTTCGCCGCGTCCGCCGGAAGCGTCGCGAGCGAAAACGCGTCCATAACCTCGATCCGGTCGACGAGCCGCTCGGGCACGCCGATGAGGTCGCGGAAGAACTGCGCGATCCCGCGCCGCGTGAGCCCGTCGCGCCGGCCGATGCCGACGTAGAGCCTGATATGGGTGCGATCCGACGATCCTGACCTGAGCGACTTGATGTCGTTGTAATGGTCGGTCGAAAGCTCGTCCCCGTATTGAAGCGCGAGCACCGCTGCGAGCACCTCGCGCGGGTCGCGATTCTCCGAAAGCGTATCCGCGAACGCGCGGAAGTCGGACGCGATTCGCCTCAGCTTTTTCGTCTCGGGCGAAAGCGCCTTGCCCGACGCCTTCGCAAGAGAAGCAGCGTCGCCCTCTTTCGGGCATGCTGCTTCGTTGACCGCGTCGATCGAGCCTGCGATCGCAGACTCGGCGGCGGCTTCCGCCGCTGCATCCGCGGCCGCGTCGGAAATCGGCGCGTCGCCGGCGGCGGGAGTCTCCGCCCTGAGCGAAGCGCCTACCGCGCTTCCCGGCTCGCCGAGGATCTCGGTGAGCGACTCCTCGGTCAAGCCCATGATCCGGTTCCGCTTGATCTCGAGCACCTCTTTGATCGTCGGGACCTTTCCCTCGTTCAGCTCGCCGTGCGCGTTGTGCTTGAGGTAGCCGAGCCTTCGGCGATCCTCGGGGCGCACGAAGGTGACCGCGACGCCGTGGGAACCCGCGCGGCCCGTGCGGCCGATGCGGTGCGTGTAGGTCGGGCCGTCGTACGGCAGCGCGTAGTTCACGACGTGCGTGAGCCCCTCGATATCGATACCCCGCGCCGCGACATCGGTCGCGACGAGGATCTTCGTCTTCTTCGAGCGGAAGCGGCCGAGGATCTTCTCGCGCTGGCTCTGCGCGATGTCCCCGTGAAGGGCCGCCGCCTGATAGTGGCGCTCGTCGAGTTCCTTCGCGACGGTGTCCGCGTCCGCCTTGGTCTGGCAGAACACGAGCCCGTAGAACTCAGGGGTAGAGTCGATGAGGCGCACGAGCGCCTCGGTCTTGTCGTCCTCGCGGACGAGCCAGTAGAGCTGCTCGGTGAGGACGGGCTCTTCGGGCCGCGCCTCTTCCTCGACGATCTCGTACTCGCCCATGAAATT
>DAOPYF010000169.1:0-4688 GCA_035352735.1 Treponemataceae bacterium | reverse complement strand
TGGCCGCCATGCTCGCCGCCTGCCCGAGGCAGAAGGTCTGCACGTCGGAGCGGATTTGCTGCATGGTGTCGTAGATCGCGAGCCCCGCGGTAACGGAGCCGCCGGGGCTATTGATATAAAGATTGATGTCCTTCTCGGGATTCTGCGAATCGAGGAAAAGGAGCTGCGCCACGGCGAGGTCGGCGGTGGCGTCGGTTATCTCGCCGTCAATGAACACGATTCGGTCCTTGAGAAGCCGCGAGAAGATGTCGTACGACCGTTCGCCGTTACCGGTCTGCTCGATGACGTAGGGGACCAGATTGTTCATTTGTTCGTTCATGGTTACTGCTCGTTCTTGAAGAGATCTGCAAAGGCTACCTTATCGCCCTTGGAAAGCGTGCACTTCTCGAGGAGCTGCGCGTAGAGGCGCTGCTCCTTGATGTCGTCTATAAGATACTCTTTTCGGCGGGCGTCCGCATAGTGTTTTTTCACCTCGTCGACGGAAATCCCGGCGCCGGTTGCCATGCGCGCGTATTCGGCCTCGACCTCGTCGGGGGTGACGGCGATATCGCGATCCTTGAGGAGAATCTCGACGATGACCCGGCTCTTGAGCATTTTCTCTGCCTCGCCGCGCCATTCCTTGAGCATCGACTCCTTGGTCTGACCGGAGGAAACGATGAGCTTCTCGAGCTGCTTCACGTCGGTGCGGAAGCGCTGGGCGAGCATCTGCCAGCGGGACTCAAGCTCGGCGGCGATCATGGTCTCGGGGAGCTCGAAGGCGTTCTTCTCGATAATCTTCTCGAGGAGGGCGTTCGACTTGATTTCCTTGAGCTTGTTCTCGAGGGCGGTCTCCATGTTCTTCTTGATGTCGGCCTTGAGGTCGTCGAGGGTCTTGTACTTCTCGCTCACGTCCTGTGCGAGCTCGTCGTCAAGGTCGGGGAGGTTGCGCGCCTTGAGCGCGGTGAGGGTAACGCGGATCTTCTTGGTCTTGCCTGCGATGTCCTTGTCCTCGAAGTCGGCGGGGAATTTCTTGGTGAAATCCTTGGTCTCGCCCTTTTTCATGCCGGTGACCTCGTCGTCGAACTTGAAGATGTTGTATCCGGTGCCGATCGTGAACACGAAGTCCTGTCGCTCGGTGCCGGGGATGACGGCACCCGCATCGTCGAGCTCGCAGTAGTTGACGGTCGCGACGTTGTCCTTTTCGGCCTTGTCTGAGTCGTTGCGGTCGACGACGATGGCGTTACGCTCGCGAATCGCCTCGAGCTCTTCTTTCATCTCCGCGTCGCCGACGGTAACCTGGGGAACCTCGATCTTGAAGCCGTCGATGGCGCCGAGCTTGACCTCGGGGAAGGAGTCGTAGGTTACGGTGAAGGAAAGGTCCTTCGCGACGTCGAATTCGGGCGTCTTGTCCATGACCGGCTGGGAATAGGGAAGCGGCCGCTCGTACTCGCTCGCGGTCTCGAAAATCTCCCCGAGCGCCTTTTCGATGATGTCGCCGGCGGCGTCGCCCTTGAGCGCCTCGCCGTATTTTTTCTCGAGCACGGCGACGGGAACCTTGCCCTTGCGAAAGCCGGGAAGCTGTATGGTCTTGGAATACTTCTGGAGAAGTTCCTGATAGGTTTTCGCGATCTCGTCCTTGCCGATGGTAACGTCGAGCTGCACGCGGGACTTGTCAAGCTTGGTAAAGTGCTTGTTCAGATTCATGTGGACATCCTCTTGATACTGTAAAGTCTCAGGCCTTAGGGTTAGCCTGGTAATTGCCATAAATGAAAAAAAAAGCGATCCGGATTTTACCGAATCGCTTTCCGAGTAAGAGCGGGAAACGGGAGTCGGACCCGCGACATCGACCTTGGCAAGGTCGCGCTCTACCACTGAGCTATTCCCGCAAAATCAAATTGTTGTACTTTGTAGCGGAGGAACTGCGAGAGGAGGGACTTGAACCCTCACGCCGAAGCACCAGATCCTAAGTCTGGCGTGTCTGCCAATTCCACCACTCTCGCTTGTTTTCGCGATACTCCCCGTCGGGAAACCGCGCATCGCAAGTGACAGCATACTATCGAACGGCTTTTTTCGTGTCAACCACGCCGTATTCCGTTCGATCTGAGCCATGAAGGGATCGAACCTTCGACCCACAGATTAAGAGTCTGTTGCTCTACCAGCTGAGCTAATGGCCCGTTTTCACGTTTGCAATCGTTACTGTTTTGCGGCAGCGTCTGCATCCGTTACGGTTATTTGTTATACAGCAAACCGTTTTTTTTGTCAATCGGGTTTTGAGTCCCTTTTGACTTTTTTTGCGTCCGACAGGAGTCGAACCTGCGACCTTCGGATTCGAAGTCCGGCGCTCTATCCAGCTGAGCTACGGGCGCATGCTTTCTTCCTACGAAGCGCGATGGGCCTCGGTTCGCCTAGTGGCTCGCCAAGGGACCCGTCGGGTGCCTGGTGGGTTTCGAACCCACGACAACCAGATCCACAATCTGGCGCTCTACCCCTGAACTACAGGCACCATGAAAACTGACGTGGGCAATAGTGCCAGAACGAGCGAAAAAAGTCAAGGATGGGGGTCGATTTCCGTTCAGTTTGATACCCGCGTACCGATAATGAGATGAAGGAGTTTTTACCATGGACAACAAAACCACCGCATCGGCGCGACTCGAGGAAATTCTCCGGAACGAAATCTCCGTCCTGCAGGCGCTCTACGCGTGCCAGAAGCGGATGTACGAAAGCGTGCTCGTGCGCGACTGGGTCCTTCTCCAGAAGGAAACCTCCGAGTCCGAGACCTACGCGACGATATTCACGCGGCTCGAGGACGAGCGGATCTCCTCGGCAAAGGCGCTCTCCCCGAAGGCCGAAGGCTCGCGCGACTTTTACGCCGTTACGGCGACGCTTGACGCCGAGACCCGCGCGCGGACGAACGAGCTTTTCCGCGAGATGAAGCGGCTTTTACTCCTCTCGAAGACCGAGAACGACGTCTTTAATACCTATATATCGAACGCGCGTGCCGTGATCACCGGCATGCTTGAGACCGTATTGCCCGGACGGAAGACGAAGATCTATTCGCGGAAAGGAAGCATCGTTTCCTCAAACGTCGAGAGCCTCGTCTTAAACCGTTCATTCTGATAAGGAGCGAATCATGTCGTCCACGTTTACCGGCATAGAGATGGGAAAGCGGAGCCTCTTCGCGCACAGCGAGGCGATCCAGACCGCGGGCCATAACCTATCCAATTCCTCGACCGAGGGATACTCGCGCCAGCGGGTCGAGCTGAAGGCGACCGATCCCCTCTATCGTCCCGACCTTTCGCGAGCGGAAACCCCGGGGCAGATCGGCCAGGGCGTTTCCGTCGAGTCGATACGCCGGCTCAGGGACGAGCTCCTCGACCAGCGCATCGTCGGGCAGTCGAACGGCGAGGGATACTGGAAGACGAAGGACAATTACCTTTTGATGATGGAGCAGATCTATAACGAGCCGGCCGACACCTCGGTCAGGACGCGCATGGACCAGTTCTGGGACTCATGGCAGGAGCTCTCGGTATACCCCGAGTCCCGCGCGTCCCGGCAGGCCGTGCTCTCCCGCGGCGAGACGCTCGTTGACGCGATCCATCAGCAGTACCGCGGCCTACAGGGCGTGCGCGACATGATCAACGGCGACATCGAGGGCGTCACCAAGCAGGTGAACGACTACGCGCGCCAGATCGCCGCGCTCAACGAGGAGATCGTCAAGGTTAAGGCGATGGGCGATAGCCCGAACGACCTCATGGACCAGCGGGACCTTTTGACCGAGAAGCTATCCGGGCTCATCAACATCACGACCGACCAGCGCGACCCCGACGAGTACGTCATCCATACCGCGGGCCTCGAGCTCGTGCAGGGCAAGAGCTACCGGACCTTCGACCTCAAGACGGGGCCGGAGAACGACGGGTACGCCGAGGTCGTCTGGAAGGAAAACGGCAACCGCGCGGAGTTCACGGGCGGCAAGCTCGGCGCGCTCATCGAGCTGCGCGACAAGGACTTCCGCGACGAGGTGCAGAAACTCGACACCATGACGATGACCTTCGTCGACCTCGTGAACGACATCCATAAGGACGGAACCGGCGCGAACGGAAAGACCGGCGTCGATTTCTTCACCGAGCAGAATTTCATCAATAACGTCGCGGGCAACTACGACCGAAACGGCGACGGGCAATACGACTCATCGTATATCTATCGCGTGACCGGCGCGAATAAGCTCTCGGCGCGCGAGCAGGTCGGTCTCGAGGGAACGATAACCCTTTCCGCGCCCACCGGCACGGTAAGCGTTCCCTATCACCCGACCGACATGGTCTCGGACGTCGTCGCGCGCATCAACAACTCGGGAGCGGAGGTCGTCGCGAGCCTCGACCGCGAGGGCCGCCTCGTCATGAAGGGGACGACCGCGCAGGACAAGCAGAATCCCGATTTCGTCATCAGGCACATGGAGGACTCGGGCCGCTTCCTCGCCGGGTACGCGGGCGTGCTCAAGGGCACCGGCGCCGAAGGCGCGTACGCCTGGGACCGCGCCGACGCGAACGTGGCGCTTTCGGGCGGCGATCTTCAGTACGCGGTCTCGCCGATCGCGCATCCCGCCGGATGGATGGAGATCAATAAGCAAATCTCGAACGACGTGACCACGATCGCGGCCGGCTTTCCGAACGACGACGGTACGGTCAATCCCGGCGACAACCGGGCGGCCGTCG
>DAOPYF010000168.1:0-4796 GCA_035352735.1 Treponemataceae bacterium | reverse complement strand
CGAACCGGTGCGGCTCGCGGTACACCCCCGCGGGATACATGACGTTCTCGAGCACGCTCATCACCGGGATCAGGTTAAAGGACTGAAAGATGAAGCCGATGTGCCGGTTCCTCAGGAACGAGAGTTCCCTCTCGCCGTAGGCACCGATGTCGCGGCCCATCAGGAGCACCGAGCCCTCCGAGGCGCGATCGAATCCCGCGCCCAGGTGCTGCATCGTCGACTTGCCGCTTCCCGACGGGCCGACGAGCGCCGTGAGCTCGCCGGGGCCGAAGCTCGCGGAAACCGCGTTGAGCCCGCGCACCTCGCAGTCGCCGCTCCGGTATATCTTGCTCACGTTCCGGAATTCCAAAACCGATTCAGCGTTACCGTCACTCATTGAGTAGCTCCTTTGCCTTAGGGCTCGCCGCCATCGAGGGAAGCGCGTCCCGCATCTTCCGCGCGGCGTCGCGAATCGACCGATTCTCCGCGCCTTTTGGGTAATTCGTTAAGAGACCGCCGATCGCGAGCCAGGCGAGATCCGCCCCATCGGCGGTAAGCTTCCATGCCCCGGAGGCATAATTTTTTTCCATCGCGGAAAGAAGGTCGAGTACCTGTTCCCGCATGGCCATCTCCGGGGGAAAATTCGAATAGGTTATCGCCATATAGACGTACGCGTCCTCGTCGTTCGGCCAACGGCGATTCACGCCATCGAACCGCCGCATTCCCTTATTGACCCAATCGACTTTGTCCAGGGTTTCCTTCACGGCATTCGCCATCTTGCATTCGGCGACCGCGACGTAGATCTGAGTCCATTTGGAATCCTTGAGCGCGGCCTCGTGCGCCGAGGCGAGCTCGAGGGCATCGGGGATTTTCTCGAGATGGATGACCATGAGCTCGAGCGCGGACTCAAGGAGCGGCACGTCGTCGGGGGACGCGGCGAGCTTCGCCTCGATCTCCGCGAGGCGCGCCTTATTCGCGCGGTATTCGTCGGACTGCTTCGCGTCATGTGCGTTCACCGCGTCCTTATTCCGCTTCGCGCTAAGCCCGTCGCCCTTTTCGTCGCCCGATGCGGAGCCATCGCCCGAGCCCGCCATCTCGAAGTGGCGGAAGAGCGCGAGGCGCGTTCCCGCTCCGACTGTGAGGTCGAGCGAGTCCATCAGCTTTCGCGACTCGGCGAACCAGGACTCCGCGCGGTCCGCTTTCCCGGCGATCGCGTAGCACTCTGCCGCGTGGCAATACGCGCTCGCGACGTCGGCGTCAGAGACGCCCGAGGCGCCCGCTTCCTTCATCTGCTTGATCCGCTCGGCGGCCGCGAGAAAATCCTCGGCGCCCGAGGCGGCCTTCCTGAATATCCCGTTGGGAACCGACTGCGACACGCTTCCCCGCGCGATGTACGCCGTACGGGCTTCCTCAGGCGTATGCGCGAGAGCGACGGCGCGATCGAGATACGCATACGCATCCTTGACGAGCCCCATGGCCTGAAGCGGCAGCGCCTTTCCCCCGCGCATCGCGACGAGCGATCCCTTGTACGCGAGCGCGGCCGGATCATCGGGCGTGGTAGCGAGAATCGCGTCGAAGGCGGACTCCGCCTCGCTTGAGCGACCCGCGTCGAAAAGCGCGACGGCGCGTTCGGGCGACGACGTTGGAAGCGAGTCGACGCGCGCGGTTGCCGCGCGAATCGCCGCCGATTCCTCGGCGGAGGCCGCGCGCTCGAGGTCATGAAGCCGCGCGAGCGCCTTCGTTGAAAGCGCAGCTTCCCCGCCGCGAGACTTTTTCGCGGCCCGCATGGCGACGGGTACCGGCGAGAGAACCGGAACGGTAAATGCCTTCTCGTCCCACGCCGAAAGCGTTTCTTCCTGGGTCTTTCCGTCCGGGACCGCGATATCGTAGAGTTTCGGCGCGAAATCCGAGGGGGGCGTGCCCGCGAAACCGCCCCGGCACGCGGGGTCATAGGACCCGACGAGCACGTAATGCCACGTCGTCGGCACCGCGTACAGGGCGGCGAGCGCGGGATCCGCGAGAGGAATCCGCGCCGAGACGTTTTTCCCCGAGCCCGAAACGGTCACCGCCACGGGCACGTCGAGGGTTCCGTCCGCCGACGCGAGCGATCCCGTCTTCCCTTGGATCGAGAGGACGAAATCCCAGGGGTTCGCCCGATCAAACTCGACGCCTTCGGCGAATTCTTTTTTCGTCAGGGTCGAACCCGCGCCGTCGCCGTCCGCGTCGATATACACGCGCACGTTCCGCGCGTCCGCCGAGGAGCCCGCGAACGCGAAGTCAAGCTGCCAGTAGTCGCCTCGGCCCGAATCGCCGCGGCCCCGCACCGGCTCATGCACCGCGTAGCGCACGAGGTCGAGCGAGCCGGGCTTGATACCCTTTCCCTCGGGATACGCGAGCGCTCCGAATCCATGATCGTCCCCGCGAGGATCTTCGATCACCGCGGCAACCTTCCCGCCATGTGCCGCGGGATTCCAAATCACCCCGCCAAAATAGAGGGCGAGCACGACGACAGGTATTATGAATGACGCTGCGCGAGCGACGCGACGAACGATTTTTTTATTCATCTTAGCGGTACCTCGC
Organism: Treponemataceae bacterium; assembly: GCA_035352735.1. GTDB lineage: Bacteria > Spirochaetota > Spirochaetia > Treponematales > Treponemataceae > Teretinema. The sequence continues at coordinate 2,237 of DAOPYF010000168.1, read as the reverse complement.
GAGCTGCTTCTCCGCCTCTTTCGCCTCGGCGGAACCCGGCGAAACGGCGACGCACGACTCGAACGCCGCGATCCCCTCGTTCGGCTTGCGCGCCTTCATGCAATAGAGCCCCTTATAGAGGTCGAGGATTCCCGCGTCGGAACTCGAAAGCTCCTTTCGGTGGGCCTCAAGCCAATCGATGTCGGTCTTCATGACCGCGTAGCGGTTCACGGGCGAGGAACCCGAAAGCTCGTAGCTATTGATCATCCGGAGAACCCGAAGGTCCGCGACATTGGGCGCGGAGGAGACCGCCTCGTCCATATAGCCGGTTCCCTCGTCCAGGAGCTCCATCGCCTTCATGACGTTTTTCCGTTGGTTGCAGAGGTTCGCCTCGAGGGTCAGGATGCTCCCGTAGTAGCCGCGCGCGAGCGGGTCTGAGTCTTTTAACCGCCCAAGAATTTTCTTGCCCTTCTCGACGTTGCCCGCGGGATCGACCTCCGCGAGATTGTGATACTTGATCCCCTCCGCGAGATCGGACTTCGCGTCCGACCAGGCGCCGATGGCCATCGCCGCGAAAAAAACCGCGAGACACGCAACGTTCTTTTTCATCACATACGCTCCTTTATGCCTATTATCAATAACCGGCGGTGCCGCAGAATATGAAGCGACCGTCGCCTTCATGGTTAACGCCGTACGTAAACGTGAAATACGCGAACACGGGATTATCGAAGATGACGCGCGCGCCGAGCCCGTACGCGTCGAGTGGGCCCGAGGCCGCGGAACTGTCCGCGCCACCGTCGGCGTCGCAGTCCGCGGGATCTATGGCAGCGACGTCCGAGAAGAGAAAGCCCTGTACTGTGCACGGGAACGCGGGCGGAACCTTGAACGAGAGGAAGTCGTAGCGCAGCTCGGCGGAGGCGAGCGCGTACCGGCTCCCGATGAGCTCGTCGGTCGAGTAACCCGACCGGACGCTTCGGTCTTCCGCGTAATAGAGGTCGAAGCAGGCGTCGGTCGGCAGGTCGTCTGCCGAATAGCCGACGCTTCCCGACAGGGCAACTCTGGCCTTCTCGGTGAAGCCCGCGCGCGCATGCGCGGTGCAATCCGCCTTCGTCATCTCGAGGTCGGGATACCAGTATCCGCGCGCCTCGCCGCCCCACGCGCTTTTAGCGCCCCAGGCGATATACCGATTGAGGAAGACGCACGGCTGCAGCGAGAAGAGCCCGGTCGAGCTTGGGCCAAAATGGTCGAGGGCGCCGTCTATCCCGACGAGGAGGTCGGGCCCAAGATACCAGCCCGCGGAAAGCGCGCCGTAGAAGCAGTTTTCCCGAGAGCCTGCGGTCTTCCCGTCATAGTCGCCGGGACCGTAGTAGAAAAGCCGGGCGCCGAGCGCGAGCGGGGTACCGCCGACGTCGGAATGGAGCACGGAAAAACCGTTTCGGTTATACCCGGCCCAAAAGAGCGCGGATGCCCGATCCCCGAAAAGCCCGGCCTTTCCCGCCATCGCCCAAATCCCGCCGCCGCCGAAGCGCCCAAAAAAGCCTTCCGTCACGGACACGACGATGAGCCGTTCGACCGCGCCGTTTTTCGAGGGCAAGGGAAGCACCGAAGCCTCATAGACATACCCACTTTCGATAAGCCGCCGCTCGGAGTCGAGGCAGCGCCGCTCAAGGTCGCGCGGCGCGACGATGAGTCCAGGCCGCACGCTCAAGAACGACCTGATTGTCTCCGGCTTGAGCTGAGTCCGCGTCCCCGAGGGAACGCTCGCCGCGTCAAACGCAATTCCGTCGCCCGTCCAGTCGTATTTCGCCTCGCCGATGAAGATCCTGACCGTCGAAACGCGAACGGTCGCGGGCACTGACTCCTGGGCTGCCCCTTGGGCCGCTTCCTGGGCTGCGGCCGGGAAGATTCCGGCAAGGAACGCCAGAGTCACCACGGCAAAGGCAAATACGCGATTGGGTTTCATGATTTCTCCCCTTTATTACTCACATCACAGTTATATCACTAAAGTTGTACTATGTTTGTGATAGTACTATGCGACTATTGAAGTGTCAAGGCGAAATGATGGAATTTGCCACAAAATGAGGGATGATTAGCGGTTCAGGAGACTAAAGGGCATGCCCCGCTTCGGCGAGAAACGCGTCAAGCTCGGCTCGTGTCGGCATTGCCGCCTGAGCGCCTTCCTTGGTAGTGGAGATGGCCCCGACCGCGTTCGCGAAGCGGATTGCCTTCCGTATCTCATACCCGAGCGATAGGGCGAA
>DAOPYF010000167.1:0-4804 GCA_035352735.1 Treponemataceae bacterium | reverse complement strand
CCTCGCGGCTTCGGGCGTGTCCCTCGCGCTCGAGCGCCGAACCCGCGCGACCGGCAGATGCCTGGTCATCCACATGCCCGGCGGGATGAAATCGATCGCCTGCTCCCCCGGCGCGGCGCCCACCATCGATCCCGCGCAAATCACCCCAAATCTCATACAAAGCGCGTCCCAGGTCTTCGTCGACGGGCAAACCATCCGAAACCGGGAGGCGTTCGACAGAATCGAGCGACTATGCCGCGAACTCGCCGTGCCGCTCGCCGTCGACGTCGCCTCGGCGGACATCGCCCGGGGCGAATGCGCCACGATCGCGCGCATCCTTTCCGAGTCGGGCGCGACGGTTTTCCTGAACGAGGACGAAGCCTTTGCCCTCGCCACGGCACTTGAACCGACGATTACCCCGCACGGAGAGCGATGCAACGAACGGCACGACGCCGAGGAAACCGCGGATGCGGTCTTCACGTTCTATGCGCGCTCAGGTGCCGGGAAGGCCACGATCGTTATGAAGCGGGGGGAACGGGGCGCGCGGTGCTGGACCGCAGCGGGACGGGAAGAAGCGGCAGCCGAAGCCGTCAGCCATCCGGTTGACGATACGGGCGCGGGAGACGTTTTCGCGGGGACATTCCTCGCCGCGCGCCTCGCGGGGTTCCCGACGGCGCAATCCCTCGAAGCCGCAAATGATGCCGCCCGAACCTGCCTCTCTGTGCCGGGCACGCGGCTCGACCCCGAGGCCTTCGGGGAACTCAAGGCGCGCCTCGATCAAGCCCGGAACAATCAGTAAAACAAATTATCGCGCGATAATCGCCTGAGCGACCTTCGCGGCCTCGTCGGCCCCGACGAGCGCGCGCACGAGAGCGAGGGAAAACTCCTCGGCGACCCCGGCAGCGCGTGCGGTTATGAGGTTACCGTCCACGACGACGCGGTCCTTGAGCGGCTTGACCGCAAGGCCAGTCTCCTCCCCCGGATAACAGGTATACTTCCGCCCCGTAAGGTAGCCCCAAGCCCCGAGCGCAACGGCGGGCGCCGCGCAGATCGCCCCGACAAGCCGATTTTCGGCAAACATCCGGCCGACCAGGGCCTTGAGCTCGGCCGAGGCGGCAAGATTCGCGCTCCCCTTCCCGCCCCCCGGCAGCACGACTAGGTCCGGCAAGGCCAGGGAATGTACCTCGGCCAAAGTGCGGTCGCATTCCACGGTAATCTTCCGCGCGGAGACCGCGGATCGCCCCGAAACGCCCACGATGGTAACCGAAACGCCCGCCCGACGAAGGTAATCGATCGGGGTAATCGCCTCGACTTCCTCGAATCCATCAGCCAGAAACACATACGCGTTTTTCATGTCTTTTACCCTTTCAAGAACTAAAACCTACCTGTATAATAGTAATATATGAAACAAGTGTTGTTAATAGACGAGTCAAACGTTTTTCGCGATTACATAAAGAGCAAGCTCGAGGCGAAGCATATCGGCGTGGAATTCGGGAAGGGGCAGCTCGACAGCCTCTCGAAGCTCCGCATGTCCGTGCCCGACCTCATGATCCTCGATTATAACTCCTCGCGGAATTTCCTGTTCGAGCTCCTCGAGGGGAAAAAGGCGGACGCGAACGCGCGCGATATCCCGGTCATCGTCCTCGCCCAAAAAATCGAGAAAAACGACGTCACCAAGCTTTCGGGTTACAACGTCAAGAAGATCATCCCGAAGCCGCTGAAGATCGACCAATTCTTCCAGGCGGTCACCGATATCCTCCACGTCGATTTCGACATCGACACGACGCAGTGCATCATGGAGGCGCGGGTCAACGACAACATCCTGTTCATCGAGATAGCCCAGGGGTTCAACCGCGAGAAGATCGAGCTCCTGAAATACCGCATTCGCGAGCTCATCGGGCTCTATAACCTCACCGCTCCCAAAATCCTGATGATGATGACGGACCTCTCACTTTCCTTCGTCGACGGCCCGAACCTCGAGCTCCTGATGGAAAGCGTCATGTCGGACCCGTCGGTCAAGAACCGGAACATCAAGATCCTGACGCTCGACGGCTTTACCCGCGACTTTATCGCGGGAAACAAGGCATACGCCGACATCCAGGTCGTTACCGACCTCACCAAGGCAATCGACTCGCTCCTTCGCGACGCCGTCGGCGTGGCCGACACCTCGACGCTCATCAGCGAGAAAATACTCCAGGCGAACGGCTCGGCGGACCGCGACGGCTCGGCGCTCGAGATGCGCTTCAAGAGCGAGATCGAGGCCCTCAAGTCGGTAGCGCACGACATCAAGATCGCGGTCGTCGACGACGACGTGGTCATCAGAACGGTGCTCGCCAAAACATTCCAGGCGATCAACGCGACCGTCGAGCAGTTTGAGTCGGGAGTGGATTTCCTTCCCCACGCGATCGCGGGAACCTACGACCTCATCTTCCTCGACCTTATGATGCCGGTCATGAATGGCCTCGAGGTACTCGTGAAGATGCGCGAGAACGAGATCGCGACGCCGGTCATCGTGCTTTCCTCCATCAGCCAGCGCGAGGCGGTCCTCAAGGTGCTCTCGACGGGCGTGAGGAGTTACATGATCAAGCCGCTGAAGCCGGAGGCGATCCTCACGAAGGCAATCGAAGTGTTACAGGCGACGATCTAATGCGAGGCGACTCGGTCCTGCCCAGCGACTACCTCCTAAAATCGCGGGTCCCCGTCCTACTCCTCGGGCCCGACGGCTCGATCGAGACATGCAACAAAGCCGCTGCGGATCTCCTTCCCGCGCTCGAAAGCCATGACCAGAGCGAGCTGAACATCCGCGACATCATACTCCCGAACGCGGTCGCCGAGGATTCCATCCGCTTCGACTACCTCCTCACGAACGGCATCCCCTTCTTCGTCTTCGACTTCACCCTCGTCAAGGACGACCAGAGCGAGGGATGGTACAAGCTCACGATGAACCGCGAGGATGACGGCAGGTACCTCGCGCTCCTCGAGGACATCACCGGGCAGAAGCTCAAGGAAAGCCATCTCGTGCAGGCGAAGGAAAGCGCCGAGAAGGCAAGCGTCTCGCGAAGCCAGTTCCTCGCGAACATCAGCCACGAGATCCGGACGCCGATCCAGACGATCATCGGGATGATGGAGCTCCTCGCGGACACGAAGCTCGACGAGGAGCAGACCGAATACGCGCGCCAGGTCCGCTTCAGCGCCGACGTCATGCTCACCCTCATCAACGACATCCTTGACATATCGAAGGTCGAGGCGGGCCAGCTCAAGATCGAGAATATCGACTTTCGCCTCGACGACGTCGTGGAGCAGACGATCGACCTCATCTCCATGGAAGCGCACCGCAAGGGCCTCGAGGTATGCGTGGACATCGACCCATCCATCCCGACGACGCTCGTCGGCGACCCGCTCAGGCTCCGCCAGGTAATCCTCAACCTCGTCAAGAACGCGGTCAAGTTCACGGAGTCGGGGTTCATCCACGTGCGCGCGTTCCCCATCATCCGCGAAGGCGCGGTCTCAATGAAAAACCCCGGAGGCGGCTACATCCATTTCGAGGTCATCGACTCCGGCATCGGCATCCCGCAGGACGTTCAATCAAGGCTCTTCGCGCAGTTCATCCAGGCGGACTCGTCGACCACGCGAAAGTACGGCGGCACGGGACTCGGGCTTGCAATCTCGCGAAACATCGTCCAGCTCATGGAAGGCGAGATCGGCGTCCGTTCGGGCGACCTCGGCGGCTCGGTGTTCTGGTTCGACATCCCGCTTGTCCGCGCAGAGTCGCAGCCGACCGAGGAACCGCTCCGCCTCTCGCCCCAGACCCGATTCCTCATCGTCGACGACTCCGAGCGCGCGCTCGACATCCTTTCGCGCATGCTCTCCTCTCTCGGCTACGGCCAAGTCACGCGCGCGACGAGCGGCATGTTCGCGCTCGCGATGCTCCACTCCGCGCGGCAGGCGAAGCGGCCGTTCGACATCGTCCTCATCGACATGGTAATGCCCGAGATGGACGGATGGCGACTCGCAGCCGAGATCAACAAGAACCGCGACATCAACCAGGCGCAGCTCTACCTCATGGTTCCCGAGGGAAGCTTCGGTGCCGAGGCGAAGATGAAACTTCTCGAGTGGTTTAACGGATACCTCTATAAGCCGATCAAGCGACGCATGCTCGCCGACCTCCTGAAGGAACACTTCGAGGCGACCATCGACCTCGAGGTCGTCGATGACGCAGAGGCACACGCGGTCCAAAACTCGGAAGGCGAGCTCGAGGAGCTCATGCCGATCGACGAGGCGCGCGAATCGCCGCAGCCTCGAGCGCAGGAGGCGACGGAAATCCGCGAAGCGGGCGCGCAAGACGCAAAGCCCGCCGAAGGGTTAACCGTGCTCATCGCCGAGGACCACCCGGTAAACCGCAAGCTCCTCACGATCTTTCTCGAGAAGGCGGGCGCGCGCGTCATCCAGGCCGCCGACGGTATCGAGGCGACGGAGGCGTTCGCCAAGGAACCGATACACCTCGTGTTCATGGACATCCAGATGCCGCGAATGAACGGCTACGAGGCCGCCGCGTGGATCAGGAAAAACGGGCACGAATGCCCGATCATCGCGTGCACCGCGAGCGCGCAGGCAAACGAGCGCGAGCAATGCCTCGAGGCGGGGATGGACGACATCCTCCCGAAACCCTATAAACGACAGGACGTGATCGGAGTCATCAAAAAATTCTCAAAGGAGAGAACCGTGGACGACACAGCGACCGGAAAAAGCCCGCGTGCGGGAAAGGCCGACGCGCGCGACCTCGAGACATTCTCGAGCGCGGACCTATCGGAGATCATGATGGGCG
>DAOPYF010000166.1:0-4857 GCA_035352735.1 Treponemataceae bacterium | reverse complement strand
GGGGTGAGGAACGGCGAAGCCGGGCCGAATCCCCTTGATAGGGCGGAATGGACGGAATGTATTAATCAACGAAACATGCAGCATGCTGCGTGATAGGGGCCGCCCGCGAGGGCGGCCTTTTTTTATGCGACAGACACCATGCGCGGCATTTCTCTTCCGCGTTCGGGATCGTAGCGGAAACCCCGCAGAGAGCGCAACGCGCTCGCGAGGAGTTGGAGCGGAGAGCCCGGGCCCCGCGAGACGCGCACGACGCGCGGATCGCGGGGTAACGCCCAAATAATGAATGACAGAAGGTGTCAGGTATCCAAGGTTATACTGCGGGCAAGATGAGCCGCGACGCGCGGCGAAGGAGACGCGAATGAAGGTATTTATCTATGCGGTACCAGGGCTGGCCGATTGGGAGATCGCGTACGTGACGACCGGGATCACCGGCAAGCGGTATTTCCGCGACCAGAATCTGGCGGTCGATATTGTCTGGCTCGGCGACACGCGGGACCCGGTGACGACGATGGGAGGGCTGACGATTCGGCCCGACGTTTCGATTCGTGAGGCGAAGCTCGCCGCCGAGGATTTACTGATATTGCCGGGATCGGACATCTGGCTCGCCGGTCCGAGACCGGAGATCATCGAGGTCGCGAAGGATCGGATCGTGCGCGGCTTGCCGGTCGCGGCCATTTGCGCGGCGACGGTCGCGCTCGCTCAGGCCGGGGCGCTCGACGCGGTTCGGCACACGAGCAACGACAAGGGATTTCTCAAGCAATGCTGTCCCGCGTACCGGGGAGAGGCGCGCTACGTGGAGGCGCCGGCCGTCGCGGACTCGAACGTTATCACCGCGGAGGGCATCGCCCCCATCGAGTTCGCCTACGAGGTATTCAAGGCGATCGGCGCGTTCGACCCGGAAACCCTGAGTGCGTGGAGGGACTTGAACGTGACGAAGGAGGCGCGGTACTTTTTCGCGCTGATGGAGTCGATGCAGGCGAAGCGCGCGTAGGAAGGAAATCGCGCCGAGACGGGCTATGGCACGCGAGGACGGGAGGCGGCGGCTATGACGGCGCGCGAGGCTCACGAGAAGGAGTGGCAGTGCCGCTTTCTGAAAGAGCCGGGGGTCATGCCGGTTCGCTTTCTGAAGAAATGGTAGAAGTGCGCCTCTTCGCGGAATCCGCATTTTTCGGCGACGGCCCGAATCGGCATGTCGGTCATCGCGAGGGCTTCGCGCGCCATGTCGAGCCGCAGCGATTGCGCGAACTCGAGCGGGCTGACTCCGTACGCGCGCGTGAACGCCTTTTGGAAATACGCGCGCGAAAGCCCGATCTCCGCGGCGGCGGCGCTTGCGGTAACCCGCTTACTGACGTTCGCGCGAATCCAGCGCCGCGCGGCCTCGAGCCTATCCCGAACCCCGCGCGGAATCGCCTCGGCGGATAGGACCGTCCTGCCGCTTCGCTCATTGGGGAACTCGCCGATGAGCGTGGCATTGAGGCATCGAGAGAGCGTTTCGATAAGGTAGGCCTTCGTCGTCAACGGGGAGAAGGGCGCGGGATTGATGAACGCGCGGATGATTCCGTCAAAGAGCGCCCGCATGGAAACCTCGTCGAGCGGCTCGATCACGCTCGGCAGCTTCTCGATCCAGGGATTTAAGAACGGCGGCTGTACCTGCTTTTCCTTATTGAGCGGATAGGCTTCCGCATCGGGTACGAGCCCATTGAGGCTGAAGATGGCGCAGATGCATTCGTAGCGCATCGTCGCCTGCGTCGTCTCGCCCGGACGCCGAAACACGACATCGCCCGGCTTCACGCGGTACGAAACGCCGTCGATTTCCTGGCTCCCGCCGTCGGAATCGATAATATACTCGAACTCGTAATCGGCGACCGTCCTTCGCAGGAGTTGGGTCTCTTTTCGCAGGCGGGCTGGCGGTAAAAAGTAATAGGCGGTGATGAGGGCTGGATTGAGGGCCTCAAATCGATACTGACGCGGAATGACCCCGGGCCGATCGACGATCGGATACACGCCGGAAAGGTCAGATTCGCTTTGCATGACACAATTATACAGTAAATAACACAATCCTGCATAGCACGGTCGTTGCGTGTACGTTACCATACTCATAACGTACAGAGGCAGCATAAAAGCGTTTGTAAAGAAAAGACAGTATCGAAAGGTCTTGATGAAGAAAGCATCTGCCCGCCCGTACGCAATGCTGTGAGTAAAGGGAGAACGGAATGCTGAACGAAGCACAAGGGTCGCGCATCTTAAAGCGAACGGCAATATACGGGATCATGACGATACTCGCCCTCTTGGCGATCGTCCCGATCTGGCTCCTCGTCGTGAACGCGACGAGATCGACCGCGCAAATCAACTCAGGGCTCTCGCTCCTGCCGTCGAACAACGCGCTCAACAACTGGACGGTACTGACCAAGCGCGAGTTCAGGATCTCTCGGGGATTTATCAACAGCCTTTTCCTCGCCTCGACGACGACGCTCGTCACCGTGTATTTCTCGTCCATGACGGCGTATGGCCTCCACGTCTATCGCTTCAGGGGCAGGAGCGTTATCTGGTCCGCGATACTCATCGTCATGATGCTTCCGAGCTCGCTGTCGTTCATCGGATTCTATCAATTCGTGGCGAGGCTTCATCTCCTGAACTCGTACGTGCCGCTGATCGTGCCGGCGATCGCGTCGGCGGGCACCGTCCTCTTCCTCAGGCAGTACCTCTCGGCGATCCCGACGAAGGATCTCATCGACCAAGCGCGAATCGAGGGCGCCGGGGAATTCCGAATCTTTAACCTGATCGTCTTACCGGTGCTCTCGCCCGCCATCGCGACGCAGGCGATCTTCGCCTTCGTCGGCTCGTGGAATAATTTCTTCGCGCCGTTCATCGTCATATCCAACGCGAAGAAGGCCACGCTCCCGATGCTCATCATGATGCTCCAAGGAGAGATGTACCGAACGGAGTTCGGGGGGATTTACCTCGGCATCGCCGTTTCCATCGTCCCGATCCTCATCGTATACGCGTTCATCTCGCGGTATATCATCTCGGGGATCATGATGGGCGGGCTCAAGGAATAAGCGCGCGCTATCGCGCGGCAGAGTTTTCATCGCGCGCCGAACGTCGCGCGTCACGCGGGCGCGCGGGTAGGTAAAATCCCCGACAGTAGGCCCTAGCGGCCGGGAAAGTCAAAACAAACGCCCCGCTATCGGGGTATACTCAGGAAGGAGGCGCGAGCCGCCCGACGGCGGTTTCGCGAAGTGCATGGAAAAGGCTTCATTACGCATTGATAAGGACGCGCGCGTCGCCAGTATCGACGAGCGCCTCTACGGCTCGTTCATCGAGCATCTCGGCCGCGCGGTATATACGGGGATTTACGAGCCCGAGCACCCCACGGCGGACGGTCAGGGCTTCCGCGGCGACGTCCTCGCGCTCGTGCGGGAACTCAAGGTTCCGATCGTCCGGTATCCCGGCGGAAACTTCCTTTCGGGGTACGACTGGACCGACGGCATCGGCCCGCGCGACAAGCGCCCCACGAGGCTCGACCTCGCGTGGAAGACCATCGAGCCGAACGAGATCGGCATCGACGAGTTCCACGATTGGGCGAAAAAGGCCGGGGCCTCGGTGCTCGGCGCCGTCAACATGGGAACGGGCACGCCGAAGGACGCGGGCAACCTCGTCGAGTACTGCAACTTCCCCGGAGGCACGCGGTGGAGCGACCTCAGGCGGGAGAACGGGCACAGAGACCCGCTCGGCATCAAGACCTGGTGCGTCGGGAACGAGATGGACGGCGCCTGGCAGATATGCCACCTCGACGCGGCGGATTACGGCAAGAAGGCGCGCGAGACCGCGAAGATCATGAAATGGGTCGACGACTCGATCGAGCTCGTCGTCTCGGGAAGCTCGTCCTCGAAGCTCCCCTCGTTCCCCGAATGGGACCGGATCGTCCTCGAGCACGCGTACGAGTACGTCGACTATATCTCGCTTCACCAATACTACGAGAACTTCGGGAACGACGCGGACTTCCTCGCCTCGTTCCACAACATGGACCGGTTCATCAAGACCGTGTGCGCGACGGCCGACTACGTGAAGGCGCTCAAGCGGAGCGACAAGACGATGATGCTCTCGTTCGACGAGTGGAACGTGTGGTACCAGCGGCGCCAGGAGCCGCACGATTGGGCCCGCGCGCCGGCGCTCCTCGAGGACCGCTACTCGCTCCTCGACGCGCTCGTCGTCGGCGGGTTGGGGATAACGCTCCTCAACAACGCGGACCGCGTGAGGATCGCCTGCCTCGCCCAGCTCGTCAACGTGATCGCGCCGATTCTCACCGAACCGAACGGGCGGGTCATCAAGCAGACGACATTCTATCCCTTCCGGGACCTTTCGCGGTTTGGGCGCGGCGTCGCGCTCCGCGCCGAGGCGCGCGCGGCGACGATCGAGACGACGCACGGCGACGCTCCGACGGTCACCGCGGCGGCGGCGTTCGACGAGGAAGCGAGGGAGCTTACGGTATTCGTCCTCAACGCGAACCTTTCGGCGGAGGTCGCACTCGAGCTCGATCTCCGCTCGTTTGGGAAAATCGAGATGACGGGACGGTCCGTCCTCGCGGGGCCCGACCTCGGCGCGATCAACACCTTTGAGCAGCCGAACGCCGTAGTATCCGCGGACGTCGCCGTCGAGCAAGGAGCTGCGGGAATGTTCTCGCCGAAGCTCGCGCCGGCGTCATGGAACGTGTTCCGGTTCTCGGTCGGGAAATAAAGTCGCGGGGTCAGACCCCAATCACGTGGGGTCTGACCCTTTACCTGTGGGATCTTTTCGCGCAGGGTCAGACCCTTTCACTCTGGGGTCAGACCCTTTCATGACGGGGTCTGACCCTCT
>DAOPYF010000165.1:0-4910 GCA_035352735.1 Treponemataceae bacterium | reverse complement strand
TCCCGATCTTCGTCATCACGAACTTCCCCGCGCTCTACGCCCTCGGCCGCCTCTCCCCGGTATTCTTCGCCTGGGGAATCGTCGCCCCCGTCCTCTTCGGCTTCATCGCCTCGAGGCTTTGGAAATCTGGCCTTCGTCATTACGCGAGCGGCGGAAACTAAAAAACTATTTTTGTGGAGAGGGCGTGTCCCGGCGACCGGCTTCGCCGATCTCCGGGCCGGGCTTTCCATTCCAATCTTTGCTGGCCTGGGCTCATCGCCCGGCCCCGCAAAGGATTTCCATTGCAATCCCTCACGCGAATAGCGTTCGGGTTGCCAAATTGGAAATTATTGAATGTGTTTGCCTTCGGCAAACTAGGGCATCCCTCACGCAAATAGCGTTCGGGTGCTAAGCGGAAATGTATCAACAGTGAGTTTTCTCGCTACGCTGCGAAAACTCATAGCGGATCCCTCACGCAAGAAAAGAAAGAGCGTTCGGGTGCTTAGTGGAAAAGGATTTACTGATAATTATACGACTCCCTGTTTTTCCCCCCGTGACCTTCGCGCGATTCTCGGGTATACTTTCCGTTGATCGCCAAAGCACGGAGGTGCGTCATGCTCAAGCACATTGTCATGTGGAAGTTTAAGGACGAGGCCGAGGGAAAGAGCAAGGCCGAGAATTGCCGGTACGTTAAGGAGCGGCTCGAGGCCCTTCCCGCGAAGATCTCGATTATCCGCAAGCTCGAGGTCGGGATCAACGAATACCCGTCGCCGGCGGCGGCCGACATGGTCCTCGTGACCGAGTTCGCGTCGAAGGAAGACCTCGATAGCTACGCCGTCAATCCAGATCACGTCAAGGTAAGCGAGTACATCGGCAAGGTCAGGCTCGACCGCGTCGTCGCCGACTATATCGTCTGATTTCAAAAACCGAACGAAAGGATTCATCCGTGGCCGAAAGACACGTCAATTGGTTTGCCCTCGAAAAGGCCTGCGCGCAGCCGGGTTGCCCGGTTTGCGCCATCGTCGCCGATCGCTCTCGCCGATACATCGATAACATGCTTTTCGAGCACGTGTCCGACCGTGGGTTCCGCGCCCAGTATCGGGAGTCGGGCGGCTTTTGCCCGGATCACGCGAAGAGCCTCGACACCTACCGGGACGGGCTCGCGGTCGCGATCCTCGGCGTCGACGTCCTTAAGGACGCGCTTCCCGCGCTCAAGCGGCGGAAGGCTCATGTTCCCAAGGGACAATGCCCCGCGTGCGCAGAGACCGAGCGGGTCGAGCGAGAATTTCTCGGCTTTATCGCCGGAACGACGGACGATGATTTCGTTTCGTTTTTTACCGCGTCGGGCGGGCTTTGCCTGCCTCATTACAGAACGCTCCTTTCGTCCGTCAAAAAAGCGCCCGATTGGCTCGTTTCGTTTCAGGAAACGAAGTTCGAGCGTCTCCTCGAGCGGGCGGGGAATTTCATCGAGTTTTCCGCGTGGGGACGGCAATCCGACTTCGCCCGGCTTTCCGACGCCGATAAGGTCGTTTGGAAGGAACTCGCGCTTGCGCTCCGCGGTCGCGTGGACTAGAAATCCCGCTATTCCGGTTAATATCTGGGTTATTGTCTTGCCTGAGTCTCCTGAGACGATTGTGTCCGTCGCACCCCCTGCGCCGCCTGCGCCCGCCGCGTGAGGCGCAGGCTCGGCTGCCGCCGTTTACAGAAACGCGGAAAAACGGTAGTATCGGGGCTTAGGAGTAAACCAATGAAAAAGACAGTCGCAATCGTGGCCTGCCTCGCGCTTGCCGCGGCCGCATTCGTTTCCTGCTCGAAGTCCGGAGCGTCCGCGAAGGACGAATCCCTCAAAAAAGTCATGGACAAGAAGACCCTCGTCCTCGGCCTTGACGATTCCTTCCCCCCGATGGGATTCCGCGACGAGAACAACGAGATCGTCGGCTACGATATCGACCTCGCCAAGGAAGTCGCCAAGCGCATGGGCGTCGAGCTCGTTTGCCAGCCCATCGATTGGAATGCCAAGGAGCAGGAGCTCAACACCGGTAAGATCGACTGCATCTGGAACGGTTTCACCATCACCCCGGAGCGCTCCGCGGCCATGACCTTCACCAAGCCCTACCTCAAGAACGCGCAGGTCGTCGTCGTCCGCGCCGATTCCGGCTTCAAGAAGCTCGCGGATCTCAAGGGCAAGTCCGTCGGCCTCCAGGCCGGCTCCTCCGCGGCTACCGCGCTCGATTCCGCCAAGGATTTCAAGGCGAGCCTCAAGGGCGTCGTCGAGTTCAAGGATAACCTGACCGCGCTCATGGACCTCGAGGTCAAGGGCGTCGACGCCGTCGTCATGGACCTCCTCGTGGCGAACGACAACATCAAGCGCTCCGGCAAGCCCTACGTAATCCTCGACGAGTCCCTTTCCCCCGAGGACTACGGCGTCGGCTTCCGCAAGGGAGACGTCGCGCTCATGACGAAGGTCCAGGAGACCCTCGAGGCGATGGCCAAGGACGGCGCGATCATGCCGATCGCGACCAAGTGGTTCGGCGCCGACATCTCCGTCGTCGGTAAGTAACCTTTCTTTTTGCGTACCGCGCGCGCCCCTTCAGGACGCGCGTTTTTTTCGGTAACGCAGCCTGAAATCGACGGGACGCGAGAAGTGTCATCGGTGAACGGTTCCGTCCTTTTTATTGATAACGCCTGACGGCGCACATGGGACGTCCTGAATCGCAAGGATGAACGATTCCGCAGTGGTAAAAAGGCCTATGCCTTTTTACCCGAGGACCAAGTGAGTCCTTGCGATTCAGAGAACTGGGACCCATGTACGCCGTCAGGCGGGGAGTTTTTGTGCAGAAAATGCTGGAAGCGATGCTTCAGGGCTCGCTTGTCTCGATCGAGGTGTTTGTCCTCACCCTGCTGTTCTCGCTTCCCCTGGCGCTCCCGATCGCGCTTGGCCGCATGAGCCGTTCCCGGCTCGTTTCGGGCGCGGTTAACGTGTACCTTCTCGTCATGCGCGGCACGCCGCTTATCCTGCAGTTGATCTTCGTGTACTTCGCGCCCTATTACCTTTTCCACGTGTCGTACGACCGCTTCGTCGCGGTCATCGTCGCCTTCGTCATCAACTACGCGGCCTATTTCGCCGAGATATACCGGGGCGGCATCGAGTCGATCCCAAGCGGCCAGTACGAGGCCGCGAAGGTGCTCGGCTTCACGCGGAGCCAAACCTTCTTCCGCATCGTGCTTCCCCAGGTCATCAAGCGCATCCTCCCGTCGACGGCGAACGAGGTGATTACCCTCGTCAAGGACACGGCGCTCGCGCAGACGATCGGCGTCGCCGAGCTCTTTCGCGTCGCGCAAAACGCCTCCGCGCGGCAATTCTCGACCCTCCCGATCTTCGTGGCGGGACTTTTCTATTTCGTCATGAACTGGGTCGTTTCGGCCGCGTTTTCGCGCGCCGAGCGGAAACTGTCGTATTACCGATAGCGCGCGTCGCGCGGGGAGCGTTTAAGAAAACCTATGGAAATCATCAAGGTCGATCACCTTTCAAAATCGTTCGGTACCCTCGAGGTCATCAAGGATATATCCTTTTCAGTCCATGAGGGAGAGGTTCTCGCGATCATCGGCCCGTCGGGCTCGGGAAAGTCGACGCTCCTTCGGTCCGTCACCCATCTCGAGGAGGTCTCGGGCGGCACCATCGAGGTCGCCGGCGAGCGCATGGTCACCGACGGCGCGTACGCGGGACCGGAGACCCTCCGCTCGATCTGCCTCAAGGTCGGGCTCGTCTTTCAGAACTTCAATCTCTTTCCCCATTTTTCCGTCTTGAGAAACATCGCCGAGGCGCAGGTTTGCGTCCTGGGCCGGAGCCGCGCCGAGGCAGAGGAACGCGCGCGCGCCTTACTGGGGAAGATGGGCCTTTCCGACAAGGCCGAGGCCTATCCGTGCGAGCTATCGGGAGGCCAGCAGCAGCGCGTCTCGATCGCCCGCGCGCTCGCGCTCGACCCCGAGGTCCTTTTCTTCGACGAGCCGACGAGCGCCCTCGACCCCGAGCTTACCGGCGAGATCCTCAAGGTTATCCGCTCCCTCGCGGCGGAGAAGATGACGATGGTCATCGTGACCCACGAGATGGCCTTCGCGCGCGACGTCGCCGACAGGGTAATCTTCATGGACGGGGGCGTTATCATCGAGGAAGGGAAAGCCGACGAGGTTATCAATAACCCGCGGAACGACCGCACGAAGAGCTTCCTTAAGCGTTTTTCGGAATAGACAAAGGCGAAGCGAATCGATCGCACCGATCAGGCGCGCGTCAGTCCCGGTTAGGCGGTCGGGCCCGAAAGGTTTTTCTTCGTGAACGCCTCGGCTTCGCCCGCGGGCAGTGCCTTGCTGAAAAGCCATCCTTGGATCATGTCGCATTCCCGCGACGCCAGATACTCAAACTGCATCTCGGACTCGACGCCCTCGGCGATAACCTTGAGCCCGAGCTTTTTTCCGATACCGACGATATTCCCCGTGATCGTGTGCTCGGCGTTTTCGACCGTTATCGCGTCGATGAAGTTCTTGTCGACCTTAAGGACGGAGATCGGGAGCGTCTCGAGATAGCTCAAGGATGAATAGCCTTTGCCAAAGTCGTCGAGCGCGATCCCGATACCGAGCTCTTGAAGCTTTTCAAGATGGTCCTGAATGAGCGCGTAGGATTCCATCATGACCGATTCGGTGATCTCAAGCTCGAGGAAGCAGGGTTTGAGGCCCGTTTCCGCGAGGATTCGCATGACCGTCGCCGTGAAGTTCTCCTGGAGCAGTTGGATGATCGAGACGTTTACCGAGATGGAGAGATCGCCGTATCCGAGCCCGTGCATGCGCACGAGGAATCGGCACGCCTGCTCGATGACCCATTCCCCGATCGGCACGATCAGGTGCGTTTCCTCGGCGACCGCGATGAACTTATCCGG
>DAOPYF010000164.1:0-5003 GCA_035352735.1 Treponemataceae bacterium | reverse complement strand
ATGAACGCGCCCGAGCTTATCTTCGCCGACGAGCCGACGGCGAACCTCGACCATGAAGTCGGTGCGGGAATCCTCGATTTGCTCGTCGGACTCAACGAGGAACTCGGCACGACGATCATCTTCTCGACGCACGATAGCGCCGTCATGTCCCGCGCGCGTCGCGTCGTGTCGCTCAAGGACGGATGCCTCGTGGGGGACAAGCGATGACCCGCATCCTCGCATTCGCGTTTCGCAACGTATTCCGGTCTCCCGCGCGAAGCGCGTCGCTCGCGGCCATCGCCACGATCGGCGCGTGCGTCCTCATACTCATCGCGGCGGGCTACGAGGATCTCTTCCATAACGCCGCCGCGCAAAGCGTCGCGTCTGACGGCGATATCCTCCTTACGCGCGAGGATGTCGCCGATGCTGCGGCAGCCGACGATGTAACCGATACCGACGCTTCCGCGAAATCCGCCGCGCTCACCTGGGCCGAGTACCGACAAGCGAAACAGCGGCTCCTTGCGAGTCCGTTCGTGAAGGAGGTGCGCGCGGAGTCGAAGATCGACGGCATCGTCGGGACGGCCGAGCGCTCGGCGCCGTGCAGCGGCTCCGCGTTCGAGGACGGCGTGCGCGCGGACGGAGAGGCAATCCCCGCGACGATGGGCGACGCCCTCGCGCGGACGCTTGGGATCGCGAAGGGAGCGGAGGTCGGCGGCCTCGTCGCCGATTGCGGGATGACGCTCAAGGTCGCGGAAACCGTGAAGACCGAGGCGACGCTCCGCGACCGGTTTTACGTAAAGATACCGCTCGACGCGCTCGTGAGCGCGGAAGCGGACCCTAAGGTCGACGCGATCCGCGTGTGGCTTAAGGACGGCGTCTCGGCCCCGAGCCTTGGCCGCGAAAGCGGCTCGGCGGGATACGACGGGGCGCTCAAGGCGATCGCCGGGATGACGGAACTTAAGGGCTACTCGATACGCTCGATGCCAAAGGGAAACACCGAGATCAACAAGATCGTCGGCGTGTACCGCTCGAATTATCGCGTGGTCGCGATCGTCGTCGGGCTTACCATCGCGCTCGCGTTCCTTAACGTCCTCTCGCTTTCGGTGTACGAGCGCCAGCAGGAGCTCGGTACGCTTCGGTCGATGGGGACGCCGATCGCGCAAATACGGACGATGCTCGTCGCCGAGACGCTCGTCGTGGCGCTTGCCTCGTGCTGCGCCGCGGCCGCGATATCCGCGATCGCGGGCGCCGTCATCAACGCGTGCGGCGGGCTTACCTTCCCGGCGCCGCCGGGAGAATCGAGCGACATCCACGTTGGGATGCTCGTGACCGCGTCGAGGATCGCGAAGGTTTCCGCGTTGGTGCTTCTCGGCGGCGCGCTTAGCGCGCTGGCGGGCTCGGTGAAGCTCGGGACTGCCTCCATCGTGGGTCAGCTCGAGATACGGGATTAAGGAGGGTGAAACGATGAATGCGCATGTAACACTGATAAAGGGCGCGCGCGCCGCGCTCATGGCGATCGTCGCGGCGGGCGCGCTTCACGCGCAGGCCTTGCCCGACGGGAAGGAAATCCTCGCGAAGGTCGACGCGTATCGCGAATACGCGAAGTCGGGCTTCGCCTTCGACTTCACGCTGACCGAGGCAAACGGATCCCGCTCGGTGATGCGCGTTTCCCTCGACGGGGACAATCGCGAGATCAGCCTCGCGAAGTATCTGGAGCCCAAGAAATACGCCAGGCGGGTCGTCCTGACGGTGAAGAACGCATTCTTCATCTACGACCGCGGCATGGTCGCCCCCGTGCGGATCACCCCGCGGGAGATGATGTTCGGTCAAGCGTCGGCGGGGGACATCACGCGAATCACCTTCGGCGGGATGTACTCGGTGGTGTCCGTAGAGCGCAAGGACGGCGCCATCGCGCTTCGCCTCAAGGCCATTCCCGACAAGGGCGCCACGTACGACCTCATCGACCTTCGCGTGGACGGGGCGACCTTTAAGCCGACGCTCGCGGAGTGCAAGGGCTCGAGCGGAACGGCGATAAAGACCATCGCGTACGACTCGTACGAGGCGGTGCAGGGAAAGGAGCTCCTGACCGCGTTCCGCATCACGGACTGCGCGACGGGAAAGACGAGCGAGGTTAGGCTCGGGAACTTCAGTACCGCGACCCTCCCGCACGCGAGCTTCACGGTCGAGGCGATGAAGTATGCGCAATAGCGCCCCCGTCCGCCGCGCCCTTTCGCTCGCGCTTCTCGTCGCGGTAGGCGCGGCCGCGCGCGCCGAAGGGTTCTCCGAATCCGTCGCGCAGCGGCTCTGCCTCGAAGTCGGCGAGGAGTCGACCGTCACGGGCATTCGCGCGGACAACCCCACGAACGCCGATAACTGGCAGGGGCGGGACGAGTGGGAGGCCGCGATGACCGCGGACCTCGACTGGTTTCTCGGGATCTCGAACCGCGCGTACTTCAGCTTTAAGGGCGACATGGATTGGACTCAAGTCTCCGGCGAGCGATGGGATTGGGACGGAGCGACAAGCGGCGATCGGTCCTTTCGGGCGAAGGAAGCATTAGCCTCGTTCAGCCTCAACGAGTGGGGCATAAACGCGATGGCGGGAAAAACCATGCGGCGCTACGGGACGGCGGTCATGATGCCCGTTACCGATTTTCTCTCCAGAGACACGGCGGAGAACGATTCGCCGAACCACGGGAAATGGATGGCGGGCGTCTCCCTTTCCCGAAATCCCGTGACCGCCGAGATATGGTACGCACCGATCGACTCCTGGGTTCGCGACGAGTACCGCTACGACTCCGCGCGGGACGGCGTCGACGCGATGGTCCTCTTCGACGCGTCGATTCTCGTCGACGTCCATCGGGCGGGCATCGTGTACTATCACAACGGCTCGAACGCGCTGGGCGCCTACTACTCGGGACAGCTCGGGGAATGCGTGATCCCGTACGCCGAATGCGCCGTCTCCGACCGGCCGCTTCTTCCTTCCTTCGCGCCGGAAGATCACCTGTCGCGGGACGACGGTCCGAGTCTCGATGCGCTTCTCGGGTTTTCCGTGTCTCCGCGCGTCGGAAACGTGACGGCGTACGTCGAGTATCGGTATCGCTCGTCCGGGATAACCGGGAAGGAGTGGGACTCCCTCGAGTCGGCAATCGTCGAACCCGCGTTGCCGGGCGGGTATGCGTCGGCGGGCGACTATGCGTCGGCTGATGAATACGCCGTGGCATTCGGCGCGGCACGGCGCGCGCAAGGCGCCGTCGCTTCGAACTTGCCGTATTTTTACACCGCGACGCACGCGATCGGCGTGCGCGCGCAGAACGCATCCTCGATCGCCGACTGCGTCGACTATAACCTGAACGCGTTTTATCTCGCGCCGGACGGACTCTACCTCAAGGCAGAGTCGACGCTTTCGGCAATCGATCGCCTTAAGCTCATCGCCTCCGCGTCAGCGATGATCGCGCTCGGCGACGAGGGCGAGATGAGATGGTGGAACGAAACGTGGCAGCTCTCGCTCGCCGCGCGCTGGACGGTCTCGACGTCGGAATGACGTCGGGCAAAGGGAAAGAAAATGATTGAATCACTGAGAATCGCGTTTCGGAGCCTCGTCGCCCATCGGCGAAAAACCTGGGCGATCGCGGTAAGCGTCGCGCTCGGCGTCGCCGCGCTGTTTCTCGTCGGCGGCTACTATGAGTATAACTATTGGGGACTCAAGCAATCGCTCATCAGGAGCCAGTACGGCCACCTCGAGATCTATCCCGAGGGATATCGCGCCGCGCGCGACGTCGACCCGTTCGCTCGCTCCTTTGATCGCGCGGATGACCTCATGGAATTCCTCGGCCACGAGCCGGGCGTGCGGACGATCGTGAAACGGTCCAAGGCCCTCGGGGTGATCAACGGCACGCCGGTCGAGATTTGGGGCGTCGAGCCCGAGCGCGAAGCCGAGCTCTTTACCTTCTTCACCGCGCGCCGCGGGACGGCGCTTTCGTCGGAAGACGGGCTCTCGTGCCAGATGTCCCCGGCCTTGGCGAAGAAGCTCGGCGTCGCGCTCGGCGGCACGGTGAGCGCGAGCGGCGTCCGCGCGGACGGCCAGATCAACATGCTGAACCTCGCCGTACAGTCGCTCGTCTCGGGCTACGCGGAGGAGTTTAACCTGATGGTCGTCATCGTCCCCGAACGCGCCTTTCGGGACCTCTTCGGCACGGACGCGATACACGAGATCGCGGTCCTCTATCGCGACGACTCGGGGCTTGAGTCTCGGCGCGCCGACCTCGCCCGCCGCCTGTCCGCAGCCGGGTGGGATACGGATATCTCGACCTGGTACGAGCAGGCGAAGTACTTTCGCCAGGTCGTCGAGTACTATCAGGGCTTTTACCGCATCGTCCTCGCGATCGTCGCCGTCATCGTGTTCTTCGCGACCGCGACGACCATGGCCCTATCCCTCCTCGAGCGCACGCGCGAGTTCGGCACGCTCGTGAGCATGGGAACCGGCCGCGCGCGCCTCGTGCGGGAGATCCTCCTCGAGGCATTTCTCGCGGGACTCATCGGGCTTGTCGCCGGAATCGCGCTCTCGCTCTTGTGCGCTCAACTCATCAACGCATCGGGCGGCATCACCATGCCCGCCGCCCCCGGCATGTCGAGCGGGATCAGCGTCTACATCCGCTACAGCGCCCAGGCCGCGCGCTTGAGCCTCGTCACCGCGCTCGTCGTGCCGCTCGTCGCGGTGATCGCGCCGGCGCGCAGGATCATGCGCATGAGCGTCGTCCAGCTCCTCAACAAGGGCGAGCGCTGAGTCGCCGGGGAGATTAGCAGAATGCGGGGGAATAAGCACCCCGCCGGGGAACAAGCACCCTGCCGGGGAACAAGCACCCCGCCGGGGAATACGATGAATGAGAGGGAGCAATCGTCCCTCCGCATATAGTTCAATCTTCCCCGCTTTTCTGCTAGGATACGCGCATGACGGTCGACATCCTGTGCAAGGTCGTGGACAACCTCGGCGACATCGGGTTCGCCTATCGGCTCGCCCGCGCCCT
>DAOPYF010000163.1:0-5005 GCA_035352735.1 Treponemataceae bacterium | reverse complement strand
CCGGCGTGTACGAGGCCGTCATCTGCTCGATGGAGGCGATGGACCTCCAGCTCGCACGCCTTAAGAAAGCCGTCGACGCTGCGGGAGGCATCATGCTCCTTACGGCCGACCACGGAAACGCGGACGACATGTTCGAGCACGACAAGAAAACCGGCGCCGTCTCGATGAAGAAGGACGGTACCGCGAAGGCGAAGACGAGCCACTCCCTCAACCCCGTGCCCGGCATCGTCTACGATCCCGAGTTCAAGGGCGAATACTCAAAGACGCTGAACGAGGGACTCGGCATCTCGAGCTGGGCGGCTACCTGCATCGAGCTCCTCGGCTTCGTGCCGCCGGCCGACTACGACAAGTCGATCATAAACTGGAACTAGCATTCCTTGGCCGCCTGTATCAGGTGGCGTACAAAATAAAAACCGTCGGCGCTCATAAGGCGTCGGCGGTTTTTTTTCGCCTCCATCGCGGGACAATTGACAAAAGGGCACAAACGCGGATACTAAAAAACTATTATGACGGAAATCGAGCTTAAGGCGCACGTCGCCGACCCTGAGGCGACCGAGCGAACGATACGGGGCTTCGCCGTCCCCGTGCGGGAAACGACGAAAAGCGACGTGTACTGGAAACGCGAGGGCGCATCGCCCGAGGGCCTCGGCCCTAGTGCGGCATTCGCCGCGATCGGCGCGGGCATTTCATTTCTCTTCGCGTTAGCGGCGGCGATCGCGGTCATCGCAGGGGCGCAAAAAGAAACGGTAATCATCGTATGCCTTGGCGGCTGCGCGCTCGTCTCGGCTATCACCGTCTCAGGAACCCTTTCGCGCCGCGCGGGACAACGCTCAGCGACCCAAGGCTCCGCGGATCGCACGCTGCCGCTTCCCGCGGGAACGCGGGCCACGCGCCTTCGCGTGCGAGAGGAGGCCGGCGAGACGGTCGTCACGTATAAACGGAAGGAGCTTCAGGGCGACATCGAGGTGAACGACGAGCGCGAGTTTTCCATCGGCGATCGGGCCGCCTTCGAGACGCTCATCACCGATCTCGGCTTTACGCCCTTCATCAAGAAAGAAAAGAAAACGAAGACCTTCGCGTACGCGGCAGAAGGCGGAATCTCGGTCGGGATAGAACTCTCACTCGTCACTGGCCTCGGATGGTTCGTCGAGCTCGAGATCCTCGAGGACAACCCCGACGAGGCAACAACCGCGCGGGCGCAAACCATCCTGCGCGAGACCCTCGCAAAATGCGGCGTCGATCCATCGGCGATCGAAAGCCGATATTACACCGACATGCTCGCGAATCTCACTCAAGAGCGGCAATAACCTCGGGCTTTACCAAAACCCGCTTGTCCCACTTGCCGAAGCAATAGAAGCAAAGGGCGGCGATCATGCCGACGGTAAAGCCGCAGACGATCGCCCACCAAATGCCCCGCGTCCCCCAGTGGTACGAGAAGATCATCGCGAGGGGCACGCGAACGACCCACATCGACGCGATCGTAATGAACATGGACACGACCATCGCGCCCGCGCCCCTGAGTACGCCATTCAGGCAAAACATAATGGTCTGCGCGATATACGCAAACGCGACGATCCTGAAATACTCTGACCCGATCCTGATGACCTCCGCGTCCCCCGAGAAGAACGATACGAAAAATCCCCCGAAGAAATAGAGAAGCGCGGCGATCGTGCCCGAGATCGCGAGCGAGAAGATAAGGCCTGAGACGAGCCCGCGGTGTACGCGGTCCTTGCGCCCGGCCCCGAGATTCTGCCCGGTAAAGGAAGCGATCGCGAGGCTCATGCTCATCGCGGGCATTACCGCGAAGCTGTCGAGCTTTCCCGCGACCGAATACGCCGCGGCGGGATTCGTGCCGAACTGGTTCACGACGCCGGTAAGCGTCATGAGCCCCGCGCCGACGAGGCCTTGCTGAACGCCGGAGGGAAGCCCGAGCGCGACGATCTCGCGGAATACGGCGCGGTCGACCCTAATGCGCGAGAGGCTCAGCGTAAAAACGCTCACCCGATGCGAGAGATAGAGCGCGGTCCACGCGAACGACGCGGTTTGCGCGATGACGGTGGCGACCGCGACGCCCGCGACGCCCCAGCCAAAGGCGACGACGAATAGAAGATCGAGCGCTATGTTAAGGAGCGTCGATATGACGAGCGCGATGAGCGGCGTCCGCGAGTCCCCGATACCCCTGAGGATCGCGCTCAAGGTATTGTAGCCGAAGCTCGCGAAGCTTCCCACGAACACGATCCGGAGATAGAGGACCGCGTCATCGAACGCGTCTCCCGGCGTTCCCATCGCACGGAGAATTGCGGGAGCGAAGACGATACCGATGACCGTGACCGCGACCGAGAAGAGCGCGGTGAACGCGAGCGAGGTCTCGACGACCGCCTGAAGCCGCTCCGTCTTTCGAGCGCCGAAGTTCTGCGCGACGAGGATATTCGAGGCCATGCCGAATCCGGTGATAAGCGCGACGAAAATGAAGATGACGGGAAACGATTGGCCGACGGCAGCGAGCGCCTGCTTGCCGACGAATTGCCCGACTACGACGCTGTCGACGGTGTTATACAACTGCTGAAAAACGTTTCCAAGGAGCATGGGGAGGGAAAAGAGAAGGATTAGCTTCGTCTCGTTTCCGCGAGTAAGGTCTTTCATTGACCTAAATGGTAGATCAACGGGTAGCCATGGTCAAGCGGTCACGCGTCAGGCATCAAGATCGATCGGCTTATCGTCCTTCTCGCCCGAGGTGACGAAGCCCATCGTCACGAAGGCGAAGGCGAAGAAGACCGCGCACATGACGAACATGGCGCGCATGCCGAACAGATCGATGATCGCGCCGGTAAACGACGGGGCGATGATCGCGGCGAGCTGCATGAAGGTGTAGTAGAGCCCGGTGTACACGCCGATGTTCCCGAAGTGCGCCATCTGCCAGAGCATGGGAAAGGAGTTCGCGACGATCGATATCCAAAAAACGCCGAACGCGAACATGAGCGACCAGAACGCGACCTTCATCGATGAGGCCTCGATGAGCCCGATCCGCTGGGCGGGCTCGATAAAGAAAACGGAAAGGATGATGAGACTCGTCGCGACGAGCGAGATGCGGATCATGCGGCGCCTGCCCCATCGGCTCGCGGCGTACCCCATTGGGATCGCGGCGAGCGCAGAGGCGATGCCGACCATCCCCATCGCGAGCGGCCCCTCGCCGTTCGTCAGCTTGAAGGTGCCGATGCTGTACTCGGTCAGGAACGGCATGACACCCTGATACCCGATGAACCAGAGGAAGAGGCTCACGAGGACGAGGAAGGCGCTCTTGTCCTTCGCGAGAAGGACCGTCCCGACGCTCCTGAAAAACGGGGTTTTCTCGCCGGCGGTCTCGCCCGTGTCCGAGGCGCCCTTTTCCCGGACGAACGCGAAGAGAAGGAGGGCAGCGAGGAGAACGAAGGCGCCCGCGGCGGGAAACGCGAGGCGGTTCTTCGTCGCGCCAAGGAAGGGGAGAACCGCGTCGACGTCCATAAGCCGCGCGAGCCCGATGGTGCCGACGATCGCCGCGACGTTTCCCATCGTGTTGATGACCCCGTTCGCCTGCGAGCGAAACTCGCCCGGGATGCTATCGGGCATGAGCGCGACGATGGGCCCGCGCACCGACTGCTTGAGGAGGTTGAGTATCACGAGCAAGATCACGAGCGCCGCGAGCGAACGCTCGGCCGAGTACGGAATGAGCGCGAACGCGACGGCAGAAAGCGGGAGCAGCGTGACGATCCACGGCATGCGCCTGCCGAGCGGGGAGCGCGTGTGGTCTGACCAGACGGACACGATCGGGATAAGGAAGAGCGCGAAAAGGTTGTCGAGCGACATGAAAAGCCCGACGACCGATTTATACGGGATATAGCGCGAGAGGAAGATTTGCACGTAGCTGTCATAGAGCGGGTCCATCATGCCGACCGTGAAAAAACCAAATCCGATGAGCACGGTGAGCGGCAGATATGACCGAAACGTTTTTCCGTGAGCTTCCATTACAATCCCCTTTAACCCGGAGCAATCGGGTGGTAGTATATCATAAAAGGCGAGAGGTGAAAGGGTGAAAAAGCGCCGCAACGACGAAACGCATGAACGGATTCTTCCCGAAGGATGGCCGCGCTGCCTCGCGCACCGGGGCGCGCCAAGCCTCGCGCCCGAGAACACCCTCGCTTCCTTCGCGCTCGCGCGCTCGCTCGGCGCCCAAGGCGTCGAATTCGACGTGCATCTCGCCGCGACGGGCGAGCTCGTCGTTACCCACGACCACTGGCTCGACCGGGTCACGGGGATTCACCGAAGGGTCGAGGATACGCCCTTTGCCGATCTCCGCGCGATCGACGCGGGATCCTTCTTCAACGCGCTCCATCCCGAACGCGCCTCGCGCGCGTTCGCCGCGGAAAGAATCCCCACGCTCGACATGGCGCTCGAAACCCTCGGGCCCGATTGCTTTTGCGACATCGAGCTCAAGGCGACCTCGGGAAACGCGGAGCGCCTCGCGCGCTCGGTCGCCGAGACCCTCGCGCGGCACGGAAGGCGAGAATGCATCGTCTCGTCGTTCAACCCTCTTGCGCTCCTCGCCTACCGCCGACACGGCGCGCACCCGACCGCCGCCATCTACTGCCCCTACCCTTCCGTGCCGTTTTTTCTCAGGCACCGTGAATGCCTTTTCCTCTCGGGCGCCTCGATACGAAAACCCGCCCGCGAGACCGCCCTCGCATCCCCGACGATGGAAACGGGCGCGCAGCCGGTCATCGTATGGACGGTCGACGAACGGTCCGAAGGGGACCGACTTTTCGCGGGTGGCGTCAACTCGATAATCACGAACCGCATTCAGGATTTTGTCTGATACATGAAAAGCATTCGCGGTGGGTATATGCACTCGCGCGGGGTGTATGCACTCGCACCGTGCGTAAGCATGTACGCGGGGTGGCAATCATCGCCTGGGCAATAAGCATTCGCGCGGGAGACAAGCAACGCGCGGGGTCATAGCAACGCGCGGGGT
>DAOPYF010000162.1:0-5157 GCA_035352735.1 Treponemataceae bacterium | reverse complement strand
TCTTCATGATAATCCTCCAAACGGATAGTCTTGTATTCCCTGACCGGGAATCTGAGTAGACAATACCGTTTGAGAACCTTGGATTTCCTTAACGAAAGATTAAAAGTTTCTCATCTTTTGCTCACGCAACCCGGAGGAAAGACAAGGGCAAACTCCGTGCCGCGCGCGGCATCGCTTGCCACCTCAACGCGCGCCCCATGCTGACGCGCTATCGAGTCGACGATGCTGAGCCCGAGACCAAAACCTTGGGCGCCCGTACGGTCAAAACGCCTGAAGCGCTCGAAAAGATGGGGAATCTCGTCGGATGCGATCACGGCGCCGAAATCGTGCACCGCGAGCCTCACAGTGCCCTGCGCTTGCCGGAGGGTGACCGTAATGACGGTTTCGGGCGTCGCGTATTTTACCGCGTTCTCGAAGAGGTTGACGAATGCCTGCCGTATCATATTTTGGTCGCCGAAGATTTCCGCGGGATCGAGCGAATGCTCCACGGTGATGCCGCGAGACCGCGCGAGCGGGTCAAAGACCTCGACGAGGTCGCGAACCTCCGCGGCGAGATCGATCGGACGGAACTCCGGCTTCATCTCGAGATTGTCGTATCGCGCGATTAACAGGAGCTTTTCGATAAGGCTCGTGATCGTGTCAATCTCCTCAAGGGCGCTCTCGAGCGCCTCGCGATACTCTTCCCCGCTGCGTTCGCGCCTGAGTGTCGTATCGAAGAGTCCCTTGAGCACCGCAAGCGGCGTCTTAATCTGATGCGAAAGGTCTGCGATGAACATCTGCTGTTCGGTAAACGCGCGCTCGAGGCGATCGAGCATCGTGTCGTAACTTTTCTTGAGCGCCGCGATCTCCCGCGTGCCGCCCGAAAAGGGAATGCGCTCGTCGAGATTTCTCGCGCCGATCCGTCCCATATTCTGGACGATGTCATTGAGCGGCTTAAGCTCATGGCGCGCGATGATCGTGATGGAAAACGCGAGGAAGAGGAGCATGCCGGGGATAAAGAAAAGGAGCGCGCCGCGAAGGTTGCTTTCCGAGCCCTCGACGAGGAGCGTCGGCTCTCCCACGATGATACGGTAGCCGGGGCTGTTCTTTTCGGGAACGTCCTCGGCATACACGCGCAGGCGCGTCGACCTTCCGTTGGCGAACCGCGCCTCAATCGTCTCGCACGTACCCGTGCGCAAGGGTTTCGCCGGCCAGAAGGACACGTCGTGCGTGGTCGCCACGATCGCGCCGCGCGAAATGCTGATCTGCACCACGGCGTTCATGAAAATCCCGTCCTGCGGTTTCTTCGTCACCCAGTCCTTTGCGAACTCGGCGAATTCCGCGCGCGCGTTCCGGTCCTTCCCGCTGAGGCGCCAAAAGACTTCGATGCTCTCGATAAGGCCCTCGGTCTTCGACTTGAGGACCGCGTCCATGCTCCGGTAGAGCTGCATCGAGAAATTGATGTAGACGAAAAAGCCGAAGGCGACGAGCGTGACCCCAAGCGCGATCTGCGTCGGGATGAGGATCGCCCCGAGAAGCCCGATCTTACGGGATTTCATGGTCACTCAGCGCGTAGCCGCGCCCGCGCACCGTATGGATCAAGCGAACCGGCGAGTCGTCGTCGATCTTCTTCCTGAGGTACGCGATGTACACGTCGACGATGTTCGTGTCGGTGTCAAAGTTGATGTCCCACACGTGGCTCGCGATCATCGTGCGCGTCACCGTCTGGCCCGCGTTCCTGAGCAGGTACTCAAGGAGGGCGTATTCGCGGTTCGAAAGCTCGATCGGGGCGCCGCCTCTCGTGGCCTTATGGGTCCTCAAGTCTAGCGAAAGGTCCGCGTACTCAAGGCACGAGTCGGGCCGGACGCGCGGCCGCAAGAGCGCGCGCAGGCGGGCGAGAAGCTCCTCGAACGCGAACGGCTTCGCGAGATAGTCGTCGGCGCCCGCATCGAGCCCCTTGACCTTATCGTCGACCTCCCCGCGCGCGGACACGAGCATGACCGGCAGGTCCGGCCGCTTCGCGCGTATGTGCTTGAGCACCGAGATCCCGTCCATCCCGGGCAGCATGATATCGAGTACGATAGCGTCGTACTCCTCCCTGAGCGCGAGAGCGAGCGCCTCGTCCCCGTCGGGGGCGACGTCGACGGCATAGCCTTCTTCCTTCAGTCCCTTTCGGATGAACTGCGCGATCTTTGCCTCGTCGTCGGCCACTAGTATTCTCATGCGGGTTAGCCCGAAATCCTTTTTGGGGGCGCCGTCACGCGGTGCGGTTTGCGAGCCGTTGCCCTGCAGTGGAACCGGTAAAGGAGAGCGCGTCAAACGTCTCGACCGGCGTTATCCCAAGCCCGGCAAGGAAGGACTCGGCCTTCCGCGCGCCCGCGATCGCGTCGACGGGACGATGCGCGTCCGAGTTGCAGACGATGAGCGCGCCCGAAGCGGCGGCGAGCTCCCAAAACTCGCGAACGGGATACGGGGCGCGGAGTCCGCCGTCGCCCATGACCTTTGGCTTGTCGAGTCCGAGGCCGTTCGCCTCGAGGGGAAGGCCCATCTCGATCGCGACGTCAATGATATCCTGACATGCGGCGCGCACGTCCTTCGTAAAGCTCGTATACCCGGCGAGAAAGAGGTCTGGGTGCGCGAAGAAATCATAGAGCCCGGTTCGGAGGCCCGCGACGGTCAAGTCGACGTATCGCCTGAGGAACCGGTCCTCCGCGACCTCCGGGATATAGAAAAACTCCCCGCCGTCGCCGATCCAGTGGGAGCCGTACACGAGATACTCGGCCTTAAGCTCGCCGCGGAGATAGTCGCGGTACCACGACTCGAAGGCGGGATGCCACTCGCACTCGAAGCCCCAAAAGAGCGGAAAGGGGGCGCGCGCCTTCTCGGCGCGGACGAGCTCGAGGTACGCGGGGACGTCGGCGCAGGACATGCGGCTTCCGCGCCAGGTCGCGTCGTCGGGATACGGGCAATGGTCTGAGATTCCGAGCGCGCTCGCCCCGTCGCGGGCGGCTTGGTTCACGTAATCGGCGGGCATGCCCGTCGCGTGCTTGCACAGTCGGGTATGCGTGTGAAAGGAACTGTTGATCACGCCGATAACTATACCGACCCGGCAAGCGAACGGCAAGGCCACGCAGAACCGGGGGCCGGCGTCCCTCCGCCATGGCCTTATCTTGACATAAAGGATGCTTTCTGATTTCATTGATAGCATCTCTTATCAAGAGCGGCGGAGGGACTGGCCCCATGAAGCCCGGCAACCGATTGTTACGGTGCCAATTCCAGAAGATGAGAGAGGTGATGATGAAATTCAGAAGCCTCCCCGACGGGAGGCTTTTTTTTCGGTTCCCGACGTTATACTTTTCAAAGAAGGAGCGCGAATGATCCGGCTTATCAACCTAACGCGGAGATACCGGGCGCTGACCGCCGTCAATTCGGTCAGCCTCGAAATCCCGTCTAACACGATCTACGGCATCATCGGAAAAAGCGGGGCCGGAAAGTCCACTCTCGTCAGGCTCATCAGCCTCCTCGAGGCGCCAGACTCGGGCGAGGTATGGTACGGGGAACGGCGCGTCGACGGGCTTGACCACGACGCGCTCAT
Source organism: Treponemataceae bacterium (assembly GCA_035352735.1). Taxonomy (GTDB): domain Bacteria; phylum Spirochaetota; class Spirochaetia; order Treponematales; family Treponemataceae; genus Teretinema. The sequence goes on along the minus strand of DAOPYF010000162.1, from coordinate 1,583 downwards.
CGCCCAGCGCCGGCGCATCGGGATGATCTTCCAGAACTTCAACCTCTTCAGCTCGCGCACCGCGGCCGGCAACGTCGCGTACCCGCTTGAGCTTTCGGGTACCCCGAAGAAGGACATCGACCGCCGCGTCGCCGAGCTTCTCGAGGTCGTCGGCCTTTCCGGGCGCGGGGACGCGCCGATCAGCACCCTCTCCGGCGGCCAAAAACAGCGCGTCGCGATCGCCCGCGCCCTCGCCGTCAAGCCCGACATCCTCTTTTGCGACGAGGCGACGAGCGCGCTCGACCCGCAGACGACCCGCTCGATCCTGAACCTTTTGAAAAAACTCCAGCGCGAGATGAACCTGAGCATCGTCATGATCACCCATCAGATGGAGGTCGTCCGCGACGCCTGCGAGCGCGTCGCGGTTCTCGACGAGGGACGCGTCGTCGAGGAAGGCGCGGTCGCGGACATATTCACCGAGCCGAAATCGGCGGTCACCCGGGAGTTCCTCAGCCACCTCAACCCGATGGAGGGCGTGACCCTTTCCCCCGCGCGCTCGGGCGGCGCCTCCGCCGAGGGCGCGCTTCCCGAACTCGTCCGCTGGTCGCGGGAGGGCGGCGCGTACACCCTCCGATTCCGCGGCGACCTCACCGGAGAGCCGGTCTTAAGCCGCCTCGCGCGAAAGTTCGCCGTCGAGTTTAACATCCGCGCCGGCGGCGTGCAAAACGTCGGCGAAACCGAGATCGGGACGCTCGTCGTCGACATCACCGGAAGCGACGGCGACGTCGCGAAGGCCCTCGCCTATCTTGAGGAAGAGGGCGTTATCGTGGAGGAAACGAAATGAACACGTTCGACGCCTTTATCCAGCTCGTCGGCTCGGCGACGCTCCAAACGCTCGCGATGGTCGCGCTCTCGACCACCTTCTCGCTCGCGCTCGGCTTCCCGCTCGGGATACTCCTGTGCGTCACCGACCCCGCGGGAATCGCGCCGCGCCCCGCGCTCAACCAGGTATTGAGCCGCGTCGTGAACGTGCTCCGCTCCTTCCCGTTCATCATCCTGATGATCCTCCTCTTCCCGCTTTCCCGCCTCGTCGTCGGCACGAGCATCGGCACCGTCGCGACGATCGTGCCCCTGTCGGTCGCGGCCGCGCCCTTCGTCGCGCGCATCATCGAGACCGCGCTCAAGGAAGTCGACCCCGGCGTGATCCAGGCGGCCCGCGCGATGGGAAGCAGAAACTCGCAGATCGTCCTCAAGGTGATGCTCCCCGAGGCACTGCCCTCGCTCGCGTCGGGCGTCACCCTCACGATCATCAACCTCATCGGCTACTCGGCGATGGCGGGCGCGATCGGCGGCGGCGGCCTCGGCGACCTCGCGATCCGCTACGGCTACCAGCGCTTCCGAACCGACATCATGATCGCGGCCGTCGTGATCATCCTCGTGCTCGTCGAGGCGATTCAATTCGCGGGCTCGCGGATCAGCGCCCGGCTCATCGCGAAGCGATAACATTGCGTTCATTCAGGCGGCCTCGAAAGGCCCGCCTCAGAAAATAAGGAGTGTACCATGAAGAACATCGTCAAGGTCGCGGCGCTCACCGCGATCGCGCT
>DAOPYF010000161.1:0-5167 GCA_035352735.1 Treponemataceae bacterium | reverse complement strand
TACCGATGCGGAGGGTCCTCATGACCTTCTGCGCGGCGAGGGCGCGGATCTCCGGGTTGGGGTTGGTGAGTCCGCCGTTGCGGAAGAGCTTGTCCCCGTGGAGGGAGCAGGTCACCATCTTCATCTTGAGCCCGACCTTGTCCATCTTTTCCTTCAGGGCATGGATGGTCTTGTAGCACTCGCTCTTCGGGTCCTGGTCATCCATCGGATGCTCGGGGTCCCAGGAGACGATATCGTCGTCGTGGGTCGAGGTGAAGTCGATAAGGCCTTCTTTCTTGGCCTCGCAGAGAATGTCCATCGCCTCGAGAGAGGTGATAGAGTCCATGACGGGACCGCCGAAGGGGTCTCCGCAGGTGCTCCTTACGCACCAAACCGGCATTGAAAGCTGTCTTTTCATAGTATCCTTCCTTCTCAAAGTAGATTTGCGATATATCGCATGCTATAGGTACACTAATTATGCTACACGTACAGGGGCGAAAGCGCCTTGAGGTACTTTCCGTACTCGGCGTAGGCCTTGTCGTACGCGGCCACGGCGGCGGGGTTCGGGTTGATGCAGTCCGCCTCGTTGATCTTGATGTGCGCGTCGGTCAGCTTCGCGATCGAGGGCGCGGCCTTCCCGGCCTTCGCCGCCTCGAGCCCCTCGAGGCACCACAGCGCCTGGATCGCGCCGCCCATCGCCGCGGCCTCGTCGTTGTCGGGCCGCTTGACCGGGAGGTTCATCACGTTCGCCGCGATTTCGCGCCACAGGGCGCTCTTCGAGCCGCCGCCGATGATCCTGATCTCCTTCGCGCGGAAGCCGAGCGCCTGGAAGGCCTCGAGCCCGATCCTCATGCCGAAGATCGCCGATTCCATCGCCGCGCGCGCGATGTTCCCGCGCGAGACGTTCGCCGAGGTGAGCCCGACGATGCTCGCCCGCCCGTTCGGGAGGTTCGGGGTCCGCTCGCCGTTAAAGAAGGGGAGGAACACGACACCCTCGGCGCCGATCGGGGATTTCGCCGCGCACGCGTCGAAGTCCTTAACCTCGAGGTTAAAGAGCGCGCGGGTTTCCTCGGTCGCGACCGTGCAGTTCATCGTGCACAAAAGCGGGAGGTATCCCCCCGTCGAGGAGTTAAAGCCGGAAAGTCCCTTGACGGGATCGGAAACCGGGCTGTCTGAGTAGCCATAGAGGGTGCCTGAGGTTCCGAGGCTCATGGTCAGGAAGCCGTCGCGGACGGTACCGGTACCGATGGCGCCCATCATGTTGTCGCCGCCGCCCGCCGAAACCGGAATGCCCTCGGGAAGGCCGAACCGAGCGGCCGCCTTGGCGGTCACGAAGCCGGAGGGCTTATCGGACGCGATGATCGGGGGAAGGAGCTTGATAAGCCCTGGATCGATGAGCGACGAGATCTTCTGCGACCATTCGCGCCTGATGCCGTTGAAAAGCGCCATGCCGGAAGCGTCGCCCGCTTCCATTACGTAGACGCCGGTGAAAAGCCAGTTCAGGTAATCATGGGGAAGCATGATGTAGCGGAGCTTCGCGAAGGCCGCGGGTTTGTGCCGCTTGAGCCAGAAGATCTTCGGGGCGGTAAAGCCGGGGAGCATCAGGTTGCATACCTCGGCGATGACCGAGTCGGCGCCGCCCGCGGCTTCGGTAAGGAGACGACATTCCTCGACGGTCGAGGTGTCGTTCCAGAGCTTGACGTTATAGAGCGCCTTTCCGTCCGCGTCGAGTGGGACGAATCCATGCTGATGGCCCGAAACGCCGATTGCCTTGATAGTTTTTCGCTGTTCGGCCGTGAATGCCTGAAAGCATTTCTCGAGAGCCGCGTCGTACCATTCCGCCTTCTGCTCGCGCGTTCCGTCGTTCTCCGCGATCAGGTCTATCGGTACCTGGGTTTTCGCGACGATCTTGTGGGCTTCCCAGTCATACAGGACGACCTTGATGCTCTGGGTTCCCATGTCAATTCCGGCTATCGTGTTCATCGGTTGATCCTCCGTCTCATCTATGCCAAGTATACGGTGGGCTTAAGCCCCGCGGTATAGTTGATCCTGATTTTATATATCTAAAATTGATATTTTCGCGCGCTTACGGTAGAATTATACCATGAAAATCGAGGACGCGGTGTTTGTGTATCGACTTTCGAGCGGAGACCGCCTTTCCTGGCACGGGCGCTACCACGCCCACGGCGCCAATGAATTCGAGATCCATTTCTTCCTCGAAGGCTCCGGGTATTTTCTCTGTAACCGGACCAAGTACCCCGTTTCGGCCGGAAGGCTCTTCCTTTCCGGGCCGCACGAGTTCCATTCGATCGTCCCCGATGCCCCGGCGGCGCCCTTAACCTATTACGCGATCCTTTTTTCCTTCCCGGCGGGGCAGACGAGTCCGGCCGAATCCCCCGAGGCTTCCGAATCCTTCAAGGATGGGTTCGCCGCGCGAAATGGAGCTGCCGCCGCAAGCCTCCCTACTCGGGAGGATATTCAACTTTCCGAGGCGCTCAAGACCGCGCTTGAGGAACGGCAAACGGTTCTTTCTATAAATAGCAATTTCCGGTTCCAGTTTGAGGACCTTCTCCAGCTTTCCCGCTCCGCGGATTCCGCGCTTCGCGAGTCGGCCCGGTACCTTCTCGAGAGCTTTCTCTGGCGATGGTTCGTCCGGCTTGCCCCGCAAGCGACGGCCCGGCAGGATTCCGCGCTCCCTTCCGAGTCGGGCGTCGACCGCAAGAGCCGAATCCACGTCGAGAAGGCCCTATCGCTCATGGAAAAGTCGGTCCGCGAGAACGTCAAGATCGAGGATCTCGCCTGGAAGCTCGGGCTTTCCGAGGAACACTTTATCCGGATCTTCCGCGCGCAGGTTCGCATGACCCCCCATCAGTATTTTACCCGGCTCAAGGTCGAAGGTGCGTCGGGTCTCCTGATTTCGACCGACAAGGCCGTCGGTGAGATTTCCGACTGGTTCGGTTTCGAGAATCAGTTTCATTTTTCCCGCATCTTCAAGAAATGTACCGGCATGTCCCCGCTCGATTATCGCAAGACCTATCTCCAAATCGTCGATTTTACCTAGCGTACACCAGAAGTATGTTAAATTTTCATTTGTTGAGCTACGCAACATACTTGAGTCATGGTATACTCACCCCGAGAGGAGACAACGATGAAACATCGTATCACGCTTATTCTATTATCATTTGTATTGGTCGCCGCGGTTGCCTCGTGCGCCGCGGATAAAGATACCCGGCTTTCGGTCGATCCCGCCGGCAAGACGGTTGTCGAACGGTACGGCCAACTCCAAGTTATCGGGACGAACCTGTGCGATCAGGCGGGTAAGCCCGTACAGCTTCGGGGCATGAGCTCCCATGGTTTGCAATGGTACGGGAAATACGCGAACAAAGACGTGCTTACCTGGCTTCGGAACGACTGGAACGCGCAAATATGGCGTTCTGCCATGTACCTGACGCAGGGCGGGTATATCAACGCGCCGGTTCTCAAGAACAAGGTCATCGAGTCGGTGGACGCGGCGATCGACCTCGGGATCTACGTCGTCATCGACTGGCACGTGATGAACGACCGCAATCCCCAGGCCTATCAGGCGCAGTCGATCGAGTTCTTCCGCGAGATGGCGACGAAATACGGCGATAAGCCAAACGTAATCTACGAGATCTGCAACGAGCCAAACGGGAAGGACGTTACCTGGTCGGGAAACATCAAGCCGTACGCGGAAGCGGTCATCGCCGCGATTCGCGCCATCGATCCCGACAATATCATCATCGTTGGAACCCCTTCCTGGAGCCAAGACGTCGACATCGCCGCGGCAGATCCGATCGTCGACCAAAAGAACATCATGTATACCCTCCATTTTTACGCTGGGTCGCATGGAAAAGCGCTCATGAATAAGGCCGATATCGCGCTTTCGAAGGGACTCCCGCTTTTCGTGACGGAATGCGGTACCTCCGAGGCGTCGGGTGGGGGTGGAACCTTCATCAAGGAATCCATTGAATGGCTTTCATTTTTGGAAAAACGGAACATTTCTTGGATCAACTGGTCGGTTAACAATAAGGGCGAGGAGTCGGGCGTACTCGTTTTTAACGCGGATCGGGACGCAAAAGGCGGTTGGAAGGACTCTGATTTGACCCAATCGGGACGTTTTATCCGAAAAGTCATGCGAAATGAGATAAAAGTGGGCGGTATCGCGGGACTTATCGCGGAGCGGTTGATTGCGAGGGTCCACTAATTTAACCGGTTAAAAGCCCTGGAAGTTGCGAAAAAACATTTGACAGCCTTTCGTGAAAGGGTGTAGGATTGAACACATGAAAGGCAATCGGTTGAGGTTTTTAAATCAAAAACCATTGCCAAACAGAAAAGAGGAGAGAAAGATGAAGAAATTTCTTATCGTTCTTGCCGCTGCCGTCGTTTTGATGACTGGTTGCGCCAAGAAGGAAGCAAAAGCTTCGGGAACCCTCGTCGTATGGTCCTTCACTGATGAGTTGAAGACCATGATCGACAAGTACTATTCCCCGTCGCATCCCGATGTCAAGATCGAGTACTCGCTCACCCCCACCGACCAGTTCCCCAACAAGCTTGATCCCGTTCTTGCTTCTGGCCAGGGTGCGCCTGACGTATTCGCTCTTGAGGCTGCCTTCGTTCGCAAGTACATTGAGTCCGGCCTCCTTCTCGATATCACCGATATCGCGAACGACGTCAAGGCGAAAGAGCTTGCGTATCCGATCGAAGTCGGAACGTTCAATGGCAAGGTCTACGGCCTTTCCTGGCAGGGAACCCCCGGTGCCCTGTTCTATCGCCGCAGCCTCGCGAAGAAGTATCTTGGAACCGACGATCCCGCCGAAGTCCAGAAGAACTTCACTGACCTCAACAAGTTCCTCGAGACCGCTGCCCTCCTTAAGGACAAGTCGAAAGGCAAGTGCGTAGTCGTTTCCGCGACTGGCGACCTCTTCATGCCCTTCAAGGGCGCTCGCAAGGCTCCGTGGGTCGTCGATGGCAAGCTCAACGTCGATCCCGCTATGCTTTCCTACATGGACATCTGCAAGACCCTCAAGGACAAAGGCTATGAAGGCCGCCAGGGTCAGTGGTCTGAGGGTTGGTTTGCCGGTATGAAGGGCACCCTTAAGGACGAGAAGGGAGCTGACGTCGAAGTCTTCTCCTATTTCCTCCCGACCTGGGGTCTCCACTACGTTCT
>DAOPYF010000160.1:2945-5200 GCA_035352735.1 Treponemataceae bacterium | reverse complement strand
CCCGCCGAGGTCGCGGAGAAGATCGCGCTCGCCGCGCTCCATTACTTCCTCCTCCAGACGACGCCGACGAAGGACATGATCTTCAACCCGAAGGAATCGCTTTCCTTCCAAGGAAATACCGGCCCGTACCTCCAGTACATGGGCGCGCGCATCTCCTCGATCCTGCGCAAGGTCGAGGCCGAGTGCCAATTCGGTCACGACGGAACGGCGACCACGGGCGCGCTCGCGGGTGGCTCGGTGAAGCCCGAACTCCTCACCCACGACGCGGAATGGGAACTTCTGAAAATCCTCGCCGACTATCCGAAGCAAGCCGCGCGCGCCGCCGAGTGCCGCGACCCGAGCGCGATCACGAGCTTCCTCTACGACGTGTCGAAGGGCTTTAGCCGCTTCTATCACGACTGCCCGATCATCGCGGCCGGCAATCCCGACCTCGCGCGCACCCGGCTCGAGCTCGCCCGCGCGACGCGCATCGTCCTGAAAAGCGCGATGGAGCTCGTGCTCGTCCCGTTCCTCGAAACCATGTAGCGCCGGAACGGGCTGGACCCGGCAAGAGTCGGCGCTTGAAACAGTAAGGTCTTGCTTTTAACCGAGTACGCCGAATTGCCGGGATCCGAGCCCGTTCCGGCTTGACCGAAAGGGTAAGAGCGGGTTGGACCCGGCAAGAGTCGGCGGCGGGGAACGCAGAACGAACTGTACTAACCGAGTACGCCGAATTGTCGGGATCAGAGCCCGTGAATACGGTTTGGGAGTGATGATGCGGTATTATCACGTTGATGTTTTTTCAAGCGCGCCGCTTGGCGGGAATGGGCTTACCGTCGTCTTTCCGGAATCGGGGACGGATGGGCGTTCCTTCCTCGAGATTGCGCGCGAGTTCAAGCAGTTCGAGACTTCCTTTATCTTTCCCGAAAGCGGCGGTGCCTTCCCGGCGAGGATCTTCACGGTCGACGAGGAGCTTCCCTTCGCGGGGCATCCGCTCCTCGGCTCGGCGGCGGTAATACACCGGGTTCATTTCTCTGACATGGAGCGCGCGCGCGTCGTAGTCGCGCTCGGGGACCGGAAGGTTGCACTTGAGTCCGTCTCGCGCGGAAGCGCCGGGTATTCCGTCACGATGAATCAGGGGCGCCCTGAGTTCATCGGCGATGCGAAGCCTTCCGCCGCGGGCGAGATCGCGGAGTCGCTCGGCCTCGCGTCGGGCGATATCGACCCCGACTATCCGCTTGAGGTCGTCTCGACCGGCTTACCCTATCTTCTCGTCCCGCTTCGCGCTGGCCTCGACCGCGCGCACATCGCGCGCCGTGACTTCGAGTCATTCCTGTCAAGGTTCAACGCGAAGTTCGCGTATATATTCGATACGCGCTCGCTCGAGTGCCGAACCTGGGATAACGCCGGGCGCGCGGAGGACTCGGCGACGGGAAGCGCGGCGGGTCCGCTTGCCGCCTATCTCGTGAAAAACGGGAAGGCGCGCGAGGGCGAGACGATCGCGCTTTCCCAGGGACGCTTCGTGGGCCGTCCCGCGCGGATCGAGTGCCGCGTCGAGGAAGGCTCGGTATTCGTACAAGGCAACGTCGCGTTCTTCGCCGAAGGGACGATTCTTCCATGATACCTGAATTGCCGTTCGAGCCGGTGGGCGAAAGCGACGCGCGCGCGAAGCTGATGGGCGAGCTCGCCTCGGACGACTATCACGCGGGCTTGCGGTTCGAGGGGGTCGACTTTTCTGGGCTCGCGCTCGCGGACCACACCTTCGAGGATTGCGCGTTCCTGTCATGCCGGTTTAAGGAACTATCGCTCGCGCGTGTCGGGTTTATCTCGTGCGCGTTCGAGAACTGCGAGCTCGTCCTCGTCAAGCTCGAGAACGCGACCCTCAACACGGTCGACTTCCGAAAGTCGAAACTCGTCGGGGTGAACTTTTCCGACTGCAATAAGTTCGGGTTTCTCCCGGCCTTCGACGATTGCCTACTCGAAAGCGCGGTCTTCTTCGCCAACTGCCTGAAGAAGGCGCGTTTCATAAAATCATCCATACGGAATTCCGATTTCATCGAGGCCGATCTCCGCGACGCCTGCTTCGACGGTTCGTCGCTCGAGGGCACAACCTTCCAAAAGTGCAACCTCGAGCGCGCCGACTTTCGCGAAGCCTTCGACTACTCGATCGACCCCGCGAACAACCGCCTCGTTCACGCCCGGTTCAAGCTCCCGGAAGCCCAATCCTTCCTCGGCTTCTTGGGAATAGAGCTCGACTAAGAAGACTATGGGCGCGC
>DAOPYF010000160.1:0-2845 GCA_035352735.1 Treponemataceae bacterium | reverse complement strand
AATCCTTCCTCGGCTTCTTGGGAATAGAGCTCGACTAAGAAGACTATGGGCGCGCTCGGGTGCGCGGTGCGTTTGTTACTTAAGCTCCGTTTCGTTGACGATGTCGTATCGCAGGTGCAAGTATGAGTTCTCGAGTTTGCGGGCGTCGACGAGGCGCAATGCCTTGATGCCGGAAAGTTCGCGCTCTTCGCGCAAGGACGGGCCGTCGATGAGCGTCGCGGTGTCCTTGCCGCCGATGAGGGCCGGGGCGACGACGATAGAGAGTGAGTCGATGAGCTTCTCTCGGAGGAGAACGGCGTTGAGCGTTCCGCCGGTCTGGATGGTCATGGACTCGATCTGGTGCGTCTCCTTGAGCTCGCGGAAGAGATCGGGAAAATCGATGCGATCGCGATAGCGCAGGACGCGCAGGTTCTCGGCGTCCTTTCGCCGAAAGGCCGGGTGCGCGCCGTTCGTCGTCACGATATACACGTTCTTTGCCTTGCGGATGAAGGTATCGACGCCGACGTCGGAAAGGTGCGGCTCGTTATCGATGATGATAAAGCTCACCGGGATTTTCTCGATCGCTCCCTTCGGTTCGTTCGCCCCGACCTTTGCGAGAACCTTGCCGCTATTCATCGAGAAAAGGTCCGTCGTTTGCTCGAGCTCGTAGTATTGCCCGAGCCCTTCTTTGATACCGGCGATGCGGGGAAAGTCCTTGTCGACGTCGCGGTCGTCCGCGCTTCCGGTGGATATCTTTCCGTCTACGGACATGAGCATAAAAAGGGTCGTTTTCGGCCTTATCATTCGCGCTTTCCTTCTTTTACGCGGGGTGGGTAACAAAGCGTCCGCGCAGAGAGTACCATACGCCGTCTCGCGCCGCGCGAGCCCGACCTCTTTTGCTCGCGCGTGTCGGAGCGCGCGTGTCGGCGCATGCGTCTGTGGAGCGCGAAAAAGGATTTTACGAAAAAATCTGGCGATAGAGCGCGAGGTTTTCCTCGTCGAAGCAGGCGAAGACGATCTCGTCAAAGCCGCGGTCGAGGTCCGGGATCGAGCGGAGGGCGTCGCGCGCGACGCGGGCGGCGCGGTCCTTGGGAAATCCGTAGACGCCGGTCGAGATGTTCGGGAAGGCGAGGGTGCGCGCCCCGTTTTCCCGGGCGACGGCGACGACGGAGCGATAGCATGAGGCGAGAAGGTCGTCCTCGTTTTGGTCGACGCCCCAGATTGGGCCGACGGTGTGGATAATGAATCGAGCGGTCTTAATGCCGAACGCGGGGGTGATGACGGCCTCGCCGGCGGGAAGGGAACCGATTTTGGCGATGATGGCGCGGCACGCGGCGGAAAGCTCCGGTCCCGCGGCTTGGTGGATGGCGCCGTCGACCCCGCCGCCCCCGGCGAGCCGGGAGTTTGCCGCGTTGACGATCGCGTCGACGGTCAGTCGGGTTATGTCTTTTTTCGCGACGGTATACTTCATGAGCTCAGTATAGGTTCTGCCTACTCGGGCGCGCAAGCGTTTTTACAATTGCCCGGCGTCCCCTTTCAGGCATTCGGGTTCGGTATCCCGTATCATTTACGAGAGAAGGCGAATGCTGACGCGCGCGCCGACCGCGCGGAGGAGGATTGTATGAAAACCTATCTTCACGGTATCTGGGAGAACAGGCTCGTGTCCCTCATTCAGATGCAGGACACGATCACCTCGATTGAGAACGTCAAGGAGTTTATGGGGTCGTTTAATCAGCTTTCCTCGGAACAGCAGACACAATTCATGCTCGATAACTTTAACGCCTTCGTAGACGTCTACTTACTCATCGAGATGATCATTCGCGATGAGGATGCCCGCATCGAGGAACGCGCCGCCTTGCTGAACGCCAAACGGTAGCCTTCCCTGGACTCCTCGGGCACCCACCCGAAGGCCAGATCGCCCAGGTTCCCGCGCGCGCGTGAGGGGGCTCCGAAGCGGGACTTTCGCCCTTCGAAAGGCCCACTGCCTCGATTTCCCGTCCGTCTCTTGACGTTCCGCCCGGTTTTGCGGTATAAATACCAGACTTGTTGTAAAGTGCCTCCGGTGTATACCCGTTACGACGCCTGGAGTTGCGATAAATTTTTAGTGATTAGAGGTTCAAGATGTACGCACTTGTCGAGTATAAGGGTAAACAGTACAAGGCCGAAAAGGGCGCCCAGCTCCAGGTTGACCTGATCGACGCCGAAAAGGGCAGCAAGATCGATATCGATACCGTCGTCATGATCAGCAATGACGGCAAGGCCTCCGTTGGTACCCCGTATGTGAAGGGAGCCAAGGTTCAGGTCGTCGTCGGCGACAGCATTAAGGACGATAAGGTCATCGTGTACAAGTACAAGCGGAAAAAAGACTATCACCGCACGATCGGTCACCGCCAGCAGTATACGATGGTCACCGTCGAGAATATCGTCGGGGCCTAAGTGGCGTGATAACGGTTGTCGTTGGCCTCGATTCTTCGGAAAACCTCGTTTTCGCGGAGGCTTCGGGGCACGCGGGGATGGGCAAGCGCGGGACGGATATCGTCTGCGGCGCGGTTACCATCCTCTTGCGGACTACGATGACCGCGCTCGCCGGATCCGGTCCGGCGATCGAGGCAACAACGGCTGGCCGCGGCTCGCTTTCGTTCCGCGTGACGGCCTTTTCGGAGGGGGATAAACCCTTCCTCCGGTATGCGGCGCGCTTCCTCCGCGAGGGGTTAGAATCCCTCGAACGGGAGTACCCGGAAGCGGTCGCGCTTTCGTTCGTGTCCGCGTGACGGGCCCGGGCGGCGGCAAGACGGAAAAAAACGTTTGAACGATTTGTTGGAGGATTGATATGGGACGCAAGAAAGGTGGTAGCGGTGCCAAGAAC
>DAOPYF010000159.1:0-5228 GCA_035352735.1 Treponemataceae bacterium | reverse complement strand
TTCGGGCGCTCGAACGCGGGGAAGTCCTCGCTCATCAACATGATCGTGAACCGAAAGTCGCTCGTGAAGACCGGTTCCCGGCCCGGCATGACCCGGATCATCAACTTTTTCAAAATCAACGACGCGTTCATCCTCGCCGACCTTCCCGGCTACGGCTATGCGCAACGCTCGGCCGAGGAAAACCGCGCCTTCGATCGGATGCTCGCGGACTACGCGCAGGAGCGAAAGGAACTGAAAACCCTTTTCTTCTTGATGGATATGCGCCGGCTTCCCGGCGACGTCGAGCGGGATACGGTCGAGTACTTCGAGAAGCTCGGCGTCGAGGTCGTGCTCGTCGGCACGAAGGCCGATAAGCTCGGCTCGAACGAGATACGGAATACGGTCAAGAAATGGTCGGTCTTTTTTAATCGGAGCCCCGAGCTGATCCCAGTAACCTCGGCGTCGAAGAAAAACGGGCGCGATCAGCTCCTCAAGCTGATCGGGGAGCGGCTCTAGTTTTACCTTCGTCGATCGGTCGATTCGCCTTGCGTGTCCAGAACAGTCGGTATATAATGCACGTGAACGTACACGCATTCGAGGTTAATCGATTTTATGACGGTTCATACCCGGAAACTTTTCGATAAAGTTTCGATTCTGGCATTCAGATTACCGATCCTCGCCCTTGCTCTCGTGGCCCTTCTGTTTCCTGCATGTACCCGCCGGGAATCCGCGACAAAAGCGGACAGGGGCGCTACGCATGACCTTATCCTTGGATTTTCCCAAATCGGGGCCGAAAACGCCTGGCGAAACTGCAACACGCGCTCCGTTCGCGAGGCCGCGCAAGCGGCGGGCATTCAACTCCTCTTTGAGAACGCGGAGCAAAAGCAGGAAAACCAGATCAAGGCCATTCGTTCGTTCATCGCGTACCGCGTCGACGTGATCGCCTTCGTCCCGATCGTCGCGGATGGCTGGGATAACGTCCTGCGCGAGGCGCAGAGCGCGGGAATCCCGGTCCTGGTCACCGACCGGAAAATCAATACCGAGGACCCAAGCCTCTACGCCGGGTTCATCGGCACCGACAGCGAACAGGAAGGGCGGGAAGCGGGGCGCTTCATGCTCACGAAATTTTCCGGCGCGAACCGAAAGGGACCCGTTCGCATCGCCGAGATCTCGGGCACGGTAGGCGCCTCCGTGGCCGACGGCCGCGCGAAGGGTTTTCGCGAGATTCTCGCAGGAAACCCCAACTTCAAGATCGTGTACAGCGAGTCGGGCGACTTTCTCCGCTCGAGGGGATACGAGGTCGCGCTCGACATGCTCGACAAAGTGCCGCGCGTCGACGCGGTCTTCTCCCACAACGACAGCATGACCCTCGGCCTCCTTGATGCCTTTCGGGAGCGCGGGATAAAGCCGGGTAAGGACGTCGTGATCGTGACGATCGACGCCGAGCAGGCAGCCATCGACGCGCTTAAGGCGGGCGAGGTCAACTTCGTCATCGAGTGCAACCCCAAGACGGGACCGGCGATCATGGAGCTCGCGAAGCATCTCGCCGCCGGCGAGAAAATACCGCGGCTTCTTCACGTCGAGGAGCGCGTCTTCAGCGAGGACGAAAGGGATCTCAATGGACTGGCTCCGCGCGGTTACTAGGGTAGGGTTCCCGGTCGGGGGAAGCATCCTCAAGAAGCTCAAGGCCTCGTACGTAATTATCATCGCCGTGATGCTCGTCATCCCGGTCACGACGATCGCGAGCTCGCTTATCCAGAGCGCCCGGTATGACCACATGATATTGAACGTGAGCAAGACAAACCGCCTTAACCAGATCATGAAGACGGAGATCGTGAGCGATCTGTGGGACGTCGTGGCGGGTAACAAGAAGTTCGAGGACGCGAAAATCTACGCGACGATCGAAGAGATTACCGAAGGGCTCGCGGAGGTCAAGGAGTCCACCGACGTTAAGGGAAACCGCCAGCTCCTCGAGGTGGCGGGGCGCGCCATCGAGACGCTATCCTCATACGTCGACCGTCTTCGCCTCCAGGAGCAGTATCGCTATCCGGTCAGCGACAACGAGAAGATCCTCGAGGAGATTCGCGGCGTCTCGGCGCTCGTTTCGGACATCCTCCAGGACTTCATCGTGCTCGAGATCGAGTCCGCCGCGAGGACCAATGAGAGCATAAAGATCATGGTTTGGACGCTCGCGCTCCTGCAGATCATGACCGTCGTGTGCGTGACGCTCTTCGCCGCGTTCGCGCAGCGCTCGGTTTCGCGGAGCATTAAAAGGCCGATAAAGCAGCTCGAGAATCTCTCGACGCGCATCGCCTCGGGCGACCTTGACGCCCGCGCCGATTCGCCGAACGTCGAAGAGCTCGATAACCTCACGGAGAACCTCAATAGCATGGCCGAGAAGATCAAGCTCCTTATCCAGGTAAACATTCGCGAGCAGCAGAACCTCCAGAAGTCGGAGATGAAGGCGCTTCAGGCGCAGATTACGCCGCACTTCCTCTATAATACCTTCGATACGATCATCTGGCTCGCCGAGGCGAACGATAACGAAAGCGTGATCGCCATCACTCGCGCGTTCTCGAATTTCTTCCGCGTCTCGCTCAGCCGCGGCAAGGACTGGATCACGGTCGCCGAGGAGATCGGCCACGTGCAAAGCTATCTGACGATCCAGAAAATTCGGTATCGAGACATTCTCGATTACACGATCGAAGCGGAACCCGATATCGCGGACGCCCCGATGCTCAAGCTGATCCTCCAGCCGCTCGTCGAGAACGCCCTGTATCACGGTATCAAGAACAAACGCACTCGGGGTTTGATCGCCGTGCGCGCCTGGAGGGACGGTAGGTCTCTCGCTTTTTCGGTGCGCGACGACGGCATCGGCATGACGCCTGAGCGGCTTTCCGACATACTCGCCAAGATTGCGGGAGACGCGGACCCGAGCGGGCTTGGGGACGTGTACGGGCTCTACAACGTGGCGCGGAGGCTCAGGCTTTACTACAACGGCGAGGCGGAGCTGAAGATCGAGAGCGCGTACGGCGAAGGTACCGCCGTTACCTTTAGGGTCCCCGAGGTGACCGCGAATGTATAGCGTTTTTCTCGTCGAGGACGAGGTCGTCGTGCGCGAGGGGATCAGGGTAAGCATCCCCTGGGAGAGTACGAACTATGCCTTGGTCGGCGAAGCCCCCGACGGGGAGATGGCCCTTTCGATACTCAAGGACGTGAAACCCGATATCCTCGTGACCGATATCAAGATGCCGTTTATGGACGGGCTTGCCCTCGCGCGGCTCGTCAAGAAGGCGCAACCGTGGATTAAGATAATCATCCTTTCGGGTCACGACGAGTTCCAGTACGCGCGCGAGGCAATATCGATCGGGGTCGAGGAATACCTTTTAAAGCCGGTGTCCGCCTCTGACATGCTCGCGGCGCTCGATAAGGTCGCCCAGGTAATTGAGGAAGAGAAGCGAAAAGTCGATAGCCTCGAGAGTCTCAAGCAGCAGGCCCTTTCGACCGCGGATGCGCTCAAGGAACGGTGGCTTGGGAGCTTGGTTACCGGCGAAGTCGATACCGCCGACGCGATCGAGCAGGCGCGCGGGTACGGGCTCGACTTGATCGCGCGACAGTATGCCGTCGTCGTCGCGGAGCTTTCCTTTGATGGGGATGGCTTTCGCGAGCTCGCGAAGGCGAATCACACGATCCTCGCGTATGCCGCGCAGGTCGCCGAGACCATCGCCTTTTCACCCGGTGGCGACCGGGTCGTGCTGATCATCAAGGGCTCCACGCCCGAGGCGATCGAGGACGCGGCCTACGCGCTCGCCCAGGGGACCAAGTACGAGGCCGAGCGAAACTCGAAGTGTTCGATAGCCGTCGGCATCGGCTCGGCCGCAGAGCGCGTCGGGGGGATCCCCCGCTCGTATGCCGAGGCCGTCAGGTCGATCAAGTATCTCGCGGCGACCGGACGACGCGGGATTATGGGCATCAACGACATTCATACGGTTAACGAGGCCGATCTCGTGCGCCTCGGGAGCGACCCCGTCGCCGATAAGCTGCGCTACGTGGCGCGCGGCGACGTCGAGTGCCTGGTCGAGCAGTATGCCGCCATGATCGGGGAAAATCCGGTCAAGAGCGGGTTTATCGGGTATTACCTCCTCTACGATATCATCGTCGCCGCCTCGGCGATAATCGGCGAACTCGGCGGCGACCTTCGCGCGATCTTTCCCGCGCCGCTCCAGCAGGATAAGCTCGCCGAGATCGCCGGTTCGCGGGATCTTTTCACCGCCGAGACGCGTAGGATTATCACCGCCGTCATAGAGTGCCGCGAGGCCACGGGCGAGGGGAGGTATGGCGGGATGGTCCTCAAGGCGAAGCGGTATATCGACGAGAACTTCGCGAAGCCGGGCATATCCCTCCATTCGGTCGCCTCGTTCGTCAACGTGAGCCCGAACCATTTCAGTACCGTGTTCTCGCAGGAATCGGGCGAGAGCTTCATAGAATACCTTACGTGCGTGAGGATCGACCGCGCGAAGCGACTTCTCCTTTCGACGCAGATGAAAAGCGCGGACATCGCCTATGAGGTTGGCTTCAACGATCCCCATTATTTCAGCTTTATCTTTAAGAAAAACACCGGCATGACGCCGAGGGATTTTCGGGCGGAAAAAAACGCCCGCGCCGAGTAAGAAAGTCCCCTTCGCGCGGCAACGCGAAGAAAAAGGTCAACCAAAGTCAGTAAGATACTTCATGTACTTCCTCCCGACGGACGGCTATCATTCGCCTATCAATCACCCTTCAGGAGGAGTGTATGAAAAAGGTTTTATTGGTAGCAATCGCCCTTCTTATGGTCGTTGGCGGATCGACGTTCGCCAAGGACGCGAAAAAGAAACTGATCACCGTCGGTTACGCGCAGGTTGGCGCCGAGTCCGACTGGCGAACCGCGAACACCGAGTCGTTTAAGAGCACGTTCACCGAGGCCAACGGCTACAAGCTGATTTTTGATGACGCCCAGCAGAAGCAGGAAAACCAGATCAAGGCGATCCGCAACTTCATTCAGCAGGACGTCGACTACATCGTCGTCGCTCCCGTCGTCGAGACCGGTTGGGAAACCGTTCTGAAAGAGGCCAAGGACGCCGGAATCCCCGTCATCCTTTCCGACCGCCAGATGAAGCTCTCCGACAACAGCCTTTACACCGCGTGGGTAGGCGGTAACTTCCTCAAGGAAGGCCAGGACGCCGTCGCGTGGCTCAATGACTACGTCAAGA